>JAHBVS010000002.1:0-313452 GCA_019637445.1 Gemmatimonadaceae bacterium | reverse complement strand
AGCGTTGGGCGGTGGAGACGCGGCTCGGGCACATCAACCTCGATGTGCCCGGCGTCGACACGACCAGCTTGGTGTTCACGCGTTCGCAGTTCGAGTACGCGCTGTATCGCCCGCTCAACCGCTATCTCGTCGGCGCGTTGCGCCTCTCGGGTGGATACATCGGCACGCACGGCCGATCGGGCGCGCTGGTGCCGCCGCAGGAGCGCTTTTACTCGGGCGGCCAGAACACCGTGCGCGGCTATAACCAAGGCCAGCTCGGCCCCGTGGCGTATGTGGTGGCCGCGCCGCCGGACACGCAGACGGTTGGCGGTGAGCTGGTCGGCATTGCGGACGCCGCCGATGGCTTCGAGCGCAGCGCACCCGCCGGTGGTCTCGCGAACGCGCTCATCAACATCGAGCTGCGATCCCGCCACGGCTGGCCCAGCGACCTGCTGCGCTGGGTGCTGTTCCTCGACGCGGGCCGCGTGTGGAACACCTCCGGCAATTACGCCGTCACCGGCCTGCGCGCCACGCCGGGCATCGGCGTACGTGTGGTGACGCCTCTCGGGCCCTTCCGCGTGGATGTCGGATACAATGGGCATCCCTACGAAGCGGGGCCGGCCTTCTACCTCCAGCGCGCCAGCGGCACGCGGCAGGGGCGCGCCATCTGCGTATCGCCGGGCTCGCAGGAGCCGCTGGATGACGCGCGCGCCGAGTTGCTCGGGCCCTTCGGCTGCCCTGCCACGTTCCGGCCCTCGCGTCCCAAGGGCCTGTTCCCGCGCCTCGCCTTCCACTTCAGCATCGGCGAGGCGTTCTAGGTGCGGCGCCGCCTGCGCGTGATGCTTTGGGTGACGCTGGGGCTCGTCGGCGGCGCCGCCGTAGCGACGGCCGCGTTTGCGACCTTCGTGCTGCAGACGGATCGCGGGCGTGCCTGGGCGGCACGCCGCATCGCCGAGGCCGCGGCAGCAGCACTTGTCGATGGCGCCGTGCTGCAGCTCCACGGCCTGCGGCTCACGCCCATCGGCAGTGTCGCCGTCGACTCGCTCTCGCTGACTGACCCGTCGGGCCGCCGCGTGGTTGGAATTGGCGCTGTGTCCGCTCGCGTGGCCCTCGCGCCGCTCCTGGACCGCGAGGTTCACATTCAGCGATTGCTCATCGCGGATCCCACGGTCGAACTCGAGCAGGACGCGGCCGGCGACTGGAACGTCGCCGCGCTGCTTCGCGAGACCCCGTCGACCACGCCGAGCACGCCGACGGAGGGATCACAGCGCCAGGCCTGGACGTTCAGCGTAGACTCGCTGGAACTTCAGAACGGGACCGTTGGCGTCACACGACCCGACAGCGTCCCCAACGCGCCGTCGCTGCGCCGCGAGTACTCCGGGATCGCGCTTGGCTTGGGTGCCAGCTCGTTCGATGTCGCCAGCGGGCGAGCCGAGTTCAACGTCAGCTCGGCCAGCCTGCGGGCGGACGATCCGCCACTGCAGTTGCGCGAGGCCATTGGACGCGTGGTCGTGACGCCGGACTCGGTGGGCCTCGCCTTCCCGACGCTGCGCGTGGACGGCTCGCAGCTCGCCCTCAACGGCGCCATCGGCCTGCCCAAGGATGGCGACGACGCGCGACTCGACCTGGACCTTCGCGCCGTTCGGGTTGACCTCGCAGATCTCGCTTGGGCCAGCGACCTGGTGCCCGACTCCGGCAGCGCCACAGGCCGCATCGCCATCCAGAACGGGACGCGGCGGGGCACGACGCGCTACCGCATCACCGACTTGGTGCTGCGCGCGGGCGACTCCGACCTGCGCGGCCGATTGATGGCCGACGTGACGGACGCGACGGGCGCCCTCGAGATCCGCGACGTGGACGTCGTGGCGGCACCCCTGGACCTGGTGCTCGTGCGTCAGCTCTTCGGCGACTCGACACCCCCGCCGCCATTCGATGGCCGACTGCGCGGCCGGCTGCGCGCGCGCGGCGGACCGCTCGACCGCTGGCTGCTCGACTCGGCGACGCTCACCTACGAGGATCGCCGCATCGCGGGCGCGGAGTCGCAGTTCACGGTCGCAGGAAGTCTGGACCTGCTCGCTACCGACACGCGACTGCAGCCGCTCACGGTACGCATCGACTCGATGGACGTCCGCACGGCCGGTGCCGTGACGGACGTCGCGGACAGCCTGCAGGGCTTCCTGCGCGGCCGCGTGTTGCTTGACGGCCCCGTCTCCAACATCGCCTTCCGCGAGCTCGACCTCGTGCACGTGGACGCTGCGCTGCCGCGCTCGCACGTCCGCGGCAGCGGTCGCCTCGCCAGCGACGTGTCCACCACCTGGCTCGAGGCGCGCCTGTCGCTCGACACGGTCGGCGTCGCGTCACTGGGACGCGCGTTCACGCCCGAGCGACTCGCCGGCCGACTGCACGGCACGCTCGATGTCTCCGCCACCGGTGATTCCGTGGCGCTGGACCTCGCGCTGTCCGGTGAGGACGCGGACGTGGCATTTCGCGGCGCCACCTCGATGGACACGGCGCGCCTGGTGCTCAAGGGCGAGGCGGCCGTGTGGGCACTCGACCTGCGGCGCTTCGCGCCGGGTTTGGTGCTGCCCCCGCACGCGCTCACGGCACGCGCCACGCTCGGGCTCGACGGTCCTTGGGAGGAACCGAGTGGCCCCATCAGCTTCGCGATCGATTCCACGAGCCAGCTCGCCGGACTCTCGCTGGCCGACGGTCGTGGTGACCTGCTGCTCGAACCCGGCGGCATCCGCGTGGACACCATCGCCATCCGCGGCCCGGTTGGCTCGTTCGCCGCGCGCGGCCGGCTGAGCCGCGAGCCCGCGCTGCGCGACACGCTGAGGTTCGTGGCCGTGCTCGACTCCGCGGCACTGCTCGCCGGCTTCCTCTCCGACTCGCTGGCCGAGGCCTGGGCCGATTCGCTCGGCGGATCGGCGCGACTCGAAGGCATTGCCTTGGGCTCGCTGGACACACTGGACGTGCAGGCACAGCTGCGGGCCACGGGACTGCACGCGGGATCGTACGCCGTGCGCCAGGTCGACGCCGAACTCCTGCTCGGCGGATTGCCCACGGCGACGCGTGGCCTCGTCACCTTCGACGCCGTGCAGATCGATGGACTCGGCCTGCCGGTGCATCGGCTCTCGGCCGAAGCGACGGTACGCGAGGCGGCCTGGGCCGACGCGTCGCTGCGGATGATCGCCGCCGACACCGTCGTCGCCTCGGCGCGCGCCGATGTGCACTACATGGGCGACAGCCTCGAGCTGCGGCTGGACTCACTGGAAGCGCGGACGCAGAACGCCGCCTGGCGCCTGCGGCGGCCGGCCCGCGTGTTCGCCGGCCCCGATCGCACCGTGGTCGATTCACTGGATCTGTCCAGCGATGATGGCGCGCAACTCACGCTCGACGCGGAGCTGAGGTCGGCGGGCGAGGTATACCTGCGCAGCGTGGTGACGCGGGTGCCGCTGCGCCACGCGCGATTCACCGGCCTGATGCCGCCGCGGGTGGATGGTGCCGTCTCGCTCGACGCCACGCTCACGGGCTCCACTGCGGCCCCGCGCCTGACGATGACAGGCGCGCTGGATTCCACGGTGGTCGACGGTACCGTCGGGCCGCGATTCAGTTTTCAGGCACAGTTTGCCGACCAGGTGGCGCAGGTCCTGATGCGCGGTGAGCTGCAGGATCGCGACGCCTTTGCCGTCACCGCCGAGCTACCACTGGACCTCAGGCTCGAGTCGCGCACGATCGACCAGCGGCTGCTCGAGGCACCGCTCTACGTGCGCGTCACCGCCGACGGCTCGCCGCTCGCTGGCGTCCAAGCCTTCGCGCCCGGTCTGCGGGACCTGCGAGGCGGCTACGATGCCGACATCCAGGTGACGGGCACCTGGCGCGCCCTGGAGCCGCGAGGCATCCTGCTCGTGCGCGACGGTGCCTTCGCCATTCCCGCACTCGGTACCGGGTTTCGCGAGTTCGATGCGGACGTCGGCTTTGCCCCCGACTCGATCCTTGTGTACCGCGCGCGTCTTGCCGACGAACGCGCCACCAACGACACCGCCAGCGTGGAGGGCGCCGTCGTGCGCACCGCCGCCGGTTGGCGCGCCGACCTGCGCTCGGTCGCCCGCAGTCTCCGACTGATCGACGACCCCCGCGTCGCGGAGGCCGACGTGTCCTGGCAGCTGCGGATGTCGGGTCCGCTGGACTCGCTGGCCATCGGCGGCGTGGTCACTGTTCCCAACGCCAACGTGTCGATTGGCCGCCAACGGCGGCAGGTGCTGCAGCTGGCCGAGGATCAGGAGGCCGAGGCGGCGAGTTCCGTGTACGCGCCGTACCTCGAGGGTCTGCGCGTTCGCCTTGGCAACGAGGTGCGGCTCAAGTCCCCCGAGGCCAGCGTGCAGCTGACCGGCGAGGTGAATGTGACCGGCCGTCTCACGGAACCCAGTGTCATTGGCGAGATCCAGGCCGAGCGTGGGACGTATCGACTGGATCTCGGTTTGCTCCAGCGCACGTTCCAGGTGGACAGCGGCCGCGTGCGGATGAACGGGCCGCTGACGAACTCCCCGACACTCGACATCCACACTTCGTATGTGGTGCGTCAAGCGGATCGTGAGGACGTACACATCGGCGCACGGCTGAGCGGAACGGTGGACCAACCGCGACTCGCACTGTCGTCCAGCGACCTCGGCACCACGGCCAGCGAGACCGAGATCATCTCCTACCTGCTCTTCGGCGCGCCGACGTTCGCACTGGATGGGCAGAGCGCGTCCGCGGTGCGGTTGGCGACGGCTGCGCTGGTACCGTCACTCGGTGGCGCGGCCGAACGTGCGCTCGGTGCGCGCCTGCCCTTCCTCAGCGAGTTGCAGGTCGTCACGGTGGCGGGTGACTCGCCGCAGGACTTCACATTGAACTCGTTCGAGGGCCTGCTCAACAGCTTCGCGCTCACGGCGGGCACGCAGATCGGCACCGACTCGTATCTCCGGCTCTCCGGCGGCGTCTGCCGTGGCGAGAACCGCGCGGCCCAGTCCCTGCCCGCGTGGTTCGGCATCGCCGCCGAGTACCGGCCGCGCGAGCGGCTGTCGGCCGAACTCTCGCTCACCCCCGGCTCGGCGCCCTGCAATCGCATCGGCAGTTTTGCGCAGATCTACCAGCTGGGCTTCGACCTCTACCGCGACTGGCGCTGGTAGGACAACGCGCCGCTAGATGCCGAACTGCCGGAAGTGATGGTCGGTGTGCTTCCACGCGAGCACGCCCCAGTCGTCCTCACGCATCGGCCCGAACAGCGGATGGTCAGGCACAGGCCGCGCCGGCTGCCGACGCCGCTGCGCCTCGAGCAGGGCGCGCAGACGTGCCACATCCTGCGGCCACGATTCCGGCACTCGCGCGATCAGTTCACGCGCGGTGGGTGAGCCCTTGGGCATTGGCAGCACGTAGATGATCAGCCAGCGGAGCAGCGTTCGGCCCGGCACCCTGCGCACGCGGACCGACAGATCGCCATTCGACATGCGGAACCATTCCGTGACGTGGGCGACCATCTTCGGCGCGTCCATCCGGCCCCATCGGGCGGCGGCGCTGGGCTGCAGGCGGTCCAGGCGCGCCACGACCTCGGCGCGGACCGTTTCATCGTAGAGCGAGCGCGGCATAGCGGTTAGATTCACCCATTCCTCTCACCCCGACAAGTATGCGACTTGCCCCGACCCTGGCGCGCCCCTTGGCCGCCCTCGCCATCCTTGCCTCGACCGCGGCCGGCCAGGACGCCGCCGTGAAGAAGTTCACGGCCGATTTTGGCTACGTGAGCGTGAGCGGCAACACCAGCGTGACGACCATGAGCATCGGCGACAAGTTCACCTGGTCCAAGGCTCGCTGGAGCCTCGAGCAGACGTTCGGCATCGTGCGGGGTGAGCAGGACGGCGTCGAGAACACCAACAACCTGCGCGCCGGTCTACGCACCGACTACAAGCTCGCTGGCCTCTTCTCCGCGTACGTCGCGGGCAGCTTCGACCGCAACACGTTTGCCGGCATCAAGCGGCGCTTTGAGGAGCAGGCGGGTCTCACGTGGCGCGCCATCGGCAGCGCCACGGACACGCTGCGCCTCGACGTCGGCGCCTCGGTGACGCAGCAACTCTCCACAACCGGTGTGGAATCCGACTTCCCGAGCGGTCGGGCCGCGATGTACTATCGCCACGCATTCACCGGCAGCTCGTACTTCGAGCAACGTGCCGACTACATCCCGAACTTCAAGACGCCCAAGGACTGGCGCCTGAACACCGAGACCGCAGTTGTGGCGCCCATCTCGGCGCGCATCGGCCTCAAGGTCGGCTACGCGATCCGCTACGACAACCAGCCGGAACCGACGTTTGGTACGATCGACCGGCTCTTCGTGACCTCGATCCAGATCACGTACTGATACGACTTCGGGCCCGACGCGCATGGAGCGTCGGGCCCGAAGTGTGTCTGCCCGCCGGCCAGTCGGCGGCCGACGCGAGTGCCGCGCGGCGCCTAGTTCCCGGCGGACCAGGGCGGTGTCACACCGACCGAGCGCGCGTAGGCAATCAACTGCCCCAGGTGCTCGCCGTTGTGGTCGGCGTTGAAGTACAGGAAGTGCCGCGCCGTGATCTCCGGCGGCCCAAAGAAGCGCACCATCTTGGTCGGCTGATCGGCCGGGAAGGCCTCCACCGCGCCACGGAAGTGCGCGAAGGCATCGCGCAGGTGCTTCACGATCACCGCCTTGTCGGTGGTGCTCTTCTCCAGGGTACGCACCGGCACTCCCGCCGGGAGCTGGGCGCCCAGGTTGCTGGCCAACCCGTAGTTCGCCGTCGCCACGTGCAGGAAGGTCTCGGCCACGCTGCGCACGCCCTCCGCCGGACGCCAGGTGTACTTGTCGGCGGGAATCGCCTCGGCGAGCTGGATGTACTTGTCCGCCGCCGTCTGCATCACGGCGAGGAACTCCTGTCGCCAATCGTTGCTCTGGGCGGGCAGTGCCGGGGCCAAGGCCGCGGCAAGAATCATCGTGCGAAGCATTCGGGACATCGAGGAACCTCGGTGAGGGAGATGAGTCTACTGCAACCTAGCGGATCGGCGCGCCCGCCACGAAATCGAACATCGTCACGCGCCGCAGCCGATAGTACGCCACCCAGTAGCCGCGCAGCGAGTTCAGGTACTGGTTCAGCGCCCCGTCCTTCTCCGACTGCGCAACATACAGGTTGTCGATCCCGATGCGGCCAATCACATAGCGGTTCTTGGCGACCTCGAAACGCTTGGCGCCGACGGTGTCCGCCTTCGCCGCGATGGCCAACTGCCGACGCGCCTGCGCCAGGCCCAGCGCCGCGAAGTGCGCCTCCTGCGACGTCTGCTCGCGCGTCTGCCGGCCGAGGTGGTCCACCCGGTCGCTGTCGAGACGCGCCGCCTGGATGTTGGCCGAACGGCTGCCCCAATTGACGAGGGGCATCGAGATGCCGAGCGTGAAGCGCTGGGCCTCGCGCAGGTCCCGGTACGCGCCATCGAGTGCGCCGGCGGTCTGGTTCAGTCCCATCGACGCCGAGATGGTGCCGCCGATACCCGTGCCGTAGCGCGCCTCCGAGATGCGGCGGTCGGCCTGTGTCTCCTGCAGCTCCAGTTCCACCATCTGTGCGCGATGCCGCAGCGCCATCGACACCGCCGCCGTGGTGTCGGCATTGACCACTGGCACCTCGGTCGGGACGATGATCTCCAACTCGGCGCCAACCGGCAACGCCAGCGCGAGGCGCAGTGACGCGAGGGTGCGGTCCCGTTCGAGTCGCGCGCCATCGAGTGCCACCTGCGAGCGCAGCAGGGCGAGTTCGCTCTGCAGCAGATCATTCTCGCCGATGCGTCCGACCTCGAAGCGCCCCTGGTTCAGCGTGTATAGTGTGTCGTTCACCGCCGCGTTGGAGACCGCGTTCTCATAGCCGAGGCGCGCCGTGTACGCGTCGAAGAACGCGTTCGCGATCTGGATGGCCACGTCCTCCAAGGCCTCGGCATAGGCACGCTCGGCAACATCCGCGCGCAGCGACTGCTCGCGCGCGTCCCAGCGCGCGCGATTGGGGCGGAAGATGTCCTGGCGGATCCCGACCAGCATCGGCGTGGACGACCAGGTCCGTGTGCTCGTATTGCCGACGACGTCGAGCCGCGACAGGCCGGAGTTCAGGAAGAGGTCGCCACCGGTGAACGGCAGCCGTTGCGTGATGGCGACGTTGAGCGACCCTTCGTTCTGCTCCTGCGCGCGGTACAGCGTGGAGCCGTCCGGCTGCAGCACGGGGATGATCGAACGATTGAACGTCGGCACGTTGCCATTCAGCGCCGCCTGCGGCAGCCAACTCGCCGTGAAGGCCCAGTCGCGATGGCGCGCCGCGTCGCGCGTGGCCTTGGCGGCCAGCGCCGTGGGCCCCTGGGCCTGCGCCCGCGCGATCGCATCCGCGAGCGTCAGGCGTAGCGGCTCCTGCGCCGCGACGGCCGCAGGCAACACCACCACAGCCGCGGTCAACAACGGAATCCGCAACACGCGCATCAGCATGCTCATTCGTAGCGAAGGCAGACGACAGGGTCCTGGCGCGCGGCGCGCCAGGCGGGCACGATGCCAAACACGAGTCCAACGGTCAGGGACACACCGAAGGCCACCACCACCGACGGCACCGACACCATCGTGCGGATGCCGGCCAGCCGTTCGATGCCGAGGCTGAGCCCGCCGCCGACGAGGATCCCGGCGACGCCGCCGGCGAGGCTGATCAGCACCGCCTCGGCGAGGAACTGCGCGAGGATGTCGCGCTGCGTGGCGCCCATCGCGCGCCGCACGCCAATCTCGCGGATGCGCTCAAGGATGGACGCCAGCATGATGTTCATGATCCCGATGCCACCGACGATCAGCGAGATGCTGGCGATGGCGCCGAGCACGACGTTGAAGATCGTCTTGGCCCGCTGCTCCTGCTGCAAGAGCAGTTCCGGCACCGTCACCTCGAAGTCCACCACGCCGTTGTGCCGGCGCGTGAGCATGCGGCGCACCACATCCGCAACCTGTGGCACCTGCCGCGAGTCGGCCACGCGCACCACGATGCGGTCGAGCTGGTGGTAGTTCGCCCGCTCGGCCTGTACGTCCGGCGGCGGCTCCTCCTCGTTGGGCATCGTCACGTTGGCGCGGCGCGTGGCGATCTCGATTTGCTGCTGCGTGACCTGCGCGCGGTTCCGGAAGCGCAGCAGCATCGTGTTGAGCGGCACGAACACGTCCATCCCGACGTCGCGCAGGCCGAGGCGTTCGGTGTTCTCGCCGGCCACCTGGCGGTCGGCCAGCACGCCGACAACCGTGAGCCAGATCTCGCCGACCTTGATCGGCTTGCCGATGGGATCTTCCGTGGTGAAGAAGCGCGTGCGCACGCCGTGGCCGATGATCGCCACCGGCTGCCCGAGCTCCATCTGCTGCTCGCTGAAGGCGCGGCCCGATGCGACCGGCATGTTGAGCAGGCGGAAGTACGAGCTATCAACGCCGACGACGCGCCCGGAACGGCGTCGCCCCTCGCGCGTCAGCGCCGTGTTCATCACCACCTCGGCACTCACCGTCTCCACGCCCGGGATGTGCTCGCGAATGGCGAGCGCGTCGAGATACGAAAGCCCCGGCGTATAGCGCTTGGGCTGTTTCGAGTCCTCTTCCTCGTCCGCCGACCCTTCCTTCTGCTCCACATAGGGCGCCACGAGCACGTTGTTGGCACCAAGCAGGCGCATCTGCTCGAGGATCTCGGCCTCGGCACCGCGGCCGATGGCCAGCATCGCGATCACGGACGCCACCCCGAAGAGGATACCCAGCGAGGTCAGGCCGGCGCGCAGCCGATTGTGCGCCACGGCCTCAAGGGCCGTGCGCGCGGCGAAGGTGGCGTGGGCAATGAAGCTACGGATTCGCGAGCCCGGCACCGCGCGTGGCGAGGCGAGCTCGGCCTCGCCCACGGCGTCGGACTCAGGGCGCACGCGGTGCCTTCGAGGCTGCCGTGTCACGTGCGGCGGGGACGCTGCGCGTGGCGGTCCCGCTGTCGCCGCCGAGCGACGTCGGGGAGCCCTCGAGTCGCTGGACCGTGAGGCGATCGGCGTTGCTCGGCGGCACCAGCAAGACCTCCTCGCCCGCCGCGACGCCGCGCAGGATGACCACCTCATTCTCGTTCATCACGCCGGTCTCGACTTCCTGCTTGACCACCCGACCGCCGCTGCGCTTGTACACGACCGGCACGTCCTGGTCGGAGGTCACCGCCTCCAGGGGCACCGACAGCGCGCCGGCGAGGCGCGAGGTCTCAATCGTGTTGCTGGTCGTCATGCCGGGCCGCAGCGTCGTGTCCGCCTCCGCCACGACCACCGTGACCTCGAAGACCTTGGCGTCGGAGTTCGGGCGTTGCTCGCCCACGTTCGCCACCGCCGTCACCTTGCCGCTGAGTCGCTTGCCGGGATCGGAGTCCAGCGCAATCGCAACCGACTGGCCGACGGCGACCTTTCGCACGTCGATCTCGTTCACGTAGGTGATCGACTCCATCTTCGTGAGATCCGGCAGCGTCGCGACCGTGGGCTCCCAGGGATTGACCTGGCTGCCGGCGGTCTTCTTCTTGCCGTTCCATTCCTTCACGTAGATGACCATCCCGTCCGACGGCGCGGTGATGGTGAACCCCTGCATCACGCTCTGCACGATGCTGAGGATGTTGCGCTGACGTTGGACGTCCGCGCCGACCTCGCTCATCTTGGCCTTGGCCTGCTCGGTGCGCGTGACGTAGTCGAGTTTGGCCTGCGCGAGGGCGCGCTCGGCGCGCTCGAGGTCGATCTCGGCCTGGCGCCGCACCGTGGGCGCCTCGTAAACCGCCTGCTCCTTGGCCAGACGTTTCTCCTCGAGCGCGAGTTCCATCCCGCGCATGTCCTCGCGGGCGCGCGAGAGGTTGAGCGCGGAGTCCAGCACGGCCTGGTCGTACTGTGCCTGCGCCTTCTGTAGCGCCAGGGACACGTCCGACATCCGCTGGGCCAAGGTGGAGCGGTCCAGCTCGGCCACGAAGTCACCCGACTTCACCAAGGTGCCCTCGGGCACCAGCGTCTGGATCTTCACGTTGAAGGCGTTCGCCTGCTGCATGCCCGGCGGGGCCTGGATCTGGACAAAGGACCGCGCCCGCAGCTCACCGGCGGTGGTCACGGTGACGACGAACTCGCCTTCCTTCACGATGGCCGTCAGGGCGGCATCGGTATCGGTCGAGGGCCGGGCCAGCACGAAGGCCGCGCTCACGAAGACGAGCAGCACGACGATGGCGACTACACGGCGGGAGCGAAGCAGGGACATCGGCCTTCGACCTCGGGTGGGGAGTGACGACGCCACGCGGCGCCACGGTACGCGACCATGGTAGGACACCGAGGTCCCCAAAAAGGTTGCGCCGCGCCATACGGTGTGGACCCGTACGGCGCGGCGCATCCTGCTTCATCAACATTTAATCCAACGGCCAGCCGTTCATCACGGAAGGCCTAGGGCGGTGCTACGGCCAAGGAAGCGGAATCACCGTGAAGCGCGAGCGCTTGGCCGGGTCGTCGTCCCCGTCAAAGAAGGCGGCAATCTCGCGGACCGCCGACTCGCGCAGGGCCTGGTCGGCTGGCGGGCCACCCGGCGCGACCGCGGCCAAGCGTTCCGCCAGCTGCTTGAGTTGCATCGCCGTCACCTGGCGCACATCGGGCGCGGCCCGTTGGTCGCCAGCGCGGTCCAGCATCGTATTCAGCACGACACGTTGCACCGCGCGACGCAGGGCCTGGTCGTTTGGCGTCCGCGCGGCGGAGGCAAACCACGTCCTATCAACGATCGTCTGCAACACTTCCATCAGTGTTGGCATGTCCTGCGGATTCCGCGCGTGCTGAATGACCACGCGCTGCAGACGGTTGCGTTCCATCAGGCCTTCGATCACCTCGGTGGCCAGACCACCGGCCATCGCCTGCTGGTCCACCGTGGTGCCGGCGCGCTCGATCCAGTCCATCTGGCCGTCGCCGCCCGGCGGCACCGGCGGGATCAACGCCAGTACGCGCTCGGGGATGGCCAACTGCGAGGGCTCCAGCGCGTCCAACGCCATCGTCAGCGCACGCCGCTGCTCGGCACCGGGAATCACGGTCGTCGGCACCTGCCCATCCCCGCGCATCGCATAGCGGAAGTCCATACCGCCGAGGTACTTCACCAGTCCCTCGAGCGAGTACCGATGGTGCAGGTACACGTGCGTGAAACGCATCGAGAGCAGATACATCGGCTCGCCAGGCTGAATCGCGCGCTCGTCGAACTTCTCCATCGCCACGCGGCGCACGGCCACCGTGCGGTCCACGGCGTCGAACATCGTCCGGCCCTCGACCCAGCGCGTGGCACCGGGGATCGAGCCGTCGGCACCGGCGTGCTGGTCGGCCACGAAGCGAAGGTTGCGCCGCTGGCCCTCGGCTACGATGCGGGCCAGACCCTCGCGCTCGGCGCGTTCGTTCGGATACCAGGTGTAGCCCCAGCGAATCGCCAGAGAGTCCCAGGCCCCGGCGAAGGGCGCGTAGGCCTTCGAGAGATCGAGCTGGCCCTGCGCGTCCACCGTCACCATCGGCACGGGATAGTCCATCACCGACGAACGGTCGTTGGTGGCGGCGATGAAGTTGTGAGAGAGGCCGAGGGTGTGGCCGATCTCGTGCGCCGTGTGCTGCCGACGCCGCGCCATCGCCAACTGCTCCGCGTTCATGTTCAGGCCGCGCGGACCCGCCGCCGGCACGAGGCCGGCCCAGATGTTGTAGTCGATCAACGAGCGGTACGAATCCATCCGCACCACCGTGCGCAGGATCTCACCGGTGCGCGGGTCGGAGAACGACGGTCCGACGGACGGTCCGGGTGCGTTGCGATGCACCCAGTAGATGAGGTTGTATCGCGCGTCCATTGGGTCGGCGCCCGCGGGTAGGTCGAGGACCTGGAACGCGTTCCGGAAGCCGGCAGCCTCGAAGACCTTGCCCCACCAGTTCCCGCCCTCGCGGAAGGCGGAGCGGTACGGCTCGGGAATGGCCGGGTCGAGATAGTAGATGATGGGGTTCTCGGGCTCAACGAGCTGGCCGCGCTGGTACGCGGCCGGGTCCTTCGGCACCAGGCGCCAGCGGTCGGCGAAGCCGGCGCGATACGTGCCGTCGTAGCCCTGGCTGAAGTCGAGGAAGCCCGTGCCGAAGAACCCGGAGCGCGGGTCCGCCTCGCGCGGCCGGAAGCCCTCGCGCGCGGGCAGCGCCACGAGCGAGTGATGGATTTCGAACACCGGCGCCGAGGCCTCGGCGGCGGCACGGCGCAGCGCGAAACCCGGGTTGTCGACGTTGAAGGTCAGCACCGCGTGGATCTCTGCGTTGCGCGGGAAGGCGCGTGTGCGGGTCTCGTCGAACCAGCTGCGGTTGGCGTCCACGCGCGCCGAGCCCTGCTGGGCGCGACGCACGCCGTCGGCGATGCCGTAGAGATCGCTGAGGAAGTAGCTCGTCGCGTCCACCACGATACGGCCGTCGGCCTCGCTCTCAATGGCGAACGATGCGGCGATGCCGCGCGGGAAGGCCTCGGCCACGGCGCGCTGCGCGGCCGCATCGCCGGCCGGCGCGCGGGCGCTCCAGTTGTCCTTCACCAAGAGGATGCGACGGCCGCGGCGCTCGAAGCGAATGACATCGGCGCCACCGAGCTGTCCGCGATCCAAGCCCAGTTGCGACACCCCGATACCGGTGGCCAGCGTCATCTGGTGCAGCAGGTCCTGATCCAGCTGCGCGGTGGGGATCTCGAGGAACAGCTTGTTGCGGTCGGCGTCGACGCGCAGGCCGATCAGCGGGGCCGCTTGCTGGGCTCCGAGGAGCGAGGCAGCGGCGACCAGCGCGAGGAGCGCGCGACGCGCGGAAGCGAGAAAGGGCATGGTCCCGGGTCCGAGGGAGAGGATTGGTTGCCCAATGCTATCCCTTCGGCACGGGTCCGCCAACCCGCTAGCGGTTGCCCCCGGGCGCTTCCAGCGCGGCGTGCACCGGCTCGGCGCGCTTCGCCATCAACTGCGTCACGAAGCGCTGGCCCTCGCCGATGCGCTCGACTTCCACGGCCGTGGCCTCCACTGCCTGCTCCAGCCCGTGCAGTCGCGTGTCGAGTTCGGGCGGCAGCTGGATCGTCACCGCGTTCTTCTTCCAGATCCGGCGCGCGTAGGCGATGGTCAGCGGCAGCAGGCAGACGAAGATGAACGTCATCGAGACGGCCATGACCAGCTCCGCCTCGGCTTCTGCGGGGTTCCGTGGCGCTGGCGCGGTGGCCCCAGGAACGCCGGCAGCCGTCGCCTCCGAGCGCTCGGCGGCCGCGTGCTGCTCGCGCAGGTCCTTGATGCGCGCATCGATGTCGCGGATCTGGGACTCCAGCCCTTCGCGGTCCGCGCCGGTGACTCCCTCACGGCGTAGCTGCTCCGCGATGTTGCTGCGCTCCGACTCGGCGTGGTCCAACTGGTCGTGGATGATGCGACGCTGGGCGCGCATCGCCTGATACATCTCGCGCGCCGTGTGTGGGCCCGACGGGGCCGCGACCGGAGTTCCGACGCCCTGGCCCTGGACGGCCGTGGCGGCTCCGGCCGGAGCGACCGGCGCGTTTGGGGCGAGCGCTGCCTGAGATTGCACGATCATGGACGCCGTCCAGGTGTGGGGGATGAACCTGACCAAATCCTTACGAGGTTCCCGACCAGGAGGTTTCGCCGGTCGCCCGGCTCACGCTCGCACACACCCCGCCGTCCCGCAAGCTACTCGTCGGTCCAGTCCAGCATCGTGAGCCAGCCGGCGAACGCGACGCCCATCGAGGTGAACGCCATCCGCCGGTGCCGATAGCGCGCATCCGGATCGCCCTCGGCGCGCTCCGCGAGAACGGCCGTCGCGGTGAACCCAGCGGCCGCCGCGATCATCAGGCTCGCGTGCAGGATCTTCTTGCCCCGATCGCGCGGATCTCGGAGACTGACGGCGAGGTTCGGAATGCCCGTGACGAGGTTTGTGGCAAACATCGCGGCCACGCCCGTGGCGCCGACCCGATGCCCGACCTTGGCCCACTCTGGCGCCTCGCTGCCGCGATTGAACAGCTGCGTGCCAGCTGTCACCTGCAGGGCGAACAGCGGCAACATCGCGTACGAGCTGTAGCGATGGATGTCGAGGCGACGGTAGTACGCGGCATCGTAGACACCGCCCTGCGCCGCCTGGGTGACGCCGGCAGCCACCACGGCAGGCGGCGGAACGCGTGGTCCGTTCGCATCCTGCGTCGCGGCGGCAACCGGTGAACTGACGATGATGGCGGCCGCCTGGGCGGCGATCCAACTGATGGTCAGGGCATCCACGTGCAATCCTTGGCCAGCGGAGAGTATTCGGCTCGCGGAGCGATGTCGCGATGACAAGCGTATACTACCTACCAACACTCCCGACGCCACGTCACGGACTTCTGCGCATGCGACTTCCCAGATCTCTGTTCGCCGTTTCGCTTCTGGCCGGCAGCATTGTCAGCGCCGGCTGCGCCGAGGCGCAGACGCCCGCCCCTCCGGCGCCTGAGGTGTACTTTCGCGCGCCTGCCGACGGTGCCGTGCTGCCCCGCACATTCGAGGTGGCCTTCGGCCTGCGCAACTTCGGCGTGGCACCAGCCGGTGCGCAGTTTCCCAACACGGGGCACTTCCACATTCTGATCAACGTGGAACCGCCGGCAACCGGCGTGGTGATCCCTGCGGACTCGCTGCACCGGCACTTCGGCGCCGGACAGATCGAGACCACGCTGACGCTGGCGCCGGGCACGTACACGCTGCGGCTGGTGGTCGCCGACCACGAGCACAAGGTGATTGGGCCGGCCTTGGCCTCCAAGCCAATCCGTATCACGGTGCGCTGAGCGCGGCCGCTCGTCGCCCGCCGCGTTTCATTCACGCGCTGACAGCTCCCCCCCCCCATGGCCTTCTACCTGAAGCTCTACGCGCTCTGCACCGCGGCGTTCTTCGCGCTGGACATCGCCTGGCTGGGTTTCGTCGCGCGCGGGTTCTATCGCAACCAAATGGGCGAGCTGCTGCGAGAGGACACCAACTGGGGCGCGGCGCTGGCGTTCTACCTGATCTACGTGGCCGCCATCGTCATTCTGTGCGTCCTGCCTGCGGTCGAGAAGCAGTCGCTGACGCGCGCCTTGGCGCTGGGCGCGGTGTTCGGGCTCGCGGCCTATGCAGCGTTCGACCTCACGAGCCTCGCCTTGCTCCGCGGATTCCCCGCGGGAGTGGTGCCGGTGGACCTGGCCTGGGGCGTGGTGCTCACGGGCAGCGTGAGCGCGGCCGGCTTCTACGCGGCGCGCTGGTTGCAGGGCTGACGCGCCGCATCCACCGGCGAGCCCGCGCCGCGCGGTGCAGCGCGGCCCGCGGCTGCCACCACGGTCACGCCGCGCGCCGCACCAGCGTCAGGATGCTGTAGAGCGCGACTGGCTCCTTGTCCTGGTTCATCACCTCGACATCCCATTCCACGACGCCCTGCGGAATGCCGTCGTCCACCGTGGCCTTGGCGGTCTTCTGCTTCACGGTGAGTCGCACCTGGATCGTGTCGCCAGGATACACAGGCTTGGTGAAGCGCAGGTTCTCCAAGCCGTAGTTCGCCAGCACGGGCCCGAGGGAGGGCTCCACGAAGAGCCCCGCCGCCGCGGAAACGATGAAGTATCCGTGCGCCACGCGGCCTTCGAAGATGCCGTTGCTGCGCGCCTCCTCGTCGTTCATGTGCGCGTAGAACTTGTCACCCGAGAGCTCGGCGAACTTCACGATGTCGTCCAGCGTGATTGTGCGCGTGCCGGTCAGCAGCGTGTCACCGATGTGCAGTTCGTCGAAGGTCTTGCGGAAGGGATGCAGCGCGTCGGTGGTCTCGGCCGCGCCCTTGGTCCACTCGCGGGTGATGGCCGTGAGCACGCTGGGACTGCCCTGCACCGCCGTGCGCTGCATGTAGTGCAGCACGCCGCGCGCGCCACCCATCTCCTCGCCGCCGCCGGCGCGACCCGGGCCGCCGTGCACGAGGTTCGGCAACGGCGATCCGTGGCCCGTGCTCTCCTTTGCGCTTGATTGGTCGAGCACCAACAGGCGCCCGTGGTACGGCGCGACGCCGAGCACGACCTTCTGCGCGGTCTTGGCGTCGGCGGTGACCAGCGAGCCACAGAGCGAACCGCGACCGCGCCGCGCCAACTCAATCGCTTCATCAAGATTGCGATACGGCATCACGGTGTTCACCGGCCCGAAGGCCTCCACGTCGTGTGGCTCCGTCTTGGCCAGCGGGTCTGCGCAGTACATCAGCTCGGGCTCGTAGAACGCGCCATTCTCGCGGTCGGCACCAACGACTTGAAAGTCACCGCCACCGACCACACGCTCTGCGGCACTCCGAATGCGTTCCGCGGCGAGACCCACGTCGCGCACCTGGCCCTTGCTGGCGAGGGGACCCATGCGCACGCCTTCGACGTTTGGGTCGCCCACCACGGTCTTGGCCAATCGCGCACGGATGGCCGTGATCACATCCTCTTCCATCCCTGCGGGGACGATCGTGCGGCGGATGGCCGTGCACTTCTGCCCCGCCTTCACCGTCATCTCCCGCACGACTTCCTTGATGAAGAGGTCGAACTCCGCCGTGCCGGGCGCGGCGTCCGGCCCGAGGATGGCGCAGTTGAGCGAGTCCGCTTCCATGTTGAAGCGCACCGCGTGCTCGACGACGGCCTTCGACTCCTTGAGCATGCGACCGGTTGCGGCCGAACCCGTGAAGGCGACCGCGTCCTGCTCCAGCACGTGGTCGAGCAGATCGCCGGCGCTTCCGCAGATGAGCTGCACCGCGCCCTCGGGCAGGATGCCGCTGGCGATCATCTCCTTGAAGACGGCCTCGGTGAGATAGCTCGTCGCGGTGGCGGGCTTCACGATGCCGGGGACGCCGGCAAGCAGCGATGGCGCGAGCTTCTCCATCATGCCCCAGACCGGGAAGTTGAAGGCATTGATGTGAATCGCGACGCCTTCCAAGGGCACACAGATGTGACGCCCCACGAAGCTGCCGCCCTTGGACAGCGGCTCAGTGGGACCTTCGACGTGGAAAGTCTCGTTCGGGAATTCGCGGCGCCCGCGGCTCGAGTAGGCGAAGAAGGTGCCGAAGCCACCGTCGATGTCGATCCAGCTGTCGGTCTTGGTCGCACCGGTCTGCGCACTGATGGCGTAGAAGGCGTCCTTGCGCTCCATCAGATGCTTGGCCACGGCCTTGAGCATCGCGGCGCGCTCGTGGAAGGTCATCGCCCGCAGCTTCGGGCCGCCCACGGTCCGCGCATACTCCGTCATCGCCTTGAAGTCGAGACCGCCGCTCGACGCCTCGGCCACTGGCTCGCCCGTGACCGCGTGGTAAAGCGTGGTGGTCTTGCCCGTTCCCTCGACCCACTGGCCGAGTGCGTAGTTCTTGAGCTTCATCGCGTGAATCCCCGTATGGGCGAATGCGGCGCGCTATTGATTGCCGCGCGTCTGTTTCCAGGTCTTGAGCACGTTGGATTGCGTGGGCCGGTCGGCGGGGACTTCCCGCAGCGGCTCCACCTCGCGCCAACTCGCGCGCATCTGGCCCGGCAGCTGCTGGTACAGCGCCGTGCCGTCCGACTTCCAGGCGAGCATCTCGTCGCTCACCTCCTTCACGATCTTGGCCGGGTTGCCGACCACCACGCTGCGCGGCGGGATCTGCATCTCCGTCGGCACGAAACACAGTGCGCCGACGATGCTGCCGCCGCCGACCACGGCGTTGTCCATCACCACGGCGTTCATGCCGATCAAGGCGTTGGCGCCGATGCGCGCGCCGTGCACCACGGCGCCGTGCCCGATGTGCGCGCCTGCCTCGAGCACCACCGTCACGCCCGGGAACATGTGGATGGTGCAGTTCTCCTGGACGTTGCAGCCGTCCTCGATGACGATGCCGCCCCAGTCGCCGCGGATCGCGGCACCAGGGCCGATGTAGACGTCGCGGCCGATGATGACGTTGCCCGTGACGGAAGCCTTGGGGTGCACGAAGGCCGACTCGTGCACCACCGGGATGAAGTCGTCGAAGGCGTAGATGCTCATCGGGCGAACGCCTAGGCGCGCTCGAGGATCATCGCGTAGCCCTGCCCCACGCCGATGCACATCGTGCAGAGCGCGTACTTCGCCTGGCGATGCTGCAACTCGCGCGCAGCGGTCAAGGCGAGCCGCGCGCCGCTCATCCCCAGCGGATGGCCGATCGCGATGGCACCGCCGTTGGGGTTCACGCGCGGATCGTCGTCGGCCACGCCGAGCTCGCGGAGGCAGGCCAGGCCCTGCGCGGCAAAGGCCTCGTTGAGTTCGATGACGTCCATCTGTTCCAGCCTGAGCCCGGCGCGCTGGAGCACGAGCCGCGTCGCCGGCACCGGACCCATCCCCATCACGCGCGGCTCGACGCCGGCTGCGGCGCTGGCCACCACGCGCACCAGCGGCATGAGCTTGTGATCCTTGACGGCCTTTGCCGACGCCACAAGCAGCGCCGCCGCCCCGTCGTTGAGGCCTGAGCTGTTGCCCGCCGTGACCGAGCCCTTGCCGTCGTGTCGGAACGCCGGCCTGAGCTTGGCGAGCTTCTCCATCGTGGAGTCAGGCCGCAGAAACTCGTCCGCCGCGACCGTGACAGCCTCACCCTTCCGCTGCGGGATGCTCACGCCAACAATCTCCTCGGCGAGCCGACCTGACTTCTGCGCAGCGGCCGCCTTCTGCTGTGAGCGCAGAGCGAACGCATCCTGGTCCTCACGGCTGACCCTGTAGCGCTCTGCCACGTTCTCGGCGGTCTCGCCCATCGAGTCCGTGCCGTGCGCCGACTTCATCGCGGGATTCACGAAACGCCAGCCAAGCGCCGTGTCGAACAGCTGCATGTCGCGGCCGAAGGGCTGGGCGCTCTTGCTCATCACGTAGGGTGCGCGGGTCATCGACTCCACGCCGCCCGCCACGTAGATGTCGCCCTCGCCCACCTTGATGGCGCGGGCGGCGTTCGCGATCGCGCTGAGGCCAGACGCGCACAAACGGTTCACTGTCTCGCCGGGAACGCTCTGCGGCACCCCGGCCAGCAACAGCGCCATCCGCGCCACGTTGCGATTGTCCTCGCCCGCCTGGTTGGCGCAACCGAGGATCACGTCGGCGATCAGAGCCGGTTCCAGCGCTTGCTGCCGCGCGAGCAGTGCGCTGATGGCGTGCGCCGCCAAGTCGTCGGCGCGCACGGGCGCGAGGGCGCCCCCGAGATTCCCTACCGGCGTGCGAATACCGTCTACGATGAATGCGTCAGTCATGGGCTAGCGATGCGGCTTGTCGGTGCGGTACACGGTGCCACGGAAGTGCCCGACAGTCTGTCCGTCCTGATTGGTGATCGTCACGGAAGCGAATCCGGTGCGCCGCGTTGTGGTTTCCTGCACGCCCACCGCCGTGAGCACATCCCCCGGCCGCGTCGCGGCGGGATAGCTGATCGTGCAGTCGAGCGCCACGCTGGTGAGTCCGCTGGCGTTGGTGCAGAACGCCAGCGCCGTGTCGGCGAAGGCGAACACGATGCCGCCGTGCGCGGTGCCAAAGCCGTTGGTCATCTCCTCGCGCACAGTCATGCGCAGGATGCAGCGTCCTTCGGAGGCCTCGAGCACCTCGACCCCCAGCCACTTGGAGAAGTTGTCCTGCGCGAACATCCGCGCCACGACCTCGTCCGGCGGCAGCTTGTGCGACTGCGCGTCGCCGCCGATCACCGGCGTGAACACGGTGCCGCGATGCGGGCGCGGCGCATCCTTCTCGCTCATCGCGAAACTCCCCGTTGAACGTCGGTGCTCACGGCAGCAGTCTCCCGTTGGACCGTGCCACGCGGCGCAGCAGCGGGCTCGGCCGATACCGATCCTCGCCATACTCTTGCTGCAGCGACTCCAGCGTCGCCAGCACCGCCGAGGCACCGATCTCATCGCCCCAGGCCAGCAGGCCCTTGGGATAGTTCACGCCCTTGGTCATGGCCAGCTCGATGTCCTCGGGGCTGGCCACGCGCATCTGGACGGCGTCTGCCGCTTCATTCACGAGCATCGCGAGCACGCGGTCAAGGATGGCGCGGCCCAGCGCGGCGTCCTCGGTGGCCGCCGGCGACACGGCGCCATCACGGTAGTCGTAGTAGCCGCGACCAGTCTTGCGGCCGAGCCAGCCTGACTCGACGAGCCGCCGCTGCGTCAGCGCCGGCCGATAGCGCGGGTCGTAGTACATCGCCTCGAACACCGAGCAGGTGACGGCATAGTTCACGTCGTTGCCGATGAAGTCCATCAACTCGAAGGGACCCATCTTGAATCCGCCCTGCGACTTGAGGGCCCAGTCGATGGTCGCGCAGTCGGCGATGCCTTCTTCCAGGATGCGCAGGGCCTCGCCATAGTACGGCCGGGCGATGCGATTGACGATGAAGCCCGGCGTGTCGGAGGCGACGACGGGCAACTTGCCCCAGGCCGCGATGCGCTCACGCGCTGCCTGCACCAGCACCACATCGGTCGCCATCGCCGGGATGATCTCCACCAGCGGCATCACCGGCGCGGGATTGAAGAAGTGGATGCCCAACACGCGTTCCGGATTCGCGCAGGCGCCGGCGATGGCGGCAACGGACAGCGACGAGGTGTTCGACGCCAGCACGGCATCCGCTGCAACGACGCCTTCAAGCGCGCGGAACAACTCCTGCTTCACGCCGAGGTTCTCGACGATGGCCTCAATGACGAGGCCACAGGTGGCGAAGCGCTTCAGCTCCTCGGCGCCCACGCCAGCCACGTAGCTGATGCGCTTGAGCGTCGCGTCCGCCTCGGCCTGTGTGGCGCGCCCCTTCTCCACCTCGCGCGCCATCGCCTTCGCGTGGCCGGCCTTTGCCTTCTCGACTGCCGACGCGGCGGAATCCGCCAGCACCACCTGGTGTCCGCGCTGCGCGGCGACCTGCGCGATGCCGGCGCCCATCGCGCCGGCACCAACAACGCCCACGCTCATCCCGGCGTCGAGCGGCACGGTCACTTGCCCTGGTAGGTGGGGGCGCGCTTCTCGAGGAAGGCGCGCACGCCCTCGGCGTAGTCCGCCGTGCGCCCGGCCTCCTGCATGCACTGCGCCTCGACCTCAAGCTGCGCCTCGAGTCCATTGCGCCACGACGCGTTCATCGCACGCTTGGTAAGCCCGAAGCCGCGCGTGGCCTGCTGCGCGAGCTGCGCGGCGAGTGCGCGGGTCGTTGCCATCAAGTCAGCCGCGGGGACGACATCCCAGATCAAGCCCCACTCCTTGGCCTGCGCCGCGGGGACCTTGCCACCAAGGAAGAACATCCCAGTCGCGCGCTGCGATCCCACGAGCCGCGGCACGAAGAACGTGCCCGAGGTGTCGGGAATCAGCCCCAGCTTGGCAAAGCTCTCAACGAAGCTGGCCTCGGCGGCGGCGATGGTGAGGTCGCAGGCGAATGCGAGGTTCGCGCCCGCGCCCGCCGCCACGCCGTTCACGGCGCAGAGCACGGGCTTCTCAAGTGTCCGAATGGCAGTGATGATCGGGTTGTACGAGGCGCGCACGATCTCCGAGATGTCGGGCATCTCGTCGCCATCCTGCGGCAGCGCCTCCTGAAGGTCCTGCCCCGCACAGAAGCCGCGCCCCGCGCCAGTGAGCAGCACGGCGCGAATCTCCGGATCGCTGGCCGCGCGGCCGAGCTCGCGTTGGAGCTCCTGGGCCATCTCGCGATTGAAGCTGTTGAGGACCTCGGGCCGGTTCAGCGTGAGCTCGAGGACGCCGTCTCGTGTCTCGCTCAGGATCATTGGCATTTCCCCAAATCTATCCTCTGGGGTGTGGGGATGCGGGAACTGCACTTTACCACGGAGACACGGAGACGCGGAGAACTGCAACGGCAACGGCACTTGAAGGGGTCCTCGGACAGATTCCGGCGCGGCGGACCCCCAAGAGAGCAGTTGTAGTTCTCCGTGTCTCCGTGTCTCCGTGGTAATTCACATCGATCCAGCCAAGCAGCGAACGGACGAGTACCGCAACAAGGGCCACCAAGCCAGATTCCACCCCAATGCCTGCGAAGAAGACCCCGCCCCCGGCGTCCATTGATTGGCGCAAGGTCGCCTACCACGTGCTCTGCTCACGTGCGCTGGATGACGCCGAGGAGCAGACCAACCGGAACCGCGCGACCGTCCCCAAGGACCACGTCGTGCTCTACCAGTTCTCGGCGCGTGGGCACGACATGGCGCAGGTCATCCTCGGGCAGTTCCTCACTGGGACGCGCGATGCCGCGGGGGCCTACTATCGCAGCCGGCCCCTGCTGCTGTCGCTTGGCCTCTCGATGGAAGACGCGCTCGGCTCACCGCTCGGGCGCGCGGGTGGATTCTCCGACGGTCGCGATATCGGCGTGGTCTGCAACTTCCCGCGCGAGTCCGGCTGCATCGTGCTGCCGATGGCTGGCGACGTGGGTTCGCAGTACACGCCCGCCGCCGGCTGGGCGCAGGCCATCACGTACCATCGCGACATCCTGAAGAACGCCTCCTACGCCGGCTGCATTGCCGTCGCGCTCGGCGGCGACGCGTCCGTGGCGACCAACGGCTTCTGGGCCGCGCTGACGATGGCGACCACGCTCAAGCTCCCGATGCTGTTCTACATCGAGGACAACGGGCTCGGCATCTCCGTCGGCGGCGAGTTCCAAACGCCCGGTAGCGACATCAGCAAGAACCTCTCGAGCTTCGGCAACCTGTTCATCCGCAACGGCGACGGCACCGACCCCGCCGAGTGCGCCGCGTTGCTCAGCGACTGCGTGCAGCACGTGCGCCGCGGTGAGGGGCCCGCGTTGGTGCGGCTCACCGTGCCGCGGCTCTCGAGCCATTCGGGCCCCGACAATCAGAAGGGCTATCGCACGGACGCCGAGATCGCGGCGGACCAGGCGCGCGACCCGCTGCCGCGCCTGCGCAAGTTCCTTGTCCCGCAGCACATGAGCGCTTCGCAGTGGAGCGCACTGGAGACCGAGGTCGCGCGCGATGTGGAACGCGCGCTGGCGGCCGCGCGTGCGCGTCCGACGCCGAATCCCGCCAACATCGCCGAGCACGTGTATGCGGACGATCGTGACGACGCCACAGAGGCGTTCGGCGGCCTGCGCCGCGCCGAACGCCGCAAGCTGGGTGGCAACGAACAAGCCTCGGAGGACGGCGAGTTGCTGCGATTCGCGGAGGCCGTGCGGCGCACACTGCGCCACGAGCTGCAGGTGAATCCGAAGGTCGTGGTGTTCGGCGAGGACGTGGGCAAGAAGGGTGGCGTGCATCTCGTCACTGAGGGGTTGCAGAAGCTGTTCGGCCGCGACCGTGTGTTTGACACGTCGCTGTCCGAGGAGGGCATCATCGGCCGTGCGGCTGGCCTGGCGATCAGCGGCCTGATGCCCGTCGCGGAGATCCAGTTCCGGAAGTACGCCGACCCGGCCACCGAGCAGCTCAACAACGCCGGCACGCTGCGCTGGCGTACGGCCAATCGCTTCGCATCGCCGATGGTCGTACGCATGCCCGGTGGCTACGGCAAGGATGTCGGCGACCCCTGGCATTCGCTCTCCGACGAGGTGCGCTTCGCCCACGCCTACGGCTGGCAGGTGGCGATTCCATCCAATGCCGCGGACGCCGTCGGCCTGCTGCGCACGGCGATGCGCTCGCCGAACCCCACCGTGTTCTTCGAGCACCGCTCCCTGCTGATGACGGGCGACGGCAGCTCTCGATATCCCGGCGACGACTACGTGCTGCCGTTCGGCCGTGCGCGCGTGGTGCAGGAGGGCAAGGCGCTCACGCTCGTGAGCTGGGGCGCGATGGTGCATCGCTGCGCAGAGGCCGCGAAGCAGTTCGAGGGCGAGGTGGAACTGCTCGATCTCCGCACGATCGCTCCCTGGGACGCCGACGCCGTGCTGGCCTCGGTGACCAAGACGGGCCGCTGCTTGATCGTCCACGAGGACAACCACACGGCTGGTTTCGGCGCCGAGGTCGCGGCCACAGTGACGCAGGAAGCGTTCTGGTACCTGGACGCGCCTATCGAACGCCTCGCGCCCGAGGACATCCCGATGCCGTACCACCCTGACCTGCTGGCGGCGGTGCTGCCGGACGTGCCGGCCATCGTGTCGGGAATCGAGCGCCTGCTGCGCATCTGACGTAGGAACAGTTCGGTTCGCCAGCGTCCGGCCGCGCGCGTGCGCGGGGTCGGCCCGCCCCATCCCGATTTGCGAATCCCGGGACACGCAGCTACCGTACGTTCTCGGCAGAACCTCTACCGTGGTGCATTGATGGATTCAACGCTTCGTCTCGACATCGCCGCCATTGGGCGCGACCGGACGCCGGTCGCCGTCCGGATGCGCGCGACGCACGAAGCAGGGCACCGCCGGTAGCAGCGACAAAGGTCGCTCCTCGCGGATCCACGCCCCTCCCTGCTTCGCAACACTCGGCAGGTGGGGCGTTTGACTTTCTTGTGGATCCGACGAGCACCATATGCATTCGACTGAACAGACTCTCCCCGAGGCGACAGCCGTGACCGCGCCAGCCGAGCAGCACAGCTTCTGGCGCGACGTGCGCGACGCCATCCGCGGGACAGAGCACGACTACACGCAGGGCACGATCGGCCGCGCCATCCTCCTCCTCGCCGTCCCGATGGTGATCGAGATGATGATGGAGAGCATCTTCGCAGTTGTCGACGTGTTCTTTGTCGGCAAGCTGGGGCCCGCAGCTGTGGCCACCGTGGGCCTCACCGAGTCGCTGATGATCGTACTGTACACGATCGCCTTCGGCCTGAGCATCGGCGCGACGGCGACGGTGGCGCGGCGCATCGGAGAGAAGGACGCCGATGGCGCGGCACGTGCGGCCGTGCAGGTCATCCTGCTTGGCGCGGCACTGGCCGGCGGGCTTGGCCTGCTGGGCGCAATCTTTGCGCCCGAGCTGCTGGCCTTGATGGGCGCCGACGCCGAGGTGGTGGCGGTCGGCACGCCCTTCGCCCGCGTGACGCTCGGTGCGTCGGCGACGGCGTTCCTCATCTTCCTTGTGAACGCCGTGTTTCGTGGCGCCGGCGACCCGGCCGTGGCGATGCGCGTGCTGATCCTCGGCAACGGCCTCAACTGCATCCTCGACCCTGCGCTGATCTTCGGTTGGGGTCCGCTACCGGAGCTCGGACTCGTCGGTGCTGCTTGGGCGACGACAATCGGGCGAGGCGCCGGCCTCATGTATGCGCTGTGGCTGATGTCGCGTGGCACCGGACATCTCGAGGTCTCGCGCCAGCACCTCGCCATCGAACCGACGACGATGGTGAAGATCGCCCAGCTCAGCGGCTGGGGCACGTTGCAGGTGGCCATCAGCTCGATGAGCTGGATGGGACTGGTGCGCGTGGTGTCAGGCTTCGGTGCGCCGGCGATGGCCGGCTACACCATCGCGATTCGCGTGCTGCTGTTCGCCCTGATGCCGGCGTTCGGCATCGGTGCGGCGGCGGCAACGATGGTGGGCCAGTCGCTGGGCTCCAAGCAACCGGACCGCGCGGAGCAGAGCGTGTGGACCGCGGCCAAGCTGAACGTGGCCGTGCTCACACTCACCGGCATCCTGTTCATCATCTTCACGCCACAACTCATCGGGCTGTTCACGGCGGACCCCGCCGTGAAGGAGGTCGGCGTGTTCGGCCTGCGGATGATGTCCTTTGGCTTCCCCGCCTACGCCGTGGGCATGGTGCTGGAGCAGTCCTTCAATGGCGCCGGCGACACGCGCACGCCGAGCTGGATCAACTTCGGCGTGTTCTGGATGCTGCAGATCCCGCTGGCCTGGTTCCTCGCGTACCGCACGACGCTGGATGAAGGCGGCGTGTTCATCTCGGTCAGCGTGGCGTACTCGATGTTGGCGCTGGTGAGCTTTCTGCTCTTCAGGAGAGGCCGCTGGAAGGGCGCGCAGGTGTAAGGACGAAGGACGAAGGAGGCGAGGCCGTACGGCCTCGCCTCTTCCGTCTTCCGTCCTTCGTCCTAGAAGGCTTTGAACTCATCAAACGGCTGCCGACACGTATTGCACACGTGAATCGCCTTGCAGGCCGTTGACCCGAACTCGCTCTTGAGCGTGGTGTTGGTGGACCCGCACCAGGGGCATTGCACCGGCGGTTTGGCGCGCACGAGCGTGACCAAGCCGCCGGTGTCGGCTTTCCCGGGCGGCGCAATGCCGTAACGGCGCAGCTTCTCGCGCGCTTCCTCCGGGATCCAATCCGTGGTCCACGCTGGCGAAAGTTTGGTCTTCACTTCAATCGCCGGTGCGCCCGCTTGCTCCAGCGCAGTGCGGATGTCGCGCTCGATCTCGAACATCGCCGGGCAGCCGCTGTAGGTCGGCGTGATGGTGATCTCCACCGTGCCATCCGCGCGCTGCGACGCGTCGCGCACGATGCCCAGTTCCACGACGGAGATGACCGGGACCTCGGGGTCCGGCACCTCGGAGAGGATCTCGAAGATCCGTTCGCGGGAGAAGGTCGTGTCGGTGGTCATCGCATTGCTACAAACGCACGGTCGCGGTCCAAAGGTCCGCCGCGGTCACGCATCAGTCATTCGCCGGCGCTACCAGGTCGCCCCGGGATGTGCACGGGCCACGCTCTGCATCGTCGCCAGCAGGTGCCCGATGTGCTCGGTGTGCCGCCCGCGGCGGCCACCCTGCTGCCAAGGCAGATCCGCCGGCCGCGTGAGTGTCGCGCGCTTGAGCACGTCGTCCACGAGCGCGTCCCAGCGCGACTTCAGCGCGCCGTGATCGACCGCGACGCCAAGCGCCGCCACGGCCTCGTCAACCTCATCGCGCAGGAAGAGCTCGCCGGTATACCTCCAGAGGCGGTCGAGCGAGGCCTGTACCCGCGCGTGCGACTCGTCGGTGCCGTCGCCGAGGCGCACGACCCACTCGCTGGAGTGGCGCAGGTGGTACTTGTCTTCCTTCAGCGCCTTCGCGGCGATCGCGGCGAGGCCCTCGTGGCCGCTGGTCGCCAACGCCTCGAGCAGCAACACGCTGTAGGCATCGAACAGGAACTGCCGGACCATCGTGTCGCCAAAGTCGCCCTTGGGCAGCTCGACCAGCAGACAGTTGCGGAACTTGGTGCCATCGCGCCAGTACGCGAGCGCGTCCTCGTCGCGACCCTGGCCCTCCAACTCGCCCGCGAGGCGCAGGAACTGCGCGGCCTGCCCGATCAAGTCGAGCGCGATGTTGGCCGTCGCGATGTCCTCCTCAAGGATGGGCCCATGCCCGGTCCACTCGGACATCCGATGCCCAAGCAGCAGCCGGTCATCGCCCAGCCGCAGCAGATACTCGACAATGGGCTCGCCAAGCGGCAGCTGCCGCGGCCCGGCGACGTTGACGGTCCCCTTCTCCGCCTCACCGGCGGCGATGCCGCCTTCCTCTTCCTGCTCGCGCGGCTTGGCCATCAGAAGACGCGGATCCCCTGCGGGACCTTGTAGAACTGGGGATGCCGATACGCCTTGTCGTTGCCGGGCTCAAAGAACGGTCCCGCATCCGACGGCGCCGACGCGGTGATCGCGGTCGACGGCACCACCCAAAGATTCACGGCCTCGCCCCGCCGCGTGTACACGTCGCGGGCATTCTGCAACGCGTGCTCGGCGTCCGTCGCGTGCAGCGACCCTGCGTGCTCGAACGGCTCGCCCTTGTTGCCCTGAGTGAACACTTCCCACAAGGGCCAGGATTGTTCGTTGCTCATGCTTTCTGCCCAATGAGGGAAACAGCTTTGCCACAGAGGCACAGAGACACAGAGGAAAGCCAAGGGTGAACTACGCGCTGCACGCCAGATTGCGGGCGCAGTTCAACATTGACCTCGCAGTTCTCTGTGTCTCTGTGCCTCTGTGGCATGCAGTTCAAGCCACCGAAACAGAACGCGAATGCTTGGACGCGTGCGCCAACGCAGCCTCCCGCACCCACTGCCCGTCGTCCTGCGCCGCATTGCGCGCCGCGAGGCGCTCGGCGTTGCAAGGACCGTTGCCGCCGACCACCTGCCAGAACTCCGCCCAGTCGATCTCGCCGAACTCCCAGTTCTTGGTCTCGGCATTGTAGGTCAGGTCTGGATCCGGCAGCGTCACGCCAATGGCCTGGGCCTGCGGCACCGTCAGGTTCACGAAGCGCTGGCGCAGCTCGTCGTTCGTCTTCCGCTTCACGCGCCACTTGAGCAGCTCGGCCGAGTTCGGACTGTCCTTGTCGCTGGGCCCGAACATCATCAGGGAGGGCCACCAGAAGCGGTTCACCGCGTCCTGCAGCATCTCGCGCTGGGCCGGCGTGCCCTTGGCCAGCGTGGCGCAGATCTCGTAGCCCTGGCGCTTGTGGAAGTTCTCTTCCTTGCAGATACGCACCATCGCGCGGGCGTAGGGGCCGTAGGAGGCCTTGGCCAGTACCGTCTGGTTCACGATCGCCGCACCATCCACGAACCAACCGATCACGCCCATATCCGCCCAACTGAGCGTCGGGTAGTTGAAGATGCTGGAATACTTGGCCGTGCCATCGAGCAGTTGGTTGAACAGGTCGTGCCGGTCCACGCCGAGCGTCTCGGTACCGCAGTAGATGTAGAGCCCGTGGCCCGCCTCGTCCTGCACCTTGGCGATCAGCGACATCTTCCGCCGCAGCGATGGCGCGCGGGTGATCCAGTTGCCCTCGGGAAGCATCCCCACGATCTCGGAATGCGCGTGCTGGGCCATCATGCGCGTCAGCTGCTTGCGGTAGCGCTCGGGCATCCAGTCCTTGGGCTCGATGCTCTCGCCGGCGGCAATGCGTGCCTCGAAGGCCTCGAGGAGCGCCGGATCCTCGACAGGGGCGGTCGTCTTCGGCATACGGGCAATTTAACGAAGTCCGCGACGTGCTGGGTCCAGTGGCGGACGGACGCCCACGGACACGGGCGAGCCCTCGCGGATACCTGCGGCTGCCCGAAACACCGATATCTTTGCTCTCATGACCGACCGCGCCCCTTCCGCCTCCGCCCTCACGGACGGCGACGTCCAACTCAGCGTCGCCGACGGCATCGGGACCGTCGAGTTCTCGCACCCGAAGGGGAACTCGCTGCCCAGCGCCCTGCTCCGCCGGCTGGCCGACGGCATCGGCACGCTCGGCGCCGACCCCGCCGCGCGCGTGATCGTGTTGCGCAGTGCCGGCCACAAGACCTTCTGCGCCGGCGCCTCCTTTGACGAGTTCACGGCCGTCGCCACGCCTGAGGAGGGGCGCGAGTTCTTCCTCGGCTTCTCGCGTGTGATCCTCGCGATGATCCGCGCGCCGAAGTTCGTCGTCACGCGTATCCAAGGCCGCGCGGCCGGTGGCGCGCTCGGCGTCATCGCCGCCAGTGACTACTCAGTCGCCGTGCAGGGCGCCGACGCCAAGCTCAGCGAGCTCGCCGTGGGCATCGGCCCCTTCGTGGTCGGTGTGGTGCTCGAGCGGAAGCTCGGGCTTGCTCCCTTCCAGTTCCTTGGCGTCCACGCGGACTGGCACGACGCCGCCTGGTGCGAGCGCCACGGACTCTATGCGCAGGTGGTCCCCGACATCGCCGCCTTGGATGCGGCGGTCCACGCGCACGCCACGCGCCTCGCCGCGGCGAACCCCGAGGCGATGGCCGAGATGAAGCGCATCTATTGGAAGGACACGGAGAACTGGGAGTCCCTGATGGACACGCGCGCCCAGATGAGCGGGCGGATGGTCCTCTCGGACTTCACCAAGGAAGCCCTGCAGCGCTTTCGCGCGCGCTAGGCGTACAGCGCCGTGATGGCCTCTTCGAAGGTCTCGCGGTGCCCGCCGGCGATGATGCGCCCCGTGGCCTCGTAGCCTGCAGTCTCAAGGCGGTCGGCCGCATCCAGCACGGTCTGCACGTCGAAGCGCTGCCCTTCGAGCGTCGCCAGATACTCCTCGACCGCGGTGAGATAGCCCATCATCCCGCCGAGTTCCGTCGGGGCATAGACCTTGTGGGCGTCGCGCAGGGCCGCCGTGCCGGCGACGTGGTCCGCCATCACCAGGTTCTCGCTGCCGCAGATCACGCGCAGCGCCGAGTTCGCGCGGCAGGCTGCGATGGCCGCCGCATCCAACGTGCCGCCGTTCGCATTCACCACCAAGGCGTCCATCCCGAGGGCGAGGAAGTCGGCCTTGTCCTCGGGCCCCCAGGTCGGGATCCCCATCGCCTCAAGCTCCGCACGCCGCTGCTCGCGCGCCTCGCAGGCCAGGATGCGCACACCGCGATGCTCCCGCAGGCGCTCGATGATGTGCATCCCGATGTTGCCGCAGCCAATCAAGCCGATGGTCGCGCGCTCAAGCGGCACGGCGCAGGCGCGCAGCATCCCCTTGAGGATCTGGTAGTTGCCCTCGCCCGTCGGCACGGACGTATCGGCCACCACACTGCCGGCGAATCTCGCGTTCAGGAACTCGAGCGAGCCTTGGCCATCCGACAACACCCCGTGACCCAAGTCCTGACCCGTCGTGATGTGCACGCCCGCGTGGGTCTCGCAGTCGTTCAGGCACTCCGCGGCCCAGGTCAACAACCCGATATCGCGCGGATTGCCGACGCGGGCGTCGTCCGTCGGCACCAGTACACACTTGCCACCCACCACACGCGTGAGGTCGCGAATGGCCAGCGGTCCACCCACGCCGATCACGCGCGACCAGTGGACCTTCTCCTCCATCCCGATGGCGAGCGCGATGGCCTCACGTTCGGCCGAGAACCCCGGCGTGATCACGCGGCCCAGCGGTGCGATACGGAAGCCGCCGAGGGAGAGCTTGCCGGACTGCGGTTCGGCGTGCGTCGCGATGGCCAACACCCAGGGTTCCGTGGGGTGCCGGTAGCGATACACCCAGACGTTCGGGTTTCGCGTTTCGCGAAGCTCATCGACGAGTGCGGCGCAGTCGTCGGGGCTGAGTGTGGTCCGATGCACGCCGAAACATACGCGTGGGGGCGTGCTCCGGGAGGCGGTGGTCACCACTTGGCCTGCACCATCGTCCATATTGGATAGGTCCCCCGCCGCGCTGTCGCCGGCGGCTACCCGACGCGAGGCAACGAGGAGACGCTCGCCGATGCACCTGCACTGGACTCGCCGCCTCGTGGCGGCTCTTGCACTGCTACCTGCGGCCGCCACCGCCCAAGGGAGCGCCAACGGCTCGCCGCCGCCCCTCGCCAGCTTCGACACGGCCTGGGCGTCGATCAGCCGCATCTACTACGACACCGCGCTGATCCACGGTCGCTGGCAGCAGGCGCACGACTCCATCCGCTCCTCACTCGGTGCCTCACCCGACATCGACCGCGTCCGCTCGGCAATTCGTGCCCTGTCGGCCGTCCCGGGCCAGTCACACTTCGCGCTCATCCCGCGCGATGCGGTGCCGCCAACCACGGCGGCGCCGAGCAGCGCCTCGCTGGGCACGGTGGGCCTCGAGTTCCGCCCCATCGGCGACACGCTGGTGATCTGGCATGTCGCGGCGGGCAGCGCGGCAGCGGCGGCCGGCCTCAAGCCCGGCGACATCGTTACTCACGTAGACACCCTGCCGGTTGCGGTGCTGGCCGAACGACTGGCGCGCGCGTTCCCGGAGGACGCGGCGATGGGCCAGATGCTGCTGACGCAGGCGGCCACTTCCATCGGTCGGCGCGCGCTTGGCGACACGGCGGAGTACGGCATTGTGGATGCTCGTGGCAACGCGCGCCGTGTGAAGCTCGTGCACGGCGCGGCCACGGGCACCATCACCCGATTCGGCAACCTTCCGCCGCAGGTGCTGCACACCAGCAGCGAGATGGTCAGCGTCGGTCCCTGGTGGCGACGTCGTCAGGTGCCGGTCATTCACTGGTCGGCGTGGTTTCCGGTGATCTCGCCCAAGATTGACGAGATGCTGTTCGCCGCACGCGGTGCGCCTGGCGTCATCATCGACCTGCGCGGGAATCCCGGCGGGGTGGTGGGGATGATCAGCGGCGTGGCCGGACATTTCTCCGACTCGGCCTGGAGTCTCGGTACGATGTATGGGCGCGGGTCGACGCTGTACTTGCGCGCCAATCCACGCGTGGTGGATATGACGGGCGCAAGGCGCGGCATCATCGACGCGCCCATCGCCATCATTGTGGATGGCTTCACGGCGAGCTCCTCGGAGTTCTTCGCCGCCGGGCTGCAGGCGTTGGGGCGGGCCCGCGTGTTTGGCGAGACCTCGGCGGGGATGGCCCTGCCCTCGCTGATGCTGCGGCTGCCGAGCGGCGATGTGCTGATGCATCCGATCGCCAACCACGAAGACGCGAACGGGCGTCGCGTGGAGGGGGTAGGAGTGCTGCCCGACACGCCGGCGCCGCTCACGCGGCGTGCCTTGTTGCAGGGTCGTGACCCCGCACTCGAGGCCGCGCGCCGTTGGCTCGCCCGCGAGATGCGCTAGGCCCTACATTTCCTTGACAGTCTCCTTTCCTTCAGAGGTCCGATGATGCGTTCCCTTCGTCACTCGTTCGCCGTGCTCGCGCTGCTCGCCGTTGGCGGCGCCACGGTCGCCGCGCAGTCGCCCAATGAGATCCTGGCGCGCTACACCAGGACCATCGATCCGCAGGGCAAGATCGCCAGCATTCAGGGCATGAAGTCCACGATCACGATGGACATCCCTGCGGCCGGGATGACGGCGAGCATCGTCGCGATGCAGAGCCGCCCGAACCTGATGGCGATGGTCATCGACATCCCGGGCATGGGCCAGATGAAGCAGGGCTACGACGGCACGACGGCGTGGTCCAGTGACCCGATGCAAGGCCCGCGGCTGATCACCGGCCAAGAGGCTGCCGCGCTGGTGGACGGTTCCGACATGAACTCGATGGCCCGGAAGCCGGAGCAGTTCACCCACATCGAGGCCGCCGGCGAAGTGGATGTGGACGGCGTCAAGGCCAACTGCCTCAAGCTCACCTGGAAGTCCGGTCGCGTGACGACGGAGTGCTTCTCCTCCGCCAGCGGCCTGCTCGTGGAGTCGCGGCAGACGCAGCAGTCACAGATGGGCGAGGTCGAGGCCGTGACGCGACTCTCCGACTACCGCGACGTGAACGGCATCCTGGTGCCACACAAGATGACGCAGAGTGCGATGGGCATGCAGCAGATGATGACGACCACGTCGGTGGAATTCGGCCCGCAGGACCCCAAGGCCTTTGAGCTGCCTCCCGAAGTGAAGGCGCTCAAGCCCGAGTAGGTCGTATGACGACGAGGCGACCGCTCGCCGCGAAGCTCGGTCGCCTCGTCGTGTTTGTGGGCACCGCGAAGCTTCTTGTGCTCACGGCAGCGGCCCTCTGGCTGCTGCGCGACCCGGTGCCGCACTTCAACCGTCGGCATGCACCGATAGTCCGGGTTGAGGAACGTCCGCCAACGCGTGATGGCGGCACGGCAGAGCAGGAAGTGCGGGTGGAGAGTGCAAGCGGGCTCGGCATCGAGCTCGCGATCCGGCGGCCGGCCACGGTGGAGTCCAGCACCGTGCGCCGGCCGCTGTTTCTTGTCCTCGGCGGCCACGAGCGCGGCAAGGGCGCGGCGGCGTTGATCGGCGACACGCGTGGAGCGGTGTTCGCGTCGCTGGAGTATCCGTTTGATGGAAACCACCGTGCCCGGGGCGCGCTTGAGGTGCTGGCGCAGGTCCCAGCAATCCGGCGCGCCATCTACGACACGCCGCCGGCCGTGCAGCTGGCGCTGGACTACCTGCTTACGCGGCCCGACGTGGACCCGACGCGTGTGGAGTTGGTGGGCGCGAGCTTCGGCGCGCCCTTTGCGACCATCGCCGCCGCGCGCGATACGCGCGTCACGCGACTCTGGCTGGCGCACGGTGGTGGCGATACGCGGCGGATGATCGCACGCGGGCTCGAGCGCGACGTACCCCTGGCCGCCGCCCGGTATCCCATTTCGGTGCTCGCCAACGTGCTGGCGTCCGGCCCGCGGTTCACGCCCGAGAAGTGGATCGCCGATGTGTCGCCGCGACCGGTCGTGATGCTGAATGCGACCGAGGATGAGAAGATTCCGCGCGCGTCGGTGGAAATCCTGTACGAGGCGGCGGGGGAGCCGAAGGAACTGGTGTGGTTGCCGGGCCGGCATATGCAGGGCAACCGGCCGGAGGTGCTGCAGCAATTGGTTGAGGCGGTGCTGGCGCGAGCCGACTTGCCGGGAATGCGGTAGCGTGCCGCTGTGGTTCTACGGCAGCGTCACCCCATTCCAGACGATGGACGGGAACGAGGCGCCGTTTGGTGTGAGCAGATAGAACGCTCCGGGTGTCGTCGGTGTGACCGGCGCGAGAACGGTCAGGATTCCAGGTGCTCCCACGGTACGCTGGATGGCCTCCACGTAGCGGCCGCTCGTCGGAACGGTCGAGAACGTCGTTCCACTCGTGAGGGAGACGGGCTGGCCGGCGTTGAGGCTGACCGTGAGCTGCGTGACCGTCGGGTCCATGTTCTGGAACGTCAGCGTCTGCAGCGTGGCGAAGCCGCCGCCCGTTACGGCCAGCCGCACGTTGTCGAACAGCGTGTTGCTCAGCGTGAACGCGGTGTCGACGCTGAACAGCGCACCCGCAGCGGAGCCGATCACATCCTGCGCGCTCGCCGTGGAGTCCTCGACCCAGCCCGCGAACACGTCGGACTGCAGTTCCAGCGTCACCGGGAGGTTGTTGTTGAACAGCTGCACACGAGCGAAGCGCGAGGACGCGCCCCCGCTGCCAGCGCCGCTCATCAAGATGTTCTGCGCCAGCGATCCCTCGAAGCGAGTCGTGTGCGCCCCGGTCGCCCGGAAGCTGTTCGACACACCCGTCTGCGCGAAGTCCCCGCGGAGGCGGAGCAGGCCGTCGGTCATCTGCCCGGCCGTGCTCGCGCCGCCGAAGGTCGCGCTGCCATCCACCTCGACGAGACTCGCGGCGTCCGTCATGCTGAGCAGTCCCGTGCCAGCCGTCGTGAGATCGCCGCCGACGGTGAGCGTGTTGGCGCCCACGGCCAAGACGCCCGCGCGCACCACGAGGTCGCCGCCGTCGCCGCCCACGGCAAGCCCGCCGTCAAGCGTAAACGTCCCGCCCGCGAGAACCAGCGCGCTGCCGTCCACGGTGGCCGTCCCATTGAACGCCGTCACGCTTCCCGCGGTTAGCCGCAGCGAGTCACCGGCGACCTCGAGCGCGCCACCCGCGTTCCACACCGCGAGATTGAGCGCACCCGTCGTGGCACCGCTACTGCGCAGCGTCCCGCCGGAGAGGTTCTCGAAGCGCGAAGCGCCGCCGCCGAGGTTGTAGGAGATCGTCGCGGGGCCAGTGAGATCAAACAGACCCGCATTGCGAATGATGGCCGCTCCGCCCGTGCTCAAGGTGCCTGTCATCCCGAAGTCCACCGCGCCGAACGCCGTCACGTCCAGCAGGTGCCCAGCGTCGAGCGTGCGCCCTGCGCCCGTCACCACCATCGTCCCGCCGTCGATCCGCGTCGTGCCGCCGGCCCCGGTGATGTTTCCTCCGCCCCAGGCAAAACCGTCCGCAAACACAAGCGTCGCCGCGTGCGACAGCGTGCCGCCCGTCATCTCGAAGGTCGGGATGTTCAGCGTGGCACCGGCGTCGGCCGTCATCGTGCCGCCGGTCATCCTCAGCAGCCCGCCGTCCGACCCAATCGTCGTGCCCGCCTGCAGCGAGAAGGTCCCGGCGGTGGTCTCGAGGATGCCCAGCAGTCCCGGCGACCCGCCGATGCGGCTCGAGCTACCAGACAACCGCAGGGTGCCGCCATCAACATTGAACCCGCTCCCGAGCGTGTCGACGAAGTCGGCCCCGATCGTCGCGACGTTCGCCGGCGTCGCCGCGTTGCGCACGAAGCTGCCGAGATTCTCGAAGACGGAGTTGCCGCCACCGAGGTTGTAGGCCATCGTGCCGTCGCCGGCCCAGTCGAAGCTGCCGAGGTTGCGGAGGCGCGCGCCGCTGCCGGTGCTCATCACGAAGGTGCCGCCATATGTCGCGGTGCCGCGCGGCTCGAGCACACCATTCTGGAAGTTGCGCCCGGCCGTCCCGTTCATCTGCAGGTCGCCCAGCACGGCCGTAAGCCCCGTGCCGATGAGGTTGCCGCCCTCCCAGACGACATCCCCGATCAGGAAACCGCCGGTCTGCGCGAGGTTGCCGCCCGTGATCGTGAGGTTACTGAAGTCCACGGTGTCCGAGGCGGCTGATGTGTTCAGCGTCCCTCCTGCGATGACGAAGTCGCCCAGGCCCGTCAAGTTCGCGGCGTCCGTGAACGTGTAGGTCGCGCCGTTGAACAGGACATTGGCGGCATTGTCGATCACGCCGCTGATCGTGCCGCTGCCCGTCAGGTTCAACGTGCCGGCGGCGACGGTCGTCTGTCCCGGCATCTGGAACGACATGTTCGTCACCGCGGAGGCGTCGGTGGAGAGGACGAGGTCGCCCTCGATCAGGAGCGTCGTGATGCCCCCGCCGAGGTTATAGGACAGATTGGCCGTGGAAGCTGCCGGCTGCGCGAAGCTCAACACGCCGCTCGGCGCCACGTGGATGGCCGCGCCACCGCCGCTGCTCATCGTGAAGGCGTCCGCGATGACGGCAGTGCCCTCGATGAAAAGCGTCCCGGCGTTGAGATTGCGGCCACCGGTGCCGGACATCATCAGGATGCCGTCGAGCGGCAGGTGCACGGTGCCGGCACCATTCAGCGCGCCGCCGGTCCAGAGCAGCAGGCTATCCACGCGCACCGTGCCGCCTGCCGAAGGATTCAGTGCCCCGGCGTTGAGCGTGGCGCGCTCGATCGGCACGGTGTCCGCGGCGGCGAGTCCACTGAGCGTGGCGCCGGCCAAGGCGAGATCGCCCAAGCCGCTGGTGGCGAAGCCGGGTTGCATCGTGTACGTGCCGCTCGGCAGACGAAGCGTCGCGCCTGCCGCGATGTCTACCGACCCTGCCAGCGTGCCGCCATTCGCAAACTGCAGGGTGCCTGATTGCACGTCGATGGGTGCCGCCACGGCTACACTCATCGAGACAACGGCAGTACCCGCCGATGTGGATCGCGTAAGCGGTCCCTGCACATCAAGGACGGAGACACCACCACCCTGGTTGTAGGCCCAGCTCCCGTCGCCTTGGACGTCCAGGCTGCCCGTCGGCGCCACGCGCAGCACGGCGTTGCCGCCCGAGCCCAGCACCTGCGTGTCACGCCAGACGCCCGTGCCGGCAATCTCAAGCGTCATGTTGTTCATCGTGCGGCCGGCGGTGCCGCGCGCCTCGAAGAGCGCGCCGTCGGCCACCAGTACACTGCCGCCAGCGCCGGTCAGGTTTCCGCCCGTCCAGACCATTGAGTCGGACACCGTGAGCACACCGCCCACCGCGCCGCCCAATGTGCCGCCGGTCAGGAACAGAGTGCCCACCCCACCTCCGGCCGCCGAATAGTTCAGCGTGCCGCCGCTGACGGTCAGCGCTCCCGTGAGCGCCCAGACGCCCGTGGTCGTGACGGTCCCGGAGGTGACGCCCACCGTGCCCGGCACCGTGAGCGTCGTCGCGGCATCGAGTGTGTGCGTGCCGCCGGCGAAGCGCAGCTCCGTGCCGACCAGCGCCTCATAGCTGCCACCGACCGCGGTGCCACCGCCGGTGAAGGACATCGTGCCGCTCTCAATACTCAGCAGGCCATCATTGTCGAACGCGGCCCCGACCGAAGTGATGCCGGCGCCGGCCTGCTTCACGATCGTCCCCTCGTTCACCAGCCGCGCCACAGCGCCGCCTTGGTTGTACGCGAAGTTTCCGTCGTCGAGGATGTCCAGCGTACCGCCGGCCAAGACGTGGATGGTGGCGCCACCGCCGGAGTTGATGGCCTGGACATCACGCCAGGTGCCGGCGCCGCCGATCTCGACGGTGTAGCTGTTGAAGACGCGACCCGCCGTGCCGCGCAGGTCGAACGTACCGCCGGCCTGCACGCGTGCCGTACCGCCACCGACACCGAAGGTGCCGCCGACCCAGGCCATCGAATCGACCACCGTCAGCAGTCCGGTCGGACCTCCGCGCAGCGTGCCACCCGTAACGACAAGCCCCGACACGCTGCCGGTTGCCGCCGAGTAGTCGAGGACGCCGCTCGAAACCTGCACGAGGCCAGTCACGGCCCACGGACCGTTCACCGTTAGGGTCGAACCGGTGACGGATACCGTGCCCGCGCCGGTAATCGAACTGGTTGCACCGAAAGTCTTGGTGCCGCCGGAGAAATCCAGCGTCGCGCCGGCCAGCACGTCGAGCGATCCGCTCGTGGAGGCGCCTGCTCCCGAAAGCCGCAGCGTGCCCGTCAACACGTCGGCGACACCGTCGTTGTCCCAAGCCGCAGAAACCGTGACGATGCCGGCACTGCCGCTGCGCGTGAACGTCCCTTCATTGACTAGACGGGCCTGCGCACCGCCCTGGTTGTAGAGGAACGATCCATCGCCGATCGCATCCATCGTCCCACCGGGAAGGATGCGGATCGTCGCGCCACCGCCCGCGTTGATGCTCTGGACATCACGCCAGGTCGCGGCGCCCGCGACCTCCACTGTGTGGCTGTTCATAATGCGGCCTGCCGTGCCGCGCAGGTCGAAGGTGCCTCCGGCCAGGACGCGTGTCATGCCGCCGCCCACGCCGAGGTTGCCAGCCGACCAGGCCATCGAGTCGACGACGCTGAGCAGGCCGGTGGCGGCAGAGTTGAGTGCGCCGCCGGAGACAATCAGGCCAGAGACGCTGCCGGTCGCAGCCGCGTAGTTCAGCGAGCCGGCCGAGACTTCCACCACTCCCGTCACGCCCCAAGGCCCGTTTGCCGTGACGTTCCCGCCGCTCAGCAGCACGCGCCCCGCGCCGGTAACGCTGCTGGCACCACCAAGCGACTTGGTGCCCCCGGAGAAGTCCACGACGGCGCCCGGCGCGACATCGAGGGAACCCGTCGTGGACGTGCCGGCGCCCGAGAGCCGCAGCGTGCCACTCTGCACATCGACGACACCGTCGTTATCCCAGGACGCCGACACGGTGACGATGCCCGCACTCGTGTGGCGCGTGATCGTGCCTTGATTGACCAGGCGGGCCTGCGCACCACCCTGGTTGAAGGCAAAGGTCCCATCGCCGATCACATCCAGCGTCGCGCCGGCCAACACGCGGATCTCGGCGCCGCCTCCAGCGTTGACGGACTGCACGTCGCGCCAGGTACCCGTCCCGGCAACCTCGACGATGTAGTTGTTGAAGACACGCGCGGCGGTGCCGCGCAGGTCGAAGCTTGCACCTGCGGCAACGTGCGTCGTGCCGCCACCGGTGCCGAACGTACCGGCACTCCACGCCATCGAGTCGGCGACCGTGAGAAAGCCCGTCGCATTGCCGGTCAATGTGCCGCCGGATGCAATCAAGGAAGACACCGTGCCGCCGGTGGCCGAGTAGCGGAAGGTGCCGCCGGTCAGCTGCACCTGACCGAGGAGCGTCCAGGGCCCCTCCACGTTCAGCGTACCACCGCTGACCAGCACGATGCCGTCGCCGGTGATTGTCGTGCCAGCGTCCAGTGTCTTCGTGCCGCCCGAGAAATCCAATGTGCTGCCGGCCCCAACGTTCACGATGCCCGTCGTCGAGACGCCGCCTCCGCCGAGCCGCAGCGTACCTGTCTCGATGTCGGCGCTGCCGTTGTTCACCCAGTTCGCCGTCACGGTCGCGATGCCCGGGCTCGTGCTGCGCAGCACCGTCCCGAGGTTCTCAAGGACGGAGAGCGCGCCCCCCTGGTTGTAGAGCAGCGACCCATCGCCTTGGATGTCGAGGATCCCCGTGGCGCCGACGTGGACCACCGCGCCGCCACCGCTGCCGACCATCTGCGTGTCCGTCCACAGCCCGGCACCAAGAATCTCGATCCGAATGTTGTTGATGATGCGACCCGCCGTCCCGCTGAGCGTGAAGCTCCCGATCGGCGTCGAGCGCAGGACCAGGCCCGCCCCGAACGTGCCGCCGCTCCAGACTACGGCGCCGTCCGACTCCAGGAGGCCGGGGCCGTTCACGGTTCCGCCGCTGATCGCCAACTCCGTCGTGCCGCCGAGCTGCACGGTATCGGCAATCGTCAGCGTCCCGCCGGTGAGGGCCAGCGTCTGCACACCGCTCGAGCCGCCGACCAACGTCTTGCCAATCGTCCGTGACGTGGACACGGTCACCGTGTACGTGCCGGACTGCCGAATCCACACGGTGTCCGTGCCAAGCGGCACCGTGCCACGGCTCCAGTTGGACGCCGTTTCCCACGCGCCGCCCGCTGGGTTGATCCAGGCGTTCACATCACCGGGCGGCTCGATGTTGAATGCATTGCTCGTCGCATCGCCAAGTCCGCTCGCCGTGGCCACCAGCGTGTAGCCATCACCGAGGTTGTCGATCTCGAGATCGCTGAACGTCGCGACGCCCGCCACGGCCGCGATGCTGAGCGTGCCGCCCAAGGTGCCTGCCGAGGGATTGGCGCCAATCGCCATCGACACGTTGCCCGTGAACGGCGTTGCGAGGTTACCGAGTGCATCCATCGCGCGCACGGACACCGCGAAGGGCGCGCCGGATCCGGCCGTGAGAGGCGGCTGGACCTGGAACTCAAGCACAGTCGCCGCGCCCGGCACCACATCGAACGCCGTGCCGATCGCCGACGTGAGGCCTGCGGACGTCACATTCAGCACGTAACCCTGCGCGGCCACATCAAGCGTCAGATCGCTGAACGTTGCGATGCCATTCACGGCCGCCACCATCAAGGTGCCGCCGAGCGGATTCACGCCGCTGGGATCGGTTTCCAGCGCCACCGTCACCGGGTTGTTCGCCGTGGTGACCACAAAGCCGTTCGCATCGCGGATCTCGACCACGAGCGGCGTCAACGCCGCGCCCGCGATCCCATCCGTCGGCTCGGCGGTGATGGCCAGCTGCGCGGGCGCGCCTGCCGTGGCTGTCGCGGTGAATGTCGTCGTCGCACCCGAGACACCGGTGGCCGTCGCCGTCACCTGCTGCGCCCCGGGTACGGCGCCCAACGTGAGCACGGTCTGGGCATCGCCATTGGCGTCGGTCGTATCGACCAAGACACTCAGGCTCCCGCCGCCCGCCGTGACGCTGAACACGACCTCCTTCCCTTCCACGCCGAGCCCATCCTCGGCGATGACCCTCGCCGTGAACGGAGCCGCCAACGCTGCCCCGGCCTCGCCGGTCTGCGCATTGCCGGCGAATGCCTGGATGGCGGAGGCCAGTGGCTGGATGAGCAACGTGTGCGTCGCCCCAAGGTCCGCCGGCGTGAACGCGCGAATGCCCACGCTGCCGCGCTGTCCGCCGATCACCACGCGTCCCTCTGCGCGGTTGGGAATCCGCGCGCGCACCGTGTCCGCGGAATCCGCCAACGCGAAACCGATCGGCGTGCCGGCAATGCCCGCCGACTGTCCATCGAAAGCTTCGACGTCGAAGTCGATCGTGTCGCCGAAGTAGGCGATCGTCGGCGGCGCGAGGAATCGCACGCCGACCGCGTTGGCGCCCGTGCCGCTGTACTGGAAGGTCGGCGTGGCCACGGCGGGCGCACCCGCCGTCCGCAGCGTCACATCCGTCGGCCCCGCGCGAAACACGGTATCGCCGACCGCGTTGATCATCGCGAAGCTGGCCTGCAGGATCTCGGCGTCGCCGCTGATGGGCGCGCGCAGGGTGAGCGAGATCTCGTCGGAGTTGACGGGAAAGACGACCGTCGTGTCGAGGACGATCGCACCGCCGCCGGGCCGCGCGAGACGCACGCGCACGGCCACCACCTCGACGATACCGGCCGAGACCGCGTTCGCGAAACGCGGGGCCACAGAGAGGGCCCCGCTCCGGCCCGGCAATCCGCCCGGACCATCCCCACAGCTGGCGACACCCAGCACTGCGAGACCCAGCAGTGCGCCGCGGACCAGACGGCTACGCATACGGCAGAACGTGTGCACGAAGCGTGCCGTGCGCTAGGGCTGTTCGTGACCCCAGTTACAGAGCGGGGCGCCCCGTCTGGGGCGCCCCGCTCATTGACGCGCTCCGAACCCCTCGGTGGCTACCGCCCCGTGGGCCACGGCGGCCCTTGGTCGCGACGCGTCACGCTCGCCATTCCCTTGTTCACGAAGCGCTGTACGCGCTTCCCCTCGTAGGTCTCGGTCGTGAAGATGTTGCCCTTGGAGTCCGTGGCGATCGAGTGCACCGCGAAGAACTGTCCCGGTTGGCGACCGCCACCACCGAAGCTCGTCAGCACGGTGAGCGACTTGCGGTCCATCACGTAGACCTTCTCGTTCTTTCCGTCGGCCAGGTACAGGAAGCGCTGCTCGCGGTCGCGCGAGAACGCGATGTCCCACACCGCCCCGTCGCCGAGCGTGCGCGGCGCGATGCGCACCTCGTTCACGTACTCACCGTTGCGGCGGAAGACCTGGATGCGGTTGTTCTGGCGATCACACACGTAGAGCAAGCCGTCGGCCGACGGCTCCGCGCAGTGCACCGGGTTCCGGAACTGCGGCGCTGGCGGCGCATCCGGGTTGTAGGGACCGAGGTTCGAATCCGACGGCACGTTGCCGTAGGCGCCCCAGAAGCGCTTGATGGCGCCCGTCCCCATGTCCAGCACCGCGACGCGCTTGTTGCCGTAGCCGTCCGCCACGTAGGCCTCGTTCACGGCGGCGTCGAACGAGATCTTGGCCACGCGCCCGAAGTACTCGCGGCTATTGCTGTTCGCCGGCTTGCCCGGCTCGCCGTACTGCGCGATGAACCGGCCATCGCGGGAGAACTTCAAGATGTGCGAGTCGCCCTGACCGTTGCCCCCGATCCAGACGTTGTCGAGATGGTCCACGGCCACGCCGTGATTCGAGTTCGGCCAAGTGTAGCCTTGCCCCTCACCACCCCAGGCCCGCACGAGATTGCCCTCGGGATCGAACTCCAACACCGGCGGGGCCGGGGCGCAGCAGTCGCCCGTCGGCGGGTCGGAGGCGAGCCCAATTTCCGTGCGCGCATTCAGCGACTGTTGCCGATGCACGATGTACACGTGGTCGCGCGAGTCCACGCCGATGCCGATCACCGAACCGATCACCCAGTTGTTGGGCAAGGGCTTGGGCCAGTAGGGATCCACCTCGAACCGCGGTGCCTGCACGGGCTGCTCGGCCGCATCGGCCGAAAGCTGGCGCTCGGCAACCGTGAGCGTAGCGATGAGCGCGCCCAGCGAAGCGGCGGCAATGAGCGTTGTTCTCCGGTTCATCGAAGGAAGTCCCCTGGACGTGTCCTGAGTCGTGGTCCGACGGCGCCCCGTGTGCCGAGGCGCCGCAAATGCTATATCTCCCCGCCGTGATGCACCAGCCGCCTGCCCAGCCAAGTCGACCGCTGACGCCGCGCCCCGCGTCCGCGTTCCCGTTCCCGTTCGCGCGAATCGATGCGTCGGCGTTCCGTGCCGTGACGTTGGGCATCTTGCTGCTGCTCTTCGCCGGTCTGCCGCGTCACGCGGCGGCGCACGAAATCCCCGCCCGCGTCGCCGTCCGCGCGTTCGTGGTCCCGCGCGACACCGTGCTTACGGTGCTCGTGCGCGTGCCGTTGGAGGCGATGCGCGACGTCATCGAGCCCACGCGGCCGGACGGATCGCTGGACCTCGTCGCTGTACGCGAGCTGCTGCCGGGGCTGGCCAAGACCTGGATTGCCGACGCCATTGGTCTGCGAGCCAACGGCGAGGCGATTGGCTCGCCCCGCGTGCTGCGGGCACGTCTCGCGTTGCCCAGCGACCGCTCGTTCGACTCGTACGAAGCCGCGCTGGCATCGTTCGACGCCCCGCTGCTCGACAACGCGATCGCCATTCCTTGGCAGCAACCGCTCCTGGACGTCTGGCTCGAGGCGCCGATACCCGCTGCTGACGCGGACCTCGCGCTCAACCCTGCCTTGGCAAGGCTCGGAATCCGTACGACCAGCGTCGTGCATCTCGTCCTTCCTACAGGCGAAACGCGCAGCCTCTCGTACGTCGGTGACCCCGGCGTGATCGCGCTGGACCCGGCGTGGTGGCAGAGCGGCGCGCAGTTCCTGGTGGACGGCTTTCGCCACATCCTCGGCGGATTCGATCACCTGCTGTTCGTGTTCTGCCTGGTGCTGCCCATTCGTCGTTGGCGACCGCTGCTGGCGCTGGTGACGAGTTTCACCGTGGCGCACTCGGTCACCCTCGGCGCCGCGGCGCTCGGCGTGGTCCCGCGCGCCGCGTGGTTCCCGCCGCTTGTCGAGCTGCTCATCGCTGCGTCGATTGTGTGGCTCGCGGTGGAGAACGTGCTGCTTCCTCCGGAGCGCCTGGAGCGGCGATGGCGCGTGGCGTTTGCCTTCGGGCTCATCCACGGCTTCGGTTTCTCGTTCGCGCTCGGCGAGCAGTTGCAGTTCGCGGGGGCCAACCTGATGACGGCGCTCGCGGCCTTCAACATCGGCGTGGAGGCGGGGCAACTGCTGGTCGTGGCGCTGCTGGTCCCGCTGCTCGCACGCCTGATGGAGGCACTGCCGGCAGAGCGGCGGCACCTTGCAGTCTGGGTGGGGTCCGCCCTGGTGGCGCACGAGGCCTGGCACTGGATGACCGCACGATTCTCCGCCTTCGCAGCGTACGACCTCCGCGTCAGTCTTCCCGCCGCCGACACATCGCTGGCGCTCGGCTTGGTGCGCCTCGCCCTGCTATTGTCCGTCACTGCCATCGCGGCGCTCGCCGTGCGCGAGGTCTCGACGCGACTGCTCCGACCTGAATCCTGATTGATGACTGCCTGGATCTCTGCCCTCGCTTCATTCGTCGCGGTGTTTGCGTTTGCCGCTGCCCCTGAGAGGCCTGCGCCAACGACGCGCCACGCGACTCGAGGCGTTGGCGCCCTCACCGCGTTCGCCTTCGACACCACCCGCAGCACCGCCAACGGCGTCTACACGCGCCAGCAGGCCGATGCGGGCCGCGACCTGTTCGCGCTCGCTTGCCAGTCCTGCCACGCCCCACTCCAGCACTCCGGCCCGCCCTTCATGGGCAAGTGGCGCGGCCGCAGCGTCGCCGACCTGTTCACGTATCTCCGCCGCGAGATGCCGCAGACCGATCCCGGCACGATGACCAACGACGAGTACGCCAACCTCACCGCGTACATCCTGCGCATCAACGCAATGCCGCCGGGGAACGTCCCTCTATCCACAGATTCGTTGACGCTGCATCGTATCCGCATCGACACACTGCCGTAGGTCGCTTCACTCGCCGACGCTCCACCCCACCACTCGGAGTCGCGTGATGTTCCGTCGCTGCACGCCACTGGCCGCTGTCGCGGCCCTCGCCCTCGCCGCCGCGAGCGCGCCGCTCACCAATCCGCTCCACGCGCAGCACGTGCGCCCGAGCACCGCGCCAGGCGGCAACGGCCGCGTCACGCTGCCGAACGCCCGCGGGAACGTGGACGGCGAATGGCGCGTCTGGGGCGCCGACGCCTGGAGTTCGCGCTACTCGCCGCTGGACCAGATCAACGCGTCGAACTTCGGCAGCCTGCAGATGGCCTGGCAGTGGGACGCCGGCGCCTTCGGTGCGGACGAGTACTATCGCACGACTCCGCTCTACGCCAACGGCCGGCTCTTCACCGTCGCCACCACGCGTCGCGTGGCGATGGCAATCGATCCCGAGACCGGCGAGACTCTCTGGAGCTATCGCCTCGAGGAAGGCATCCGCTGGCAGAAGGCCCCGCGCCAGTTCGCCGGCCGCGGCCTCACGTATTGGACCGACGGCACCATCGAGCGCATCATCGTCACGACGCCCGGATACCATCTGGTGTCGCTCGACGCGCGCACCGGCATTCCCGACCCGCGCTTCGGCGTGAACGGCGTCGTGGACCTGCAGAACGGCCTTGGCTTCCCGCTGGTGCCGCTCGCGGTTGATGACAGCGGGCCACTCATCATCTCCGACGCCGCACCGCTGCGCCGCGCGAAGCCCGGCGAAGGATGGGACCCCGTCACGCGCACCGGGGCCGACGGCTCCGTCGGCATCGACCCGGTGAACGGCCAGATCGCCATCTCGTCGCCGGCCATCATGGTCAACGACGTCATCGTGCTCGGCAACTCCAGCATCCACGGCTATTACCCGATCCGCGTGCGCAACCTGCCGGGCTTCATCCGCGGCTTCGACGTGCGCACGGGGCGACAGCTCTGGAAGTTCAATCTCGTCCCGCAACCGGGAGAGTTCGGCGCCGAGACCTGGGAGAATGGCTCGAAGATCGGCACGGAAGGCGTGGGCAAGAACGACGCGTGGGCCACCTACTCGGCGGACCCAGAACTCGGGCTGGTCTACATCCCCGTCGGCATGCCGCTGATGGACGAGTACGGCGGCCATCGGCCGGGCAACAATCTCTACGGCAACTCGCTGGTCGCAATCGACGCCAAGACGGGCCGTCGCCGCTGGCACTTCCAGATGGTGCACCACGACATCTGGGACTATGACACGCCGATGGCGCCGAACCTCTTCGATGCCGTGGTGGACGGCCGTCAGCGCAAGGTGATCTCGCAGAGCACCAAGCAGGGCTGGCTGTACACGTTCGATCGTGCGACGGGCGAGCCGATCTGGCCGATTGTCGAGACGCCGGTGATGGCCAGCGACGTGCCCGGCGAGCGCGCATCGCCCACGCAGCCGATTCCGACCAAGCCGGCACCCTACGCGCAGCAAGGGCTAGAAGAAGAAGACGTGATTGACTGGACGCCCGCCATTCGCGACTCGGCGCTCGCAATGGCGCGGAAGTGCCGCATGGGCCCGTACTTCATCCCGGCGGTGCTCTCCGATGGCAGCAGCCCGACGGGCACGCGCTGCTCTTGGTACGCGCCCGGCGCCTCGGGCGGCGTGAACATCGACGGCGGCGCCGGCGTGGACCTCGAGACGGGGATGATGTACGTCGCCGCCCTGAGCGGACTCTCGACGATCACGCTGCAGAAGGACCCCTGCTCCGAGTTCCGCTACAGCTCGCCGCGCGACAACTGCGGCCTAATCGGCGCGCTGGAGCCACCTGAGGGCTACGTGGCGCCGGAATCCCGCGGCGGCGGCTTCGGTGGCCGCGCGGCGGCCTCCAACCTCCACGGGGTGTCGATCCTGAAGCCGGCCGAGCTCGGCGGCATCACGGCCTACGACATGAAGTCGGGCGACAAGCGTTGGTGGATCCCGAACGGCGGCATGGTCCCGCAGCGCAGCAACGACCCGCTCTTCGCCGGCGTGACAATCCCGCCGCGTCCCGCCAGCGGCCAGGCGCAACTCATCGTCACCAAGTCGCTGTTGATCTACGGCACGGGCCGTTCGGGCGGCGTCCCTGGCGCCACGCCGATGCTCTACGCGGTCGACAAGGCTACGGGCCGTCAGGTCGGTGCCGTGGAGATTCCTTCGCGCACCACGGCGATGCCGATGACGTTCATGCATCGTGGGAAGCAGTACATCGTGTTTGCGACTGGGGCTGGCTCTTCGACTTCATTGGTGGCGCTCAGGCTGCCGTGATTTGGATGGATCTGCGCGGGTTGCCACAGAGGCACAGAGACACAGAGGGTTGAGCGCGCGCGTTGGCCTCTGCGTCTAATCCCACCTGCAACTTCTTAGGGGGCTCGGCGGACAGATCTGTCCGCCGAGCCCCCTAAGAATTTTGGGAGAGTCTACGCACAGAGGTTAGGTCGCCCCGCGAGACCCTCTGCGTCTCTGTGCCTCTGTGGCCATCAGTTCAGATCATAGAACTTCCACGAAGCCCGATATGTCCGCGTCAACGGCGTGCCAAGGAGCCGAGCCCGAACCATCTCAACAGGCATCCGCCCCCCGTGCAGAATCGCATCGTGGAACTCGCGATTCGTCATGCGCCCAGACTGCACCAACTCCCGGTGCAGCGCACGGAACTGGAGCCCGCCAAGCATGTACGCCGCCTGATACATCGGCGAGTACGAGCCGTTGAACGAGCGCCGCACCTCCGCCTCGGCGTTCGCACGCTCGTGCCCCACGCGGTCCACCAGGAAGTCCACCGCCTCCTGCGGCGTCATCTCGCCAAGATGCACCTTGAGCGAAAAGATGATCCGCGCCGCGCGGTGCGAGCGCCAAAAGAGCATCCCCATCTTGTCTTCCGGCGTGCGCGGGAAGTCCAGGTCCCAGAGCAGCATCTCCCACCACAGCGCCCAACCCTCGCCCCAGAACGGCGTGCTGAACGCGCCACGGTGCGAGTTGTAGCGCTGCGTCATGAAGCCCTGCAGGTGATGGCCTGGGATCAGCTCGTGGTGCACCGTCGCGAGGGAGAAGTGCGGGTTGTTGCCGCGCATCGCCATCAGCTTGTCGTCGTGCTGCATGCTGTCAGTCGGATACGCGACCTGAATGATCTCGCCACCGAGGAAGAACGGCGACACCAACTGCTGGCGCGGCGGCATCATCTCCATGCGCCAGACTTCGTCGGCCAGCGGCGGCACCGTGACCAGGTCGCGGTCCGTGACGAACTTCACTGAGTAGCGCGCCAGGTCGCGCACCATCTCCGGCTGGTCACCCGGCGGCACGTAGGCCTGCTTCACCTTCTCCAGCGCCGCGCGCCAGTCGTCGCCGAAGCCCATCGCGCGCGAGGCCTTCTTCTGCTCCGCCTCAATCCACGCAAACTCCTGCTCGGCGATCTTGATGATCTCCTCGGGCGTGTAGGCAATCATCTCGAAGCCAAGGTCGGCGATGATGCCAGGCCGACCGATCGGGTCACCGATGATCGGCTCCTCCTCGCCCTGCTTCTGCCCGACAATCACCTCGCGGATGGCGCGCGTGTAGGCCGTCATCCCGTCAGTGACACGACGATACGGGTCCGCCGTCCACCACGAGAACTCCGGGTCGTAGCCCGAGGTGAAGCGGTGCCAGTTGCGCAGCGTGCCAGAGAGCTCGCCGAGGTAGGCAATCGTGCGCAGACCGACGATGCGCTCGGGACGCGTGATCTGTGCGGACTGCGGCTGCCGCGCGCGCACGGCCTTGGTGAGGCTGTCGATCTGCTTGGCCATGTCGGCCAGCGCGCGAGCGGTGCTCTGGCCGTCCGGGCGCTCGAAGCGGCGGCGCGCCTCCTCGAATCCCGTGATGGTCGCGGCAAACGGCGTGTACTGTCGCATCTCACCGGCGAGGCGCGTGTCGCGGTCAAGCTGGTCCAGTTCCTGCCGAATGCGATTGTCGAGCAGGACGTAGTCGATCTTGCCTTCCTGGCTCAGGCGGTCGAAGTCCACCTTGGCCAGTCGGGCGCGCCAGTCCGCGTAGAACGCCCGCAGGCGGGCGGCGCGGTCCGGGGAGTAGTCCACCGTCCAGCGGCGCTGGAGCGCGGCGCGGTCGGACATCATGATGGCGACGCTGTCGCGCAGTTCGCTCTGGGCGGTGGCGCTGGGTCCGGAGACCCGCGCAGGCGCGGCTTGGGCGGCGCGGCGCTGGGCCGCGCCACTTGAGGGAAGCAGAAGCACGATCGCGGCCGCGAAGCCGAGCGACGAAAACAGCTGCGTGATTGGCAGATGACGGCGAGACACTGGACCGAAACTCCTGAGCGAGGGGACTGACGGCCCCGAAGTTCGCTCAGGGCAGCCGTGCCCACCAGTAGCCGTCCTGCTCGCCGGCATCGCCTTCCCGTGCGATGAGCACCCTGCCCCGCGTACCGCCGATGATCGCGTCGCTGGCCGCGAGCCAGACGCGCACGCGAGGCTTGAGCTCCGCGTCGAACACCAACCACTCGACGCTGTCGCCTTGAACTCTAGGCGTCTGGCCCAGCCAAAGCTCGCCGTCGGCCGTGCGCTGCATCCGCATCACCGCGGGATGCCGGTCGGGGCGCCGAGCGAGCTGCCGCTCGATTGCCTCGCGCATGGCGGACGGAGCACCAGACGGCATCATCCGCTCGCGGAACCGACGCACGTCCGCCTCTTCCACCTTTCGCCCAGCAACCGCGAACCCGGCCACCCGATCGCGTCGACCCGTCGAGTCGAATCGCTCCACGGACAGCGTCTGCGCCCGCGCGAGGTAGACCACACCGCCCGTCGCCACCCAAAAGAGCGCGTGCGCTGCAAAGATCGGAGGCGCCTCGATCATCGCGCCGAGACCGAATACCGGCAGCCGAAGCTCCAGCGAATGCCGGACTTCGGCGTCGCCGTCTGGCGCGAGCCAGAACAGCTGGATCCGTGCGCTGTCAGCGGCAGTGCCTTTTGCTTCCGGAGCGGTCGCCCCAAGCAGGTGCATGCGGCCGTCCGCGATGTTGCCGATCGAGCCCACCTGCGCCATCGCCGGAGGCAATGAGATGCGCGCCGTCTGCAGGCTCGCACCGGTGGACGAGTAGCGGAGCATCCGCCGCGCGAAGGGGTCGACCAGCAGCAGGTCGCCATTCGCGTCGAACGCCTGCGCGAACGGGCTGCGGTACTCGCCCGGCCCCGTCCCCCGGCGCCCAATGGGAATCAGCTCGCGCGTCGCGGCCGGCACGAGCACCACCGGCGGGAGGTCGGGAGAACTCACACCGACGATCGCGTCGCCATTGGAGTTGACCGCACCGTGAGGCTCTGGCGGCAGCGCGCAACGCGCTTGGTCATGGCAGAGCGGCGACTCGTAGACCGGCTGCACGCGCGGCAGCGATTCGTAAGCGGAAGGACGCTCCAACTCACCAGCACCAGCATCGCTGACGGGCTCGCTGGAGCAGGCGGCGGCAAGAACGACCTGCAACGCCGCCGAAACGAAGAGACGTGTTGAGATATGCATAGGTGCGCGCTACGGTCTGACCGAAGCCGCACCCGCACAAGACCGAATCTCAATTCCTCATTCGGCCTTCACCATTCCTTCATCTCTGCCGCACGTACCGCTTCAACGCCCTAGGCCCAACCTCGGCCCCATAGATCACACCATTCCGGTCCACCGCCACACCTTCCGCGGCCGACGTCCCACGCGTCTGCTCCACCGGGTCCGGAATGAACCCCGTCACCTCACCCGTCCGCGCATTCCCAATCCGAATCCCGCGCTTCCACTCGGGTCGCGAAGGATCAATGGACCCAGACTCCGAATCCGCCGCATAGAGCACGTCGTTCGCATCGATGAACAACCCGCTGATGCGCGAAAACTGATACCAAGTGTCGAGGTGCTTCCCCTGCTGGTCATAGATCAGCAGGCGATTGTTGGAACGGTCCGCGATGAACACGCGCCCCTGCGAATCCATCGCCAGCGCGTGTGGTTGATCGAACTTGCCCAGCTCGCCACCGCGCGTTGAGCCCATCGTGAGCAGCAGCTTGCCTGTGCGGTCGAACTTGAGCACCCGTGCGTTCGCCTCCCCGCGCGAGCTGTGCCCCTCGGCCACCCAGATGTCGCCGTTGGGCGCGATCATCACCGCGTTGGGCTCCCAGAAGAAGCCGGGCTCGCGACCACCGCCCTTGGAGCCGAGCGTCATCAGCAGCTCGCCCGTGGGCGAGAACTTGAGGATTTGGTGTCCGTAGATCCGCGCGGAGTCGACGGCCTGCCCTGCCTCGGCGGCCTGCCGCAGCGCCGCACGATTGTCGCGCGCATCGGCGACCCAGATGTTGCCCTCGCGGTCGATCGTCATGCCGTGCGGCCAGGCAATCAATCCACGGCCAAACGAACGTACGAGGTTGCCGTTCGCGTCGAACTTGAGAATCGGATCCAGGTCCGAGCCCACGCAGAAGTTCGCGGCACAACGCTCGGCCACCCACACGCTCTCGCCGTCGGGATCGATCGCGACGGCGCTCGTGGAGCCCCAGGTGCGGCCGTCGGGCAGCTTGGCCCATCCTTCAATCGTGCGATACGCGTTTGGGCGATCGTTGACGGGTCTGTCGGGCGCGTTCGGCGTCATCTGCGCGCCGGCAATCGTCGGCAGCAACAGCACGATGCCAAGTGCGGTGCCACGTACGGACTTATGCATCATCATCGTCATCCCCTCGCCGCCCGGTGTTGTTCGCGTCATACCGCTCCGTCGGGAACTTGAACGCCTCCACCAGCTCCGCATCCACCTGCTGCCCTAACAGCCGCTTGGCCGCGAACTCCGCGACCAAGGGCGCGAACTTGAAGCCCTCGGCCTGCCCCAGCCCGACCACCCAGGCGTTCGAAGCTCCCGGCAGCCGGTCCACGATGAAGTTGCGATTGATGCTGCTTTCGTAGTGACACGAACGCGTCTCGAGGATCGGCGCCTCGGCAAGTGTCGGAAACACCTTCTCCAGCACGCGACGCGAGCCATCGATGCGGTCCTGCGAGGACCAGCGGATGCTTAGGTCCGGGTCCTGCAGCCGCGGGTCAGGCGCACTCTGCCGCGGAGGCGGAGGCGGCTCGTCCTCATCGTCCGCGCGCGGCGGACGCGGCGGCGCAAAGGCGCCACGTACGCGGAAGCCGCGGCTGTCCACAGGCAGCGCGCCCCAACCGGTCACACCGGGCACGTTCCAGCTCGGAATGTTCGGCACCGTGAAGCGCTCATCCGCCACTGGCGTGCCGAAGTAGCACACGTGTCCCAGCGGCGTGCGCGCGCGGTCACCAAGTTCCTGCGGGAAGACCTTGGGCAGCCAGGGCCCGCAGGCGAACACGTAGGCATCGGCCTGTAGCACCGTGCCATCGTCAAGCCGGACGCCATCCATCCGCTCCGAGTTCAGCGCGCCCGGTGTCACGCGGGCGATGCGCAACTCCACACCGGCATCCCGCGCTAGCGCCGCCGTGGCCTGCGTGGCCGCGCGTGAGCGCGCCACGCCTGCGTCCGGCTCATAGAGGATCACCGGATACGGCTCCGTGTTGATCTGCGGCCAGCGCTTGCGCGCTTCCTCGGGACTCACGCGCTCGTACTTGACCTTGAGTCCGTCCCAGAGCGCCGCCGAGCGCGTCACGAAGGGCTCTTCGCGCTCGCGCATCAACACGTCACCAGTCGTCATGAAGAACCGCGTGCCAAAGCGCTTGCCGTGCTCGGCGTCAAACGCGGCCCAGCGCGTGATGCTCTCACGCGCCCAGCGCACCCACAACTCCGCGGACGTCGAGCGGTCACCGTAGGTGGAGCGGATCCCGCGGGTCTCATCGCCCGAGGTGGCGCGGGAGTTCCCGGGCCCGTAGGCGTCGATCAGCGTGACCTTGGCACCGCCTCGGGCGAGGTTGAGGGCCGTCGTGGCGCCCCAGATCCCGGCGCCGACCACGATGATGTTGGACGAGGCACGGCTGCGCACGGCGGCAGGTGCCTGCCCCGCAGCCGCGTGTGGCGCGGCCAGCACGGCTCCCGCGCCCAGCCCGGCGATGCGAAGGAAGTCCCGGCGCGGCAGGCCCGCGGAGGTGGAGTCGTCAGCAGGTGGGGTCATCGATGCGTAGGGTGTGGACCGCGCGAATCTGCGCTCTCTCCGCTACGCACGCAAACCTCGTCCCGTTGCTTCCGCCCCGCGCGGCGGCGAGTTTCCTGTCCATCGATGCGCCTCCTTCTCGCCCTCGCCTTCGCAGTGGCTGCGCCCCTGGGTGCGCAGCAGCCCTCGACACAGTCCTTCACCGACTCGCAGGCCGTGCGCGGCCAGCGTTGGTACGAGGGCACCTGCATGCACTGCCACGCCACGAAGGACATGGCCTCGCCGGACTTCAAGGTCCGCTGGGGCGGCCGCACGGCGCTGGACCTCTACCTGCGCATCAGCAGCACGATGCCGCAGGACAGCCCCGGCAGCCTCAGCACCAGGGCCTACACCGACATCGTCGCGTATTTGATGCAGATCAACGGCATCGTGGCCGGCGTCCAGCCGCTCACCGCCGACACCACCGTGCTCGCCGCCGCGCGACTCGGCTTCAGTCCCACCTCCTCCGCCCCGAGATGACCATGCGCAACCGTTTGCTCGCCCTTCTCGCGCTCGCCGCGCTTCCCGCCGTCGTCGAGTCACAGGCGCGGGAGCCCATCGGCAACCCGTCGCGCACGCTCACGCCAGCCATCCGCGTCGGCAACATGGTCTACACGTCCGGCCAGCTCGGCATGCGCCGCGGCGCCGAGGACCAGAGCATCCAGGCGCAGACCCGCGCGGCGCTCGATAACATCAAGCGGATCCTGGAGCAGGCCGGCACGGACATGACCAACGTCGTGAAGTGCACGGTGTTCCTCGTCGAGGCCTCGGACTTCCAGGGCATGAACGAGGTCTACGCCGAGTTCTTCCCGAACTCCCCGCCAGCGCGCAGCACGGTGGTGATCAAGGCCTTGGTCGTGCCTGGCGCGAACGTCGAGATCGAGTGCCAGGCGGTGATGCCGCAGCGCTAGCTCACGAAGAACCGCGTGAACTCAGGCTGATTCTCCAGGAAGCTGGCCGGCGGCAAGCCGGCCAGTTCGCGGAAGTCGCGCACGAGATGGGCGTGATCGAAGTACCCGCATTCTGCCGCCACCCGTGCGAGCGAAGCGGGATCGGCGCGCCAGGCTGCGAAGACACGCTGGAATCGGACCATGCGGGCCAATCGCTTCGGCGAGATGCCCACGTCTCGCGCGAAGAGTCGCTGCATAGAGCGCGGTGTGGTACCGAGCGATTTCGCCAAGCCTGCGATGTCGGCCAAGCCGTGGCTTGTGCGAATGGCGCGCACGGCGTCGCGGACACGCCAGTCGGCGGCGCGACCGGCGGCCACGAGCGGCACAAGCGCTGCGTCCAGCACGGCCTTTCGCTGCGCCGGCGATTTCGCGTGCGTGAGTTCGCCCGCCACGACATCCAGCGCTCCGTTCGAGGCGCCCGCGAGGTCGATCCAGCTGTCCGTCAGCGCACTCAGGTCGGGCGCCAGCCACGTGGCTCCGTGCGCCTCGAGGCGCACGCCGACCAAGTCCGCCCGGCCGGTCCCACGCACCGCGAACGGCCCGGTGATCTGCCCCACGAGAAACCGTGAAGGCTGCTCCCGTTCCGCGCCGTCAGCACCCACCGCCACGAAGGGCGCCGCCAGACTGAAGATCAGCTCCGGCGACCCGTCCGGCAGCGCCGGGTCGGGCTCCGTCGGTCCCTCCGGGCCGGCCAGGAACCAGTAGCAGCGCACGACCTCCCGCAGCGCCGGGGCCGGCGCGAGCTCCGCGTAGTCCATCAGGGAATCTTGCCAAGCCCGTCGCAATCGTCCAAGGTGCCCGTGACAACGGCGCGCAGATTCGGGCGCTGGAATCCACCCATTCGAGGCCACCCGTATGTCGCGCTGCCGCGCAGGTATTGCCGCCCCGCTCGTCGCTCTCGCGCTTGTCGCGAGTCCCCAGACCACCAACGCACAGGCCTCGCCCACGGCACCCGCCGCGCAGGCCTCGCCGACCGCATCCGCCGCGCAATCGCCCCCCAGCGTCGCCCCGATGGCCTCGCAGGCCCGCATCGCCTCCCTCGGCTGGATCGCCGGCTGCTGGGAACTGCGCGCCGGCGCGCGCGTCGTCCACGAGCACTGGATGCCACCCCTCGGCGGCGCGATGCTCGCCGTCAACCGCACCGTCGTCCGCGACACGATCCGCGAGTGGGAGTTCCTCTCAATCACCGAGCGCGACGGGAAGCTCGTTTACACCGCCAAGCCCTCGCGCCAAGCCGAGACCAGCTTCACCTCTGAGTCGGTAAGCGACACCAGCGTGGCGTTCGCGAACCCGGCCCACGACTTCCCGCAACGCATCATCTACCGGCGCGTCGGCAGCGACTCTCTGGTGGCGCGCATCGAGGGCCCGCGCGGCGGACAGATGCGCGGCATCGACTTCCCGATGAGGCGCATCAACTGTCAGCAATAGAGTCGCAACAGTTCCGTGACCCTGCTGCGAGGCCTGCCGGTGCCTACATCCCGTCGAGGCAACGACGCAGCAGGTCGCCGACGCCAACCTGCGCCGCCCAGTGCTCCATCGTCGGTCGTCTCAACCGGTCACCCTGTGTGCGCACGATGGCGAGCACGTCGCGCCACTGGCGTTCCGATACCTCACCTCCACGCCGATACCACTCAAGCTTTCGCACCAACGTGTGTTCGGCCGTATCGACCCACACGGTCCTCGGCGGCTCGCCGACTTGGATCGGTTGGCGATCCTGGAGCCGAGCGAGGTCGAACGCGTCCGTTCCGGCAACGAAGAAGTCGACCTTGATGCCAGCACGGCGATGTACGGCGTTGAATGTGCCTCCCGCCGTCGCTGCGTCGCGCGCCACGTCAGGATCGACGTAGTAGTCGTCCTGCAGTGCGTGGACCAGCGCGTCGACGTCCGCCGGACGCAAGCCGACAACCAAGTCGACGTCCATCGTCGTCCTTGGCTCGCCGTACACCGCGCTCGCGAGCGAACCCGCCAGGAGGCTAGAAACGCCCAGTTGTTCTAGCCGCGCGCTGACATCAAGGGCGATGTCGACGACGCCCGGCAGCTTCTCACCTGTCACGCGGCGGAATCAGCAGCGACACGCGCAGCGAGCTCGTGCCCTAACCGTCGCAGCACTGATGCCCAGTGCACGTCGGCCGCTCCATACTCCGGGTGCTGCCGGCGCAATCCCGCACGCTCGAGATCCAGCACCGCAGACGTCGACGCGGCAACCTGCTCCAGCTTCTGCGCCGGAGTCATTGCTCGCCACGCCGCGTACTGCAACGCGGCAGCCGCCTGCGTGGTGTCCGGAGAAAGGGGTGACGCCATGCTTGAATCATAGCGCTCGCTGAACGGGAGGGTAGCGGTGTGCTGAGCCCCGCATCGCACGTCTCACCCGTCTCGGTTCATCGCAGGCGGACCGCTCAGCTAGCTCGCCGGCGGCACAACCTGCTCGGACATCGGCGCGGTGTAGGCTGCCGCATCTTCGTCAGTGCGAATGACGCGCGGAGTGAGAAAGAGGAACAGCTCCGTCTCAATGCTTTGCCGTGACGCCCGCCCGAACAACCCACCAAGCAACGGAATGGACGAGAGTATCGGCAACCCACCCTGCCGCGCCTCTCGCTGCCTGTCAGTCAGCCCGCCCAGCGCCACCGTCTGCCCGTCGCGCACCAACAGCTGCGTGCGCACGGATCGCGTAGCAATCACGGGAGCATTAAAGGCAAGCTCGGACGTCGCCGTCGACACCTCCTGCGTCACCTCAAGCTGCACCGATCCGTCCTGACTGATCGTCGGCGTGACGATGAGCTTGGTCCCGACATCCTTGTACTGCACCACCTGATCGCGTGTGGCGCCGTCCGTTGGCAGCGCTCGGCTGACCTGCACGAACGGCCGCTGACTGCCCACCACAATCTCTGCGCTCTGATTGTTTGTGGCGAGCACCACGGGCCGCGTGAGGATGCGCACGTTCCCTCGCCCCGAGGCCAACCGAAGCGTGGCCGCGAGATCCAACCCGCCGACCCCCATCACGCGCAGCGCGAAGTCGCCGAGGCCCGCCTCGCCAAGCGCACCCTCGATTTGGGCGCCCGACTTCCCAATGTCCGTCGGCGACAACTCCGCCTCCACATTCACACCCACGGAGCGATCACGACGCACCTCGGCGATCAGCACCTCGATCATCACCTGCAGTGGCCGCACGTCCAAGGCAGTAACCACGCCTTGAATGAGCTCTCGGTCCGCCGGCGTCGCACGCACCAAGAGGCTGTTGGCCCGAGGATCCGCGACAATCACGAGCTCGCCAGACAACTGCCCGGACCTCGGCGGTCCCGTGGCGCTTGTTGCGGCGGCTGCCGCGCCAGCAGGAGGCACGAGGTTCCCCCTGAGTTCTTCCGAAAGGGTCGCCGTGCGGGCCAGGTCCGCCGTCGGGCCTCCGCCCCGTCCATAGAGGGCGTTGATTGTCGAGGCGACATCACCAGCGCGCGCGTGCTGCAGTGAGATGACGTACAGCTGCTGCTCAGATGAACCCTGCGCGGCAGAGCTTCTGGCAGCAGCCGGCGGAAGTGTTGCCGGCGCCTGCGACGACACTCGATAGAGCTGAGCGACCGTATCGACTTCAAGCGAGAACCCATTGGACTGCAACACGCCGCGCAGCAGCCGTTCCACATCCGCCTTGGGAATGGGCCGCGGCGTTTCAAGCGTGATGGTTGGGCCAGCAGGGCCAGCAATCACCACGGGCCGATCCAAGTACGGGCTGAGCACCTCCACCACATTCCGCAACGAAACATCTCGAAGGCGGATGCTCAGGCTGTCCGACCCGACTGGGTCGACTTGCTGCGCAAGCGTTGCGCGGCTGCCGAGAACGATCAGAAGCGCGGAGACCAGCAGATTCACACTTCGACTCATCTCGGACGCTCTTGTTCAATGACCAAGGTCCAGGCCGAGTCACCAGCCTCGACTCGAACTCCGACGGCGCTGATTGCCAGAATTCGCAACTCGCCGAACCGCTCGCCTGAACGCACAGAGCGATCTCCGGACACGCCAGGCAGCCCAGCAACGATTGCGAGCCACGGCGGACCGCCGACAAGGCCCTTGAGACGCAACTCATAGGTCGGACGCGGGATTGCATCCGCGAGCACAGTCTCAGGCATCGGCTCTGAACGAGGTGCCATGCGACCATCCACTCGGAAAGGATTGCGCCCGAGCACCGTGCGCGCGCGCGGTGCCACCTCGACGGCGGCACCTTCCACGCCCGTGGAGTCGACAGCTCGCGGGGGCCGCGCAGCCGACGCCGCAGACGAGTCGCGCCAGAATGCCGCAGCAGCGGCGGGCAACGCCACGAACAAGGCCAAAAGCGGCAGCGCCGAGCCAACCCTCACGAGCGCATCTCCGCATCGTGAATCGCCCCAAACACGACCACTCGCAGCGCAGCCGTCAGACTCTCCCGTTCCGTCGGCCCCACGTCGGTAGTGCGAACGCGAATCTCCATCCGCTCCACGACGCTCAACCGCGGCCCAGCAGCAAGCTCATCGACAAGCCGCAACAACTCCGCACCGGCGCTGCTGACATTCAATTCTATCTCGACGCGCGTGCCCGCACCGGCCCAGGTGGAGTCCACCGACGGATCGACGCTGTGCACCGTGACGCCCACTGCCGCAGCGACGCCTGCCACGTATCGCGCAGCCGCCGCCAACAGCTCTGTTGATGTGCTCGCCTCGAACGCGGCGGCGGCAAGCTCTCCGCGCGCTTCCTCACTCAATGCGGACACCATTTGCGCGGCTTCCAGCGTAGCAACCGCCTCACGCCCGATCGCGCTCGCCTGGGACAACAGCAGTGACTCCCGCTCGCGCGACGCTGCCTCGGCGCGACGCAGCGCAGGCAGGCCCTTGGCCAGGACCACAAGCGTCCCGATCGCAGCAAAGCCAAAGCGAAGCGCGCGCCAGTCGCGAGCCGTCACCCTCATCGTGCGACTCGGTCGATTGAGGTGAGCCTGGCCGTGCCCCACGCCACACGGACCCTGTCGCGCTGCTGGCCGTTCGCCGTCTCTCGCGAGATGCTGCCGTCGAGCGTCAAGCCAGCAAGCGCCGGATCTGCAGCGAGCGCGCCGACCACATCGGCGCCGTCAACGCCCACGACCTCCGCGCGGCCGCTTCCACCGCGCCATTCGAACCACACCACGGCGCTCGAGTCGGGCATCGATCGCGACAGGGCAGCCAGCACGTCCAGCACCTGCCCTCGCGCCGCGCCGGCCTCAGCCAGGGTCGTAAGCATCGGTGCCTCAGCAGCCAGCGCAGACACCCGAGACACGGCGGTGGCGCGTGCCTCGCGCGCCCGCGACACCATCGCCGCAGCCTCTCGCTCAGCGCGAGTCGCACTTAGCAACGGGGCAAACGCAATCACCGCAGCCACCAGCCCGGCCCCAAGCATCGCCCGCGCCCGCGTCGCCTTGCGCGCGCGGGCGGCCCGCTCCGCACCCAAGACGTCCACAAGACGCTGCGAGCCGGGCCCGAGACGGGCCGCGTGCTCCGCGGCCAGCGCGAGCGTATCGAAGCCAACGAATGGCGCGATGCCCGCGAAGTCGCAGCGCCTCGCGGCCGCTGCCTCTTCAAACACGGCGGCGAGCTCGCGATCCGCCACGACGCCGTACCACGACTCTCCGTCCTTCCAGACGGACCCGGGCACCAGGCTGCCACGCTGGCCGATGAAGAACGAGGTCGGCTCGGAGGCAAACTCCCCAACCACCTCGCGCTCGGTCGCGTTCGGCGACACTCCGAACAGCTCCCCGAACCGAACCAGATCGTTCCCTGCGACGGCTCCGAGCATCACTCGCTTCGACTTTGCGCCGAGCAGGTCAAGCAAGCGCCCCACAGGACCTGACAGCGGCTCTCCTTCCTGCAGTCGCTCCGACACCACAAGCGGCTCGGCACGCTTTCGAAGCCGCACCGCCACGATCTCCTCGCCCTCCAGGGCGATGCCCACCCGAACCGGACTCATCGCAGACGCTCCGCGCGCAAGACAACCTCATCCCTCGTGCGCACCCAATGATGCTCCACGCGCACCAGCAGTCCGTCCTCAGCGCGGACCTGAGCAATCACACGCCAAAAGGCCGGCGTCAATGTCAGGCGAGTGGACAGCGCTGGAAGTGCCGCCAGCAAGCGGTTCGCCAGCGCGCTGTCCGGCGACCAGAAGAGATCGTTGATGGCGCGAGCCTCACCTGCCCTGCCGCGCACCCGGAGAAGGTGCGCGAGTACGACCGGATCCTCTCCCGCGATCGCGCTGATGACTTCAACGGGCGCCTCCAGCATCGAGACAGCCTCGTCCTCAAAGGCCACCAGAGGTCGGAGTTCCTCGAACCGTTCGAACCCTCGCACCTGCTCGAGCTCCGGCCACGAACGCAGCGCCCTATTCCTCGGCTCCAGCCGGCCGTGCTCGCGATACCAGGCGCGCTCGGCACCACCAGCGCGCTGGACGTCCTCCACGTCTCGCCAGTCCAGCAGGGCGGCGGCGCGAGCCTCGGCCAGCCCCTCACCGCCCACGACACCGAGCAGTCGCCGGAGCTCAAGCGAGTCCAGAGAGTTGATGTTGACGCGCATCCCAGACGGCTCAACCGAAACCAGGCACGGATGTGGTGGTGTTGATACCTCACCAAGCGCGCGGCCAACCCCGCGCCACAGCAGGTCTCGCTCGAAACCATCCGGGGCGCGCTCGAGGATCCGCTGCGCTTCCGCGCGTACAACAGCCAGGCAACCGCGCGCCTGCCACTGCGCACGCAGCTTCGATACACGGTTGGCCGCGGCCGTTGTGCTGGTCTTCGCCTCAGCCGAAAGCGCGAAGGCGGCGATTGAGAGCACCGCGACGCTGAACAGCACCGTCGGCAGCACGAAGCCGCGACGGATGGCACGAGCGCCCCTCACCTGGCACCGACCCAGAAGACTGCCGTATCCCGCTCAGCGGCAATACCGATAGCAAGCGGCAATCGAGTGGGCACCTCCCACTGCGACTGCCAATCGTAGGCGCCGTCTACCCGATCAAGAAAGAGCAATCGCTGCGCCCCGCCGCGACCGCGAAGCCTTACGGGAGCCGCATCCGTCCATCCAAGCGTGACTTCACCCAACGCCGAGACCCGCAGCGAGACAGAGCACCGCCAGGTACCGCTGCCTAGTACCGGGCAGCGCGACTCGAACTGGAGCTCACGCGCACTTCCTGTGAGCGGACGCGCGACATTGGGCCCGACGTGCATCCACAGCAGCTCGCGAAGCAGGTCGTCGGCCAGCCGCCCGTCCTCAGTCGCCAACATCTCACTCTCCACGCGCACCGACGCGTCAACCACACTTCGCGCAGCGGCACCGGCAGCGCTGAGCACCAGGCCAGAGACTGCTAGTGCGACCAGCAGTTCGACTAGGGTGACGCCTTTGCGATCAGCGCGCACTAGCGCCACCTTCGCGCCTGAGCACGACAGTCTCGAGCAATGCAGTACCATCGACTGCGACGATCTCGATGCGATACAGACCTCCGCCCAGTTGCGACACGGCAACCAGCTCGCCAGCCACACGGCGCCGCCCGACCTGCGCCTGCAGTTCCTGCGCGGTCGTGCGCGCCATCGCCTCAATCAGGCGCTCACGACTGCGCCACCGCGCCTCGGCCTCAAAGGCCCGGCGAGCGGACGCGGCAACGTCGACAGTCATCGTTAGAACGGACGTCGCTGCGATGCCGAGTACCGCCACGGCAACGATGACTTCCAGCAGGGCGATCCCTGACCGTCGCGAAGGGGTCCGCGAGCTCAACGTCGCCCTCCTATGACGGACACACCGCCGGAGTCCCTCAAGCTGAGACCCGTCGGCTCCACCAGCCTGAGTGTTGGTGCGCCGCGCGTGCTGTCTAACGCTGTCACCGCAGTGCGATCCCCAACGGAACGCTCCCGTTGCCTGTCCATCAGCGTCGTGGCGTCTCCCGGGTCCAAGGCCGTCAGATTGACTACCGTCAGTAGCACCCCGAGCACGACCAGCACGACGAGTAGCTCTACGAGCGTACTCCCCCTGCGCCTGCGAGCGGTCCTCACGGCCGCACCGCATACACGGCCTGAAGCATCGCGGCGGCGACCACCGCAACCACAAGCGCCAGGCCGACGATCAACAGTGGCTCGATCAGCCGGACGGTGGTGCGAGTCAATCGCTCCGCGCGCGCGCGCTCGAGCTTGGCTGCGAACTCCAGCATGCGCGGCAATCGACCACTCTCCTCCCCTGCAGCCACCAGGCGCACCGCAACCTCGCTCAGCGCTCCAGTCTGCTCCAGCGCGACGGCGAGCTTGTCGCCGGCGTCCATTCGCCGACGACTCTCCTCGACTCTCGCTTGCAGCTCGCTGTCGCCGAGCGTGCTTTGCGCATCCCGAAGCGCGGAACGAAGCGTCGCCCCACTCTCGAGGAGCGCGCCGAGCGCAGAGGCGAAGCGCGCAGTCGCGGACGCCTCTCGCACGCGGCCCAGGAGAGGAACAGCAAGCAGATTCCGTTCGATGGTGCGTCGCGTCGAGGAGTCCGACATGGCCCGCTGAAGCAGCAGAGCGACGCCAACCAGTACGAGGCTCGCTGGAAGCGCCCCTACACGGAGCACCGCGGCCGCACTCAGTACCGCAGCCGTCAGAGGCGGGAGCGTCCCCCCGACTCCTTCCAGCGTCGCGGCAAACCGAGGCATCACGATGCCCGTCATCATCCCGAGCGCGGCAAGCCCTACCGTGACGACGACCGCCGGGTACGCCAGCGCTGCCCGAATCGACGCACGCGTCTCAGCAGCCGCTTCCGAAAACTCCGCTGCCCGGCGGAGCGCGGCGCTCAGCCCGCTCCCCGCATCGCCGGTCTGCAGCAATCCAATCACGATTCCCGGCAGCACCAGACCGCAGTCCCGTAGCGCACCGGCCAAGCCTTTCCCTTCGCGGATGCCGGCCTCAATCCGCGGCACCGCTGGACGCCACACGCGAGGTGCGACACTCCCGAACGTGCGGAGCGCCGACCCGAGCGGGAGACCGCTCTCGACCAAGTCGGCAATGATGCGTAGTCCAATCGCCAGATCCTCGTCGCTCGGCTTCACCGTCTGATCAACGTCCAGCTGCGAGATCGTCACGGGTTGACCCGCCCACCCCACGAGGTCACGTCCGCGTCCTCGCCGGCGCCATCGGGGCGCTGGTCTCGACCCAATGAGTACAACTCGTAGCCGTCCGGCCCGCTTTGCGACGGACTGCGGTACACCCACGCAGCACCCCAAGGGTCCGCGGGCACCGCCTGTCGCAGGTATGGACCCCGCCAGAGCGCGGCCGCACGCGCATCGATTGGGGCGACGCGAAGGACTGCGAGTCCCTCGTCCGTCGTCGGGTATTTGCCGACGTCAATTCTGTACGCATCCAGCGCCAGCGCGAAGATCTCCAGCTGGGCGCGCGCGGCCGTGGACTTCGCCCGTCCGACGTTGCTGAACAGCGCCGGCGCCACAACGCCCGCTAGCGTGGCGATAATCGCGATGACCACGAGCAGCTCGATCAGCGTGAACCCGCGGCGCGACCGCCTACGATCCGATGACACGGTCCAACTCCGCTGTTGTCGTTTGACCGAGCGAACAGAGCTCGGCGCCGTGGTCGCGCATTCGGAGATAGCCGTTCGCGACTGCGAGACGCTCGATGGTCGCAGTGTCGGCGCCGAGCGCCATCGCCTCGCGAAGGCCAGAGTTCACCGAAATCGCCTCGAAGACACCCGTGCGCCCCTTGAAGCCCGAACCACGGCACGACGAACACGGTTCTTCCGCCTTCTGCGATCGGGTTCTGCCCGCACAGGTCGAGCACACCCTCCGCACAAGTCGCTGCGCGACGATGAGCTCAAGCGTCGACGCAATCAGGTACCGCGGAACTCCAAGATCCGCGAGCCGATCGATTGCCCCGAGCGCGTCGTTCGTGTGTAGCGTTGAAAGGACTAGATGGCCCGTCATCGCCGCCTGCACGGCAACCTCCGCCGTCTCGCGATCGCGCATCTCACCGATCATCACAACGTCTGGATCCTGGCGAAGGATCGTCCGGAGGACTGCCGCGAAGGTCATTCCTGTCTGGCGGTGCACCGGTACCTGCGTAACACGTGGCAGGTCGTACTCGACGGGGTCTTCGACGGTGATGAGCTTCTCGGCGCCCGCGGAACGGAGTTGCATCGCGGCGTACAGCGTCGTCGTCTTGCCGCTTCCGGTGGGGCCCGTCACGAGTACCAAGCCGTGGGGCCTCATGGCACTCTGGGCCATCGACGTCCTCACCGAGTTCGGCATCCCGAGCGCTGCCAGGTCCACCGGGCGTCCGCCGGCGTCCAGAAACCGAAGAACCACGCTTTCGCCGTGGATAGTTGGCACGCTTGAGACGCGCACATCCAGGTCACGGTCTGCAAGCCGAACGCGCATCCGACCGTCCTGTGGCCTGCGCCGCTCGGTGACGTCGAGTGAGGCCATCGCCTTCAGGCGTGACACGACCGCGAAGTGCAGGGCTCGCGGAGCCGGCAGCGCCTCTCGGAGCACGCCGTCAATTCGATAGCGGGCCACGAGCCCTTCTCGAGAGGCCTCAAGATGTACATCGCTGGCAGCGAGGTCGTAAGCGTCGCGAAGCAAGAGGTTCACGTAGCGGGCGACGGGCGGTTGGTTCGCCAGCTCACGGAGGTCCTCGAGCGATAGCTCGTCTCCATCATCGTCGGAAACTGCCCCGAGCGGCTCCCGGGCCGTCGAGAGGCGCTCGATGAGCTGATCGAGCTCGGAATCCGAGAGCGCCTCGGTTTCTGGACGCCGAGCCGCAAGGTCCGCAATTGCTTCGACGGCGGAGAGGCTGTATCGCTCCCCAACGGCAACTACGACCACATCATCGTCGTACCGGACAGGGCAGGCGCGCTGTCGAAGTAGATACTCGCGCGTCAGCCGCGGATCCAAGAGGGGGGGAGCGCCGGAAGTTGTCACGCCCTCGTCCTTGGCAAGGGCCATGCCTCCCCTACTCCAAGCGTAACCTCCGGACCCGCAACGGGTTGCGGCCGATGACGTCACGCCTCCAGGCTGCGACACGGCGATGTGCACTCGCGATATCGCATCGATTCAGCGTCGCGAAGGGGATCCAGCCGTCGGCACGCGACCCTGGTAGCCGGCCGAGGCTCTGCGGGAGAAGTGGCTCGCTGTCGACGAGAATAGTCCGAGACCACGAACAGCTGGATTTGGCGTTATACCGTTGTCGCCGACGCGGCAGCGAGTCGGTAGCTTCCCCAATCAGGTCTGCCCACGCAGCCGGACCCGATCGGGCTGGCGGGTGGGCTCAATCTCTATGGGTATGGGGACGGCGATCCGGTCAACAATGCCGATCCCTTTGGCCTCTGCACGCCGTTCCCCGAATGCCTGGCCCAAGCGCTTGCGAACTGGGGGGCCTCTCGCGGAGGCGCAGTCGGCGCGGTAGCGTTGAATGTCGGCGCCGGGCTGAATGCGACGTTCGAAGCGAGCGGCATGAACCTCGCTGGGCAGGCCGGCGCCGAGCTGCGACAAGGCAACGTCGCCGCGAGTGCCATGCACCTCGCGCTTGCGTTGCCCGGCGGCAACTCATTGAGAGGCGGACGCGCCGCTGTCCGGGCGGGGCTGTCTGGTCTTGGGCTCTCTGACGATGTGGCGCGCGGTGTGCGCGGAGTGCTGGGAAGTGGCTCGGGTGCCCAATGGGGTGTTCAAGCCCTCGACGGCGGCGGTGCTATGGTGCATCGCTTCGTGCCTGGCAACAACGAGGTGTCTGCGGCGCTCTACACCTACACCCTCGACGCGGCGGGGAAGGTTGTGGGGTCAGCGAAGCAGGTCTACGACAAGGCCGGCGCGGTCGCGAATACCGTGAAGACTTATAAGTGAGCTAGGGGAGAATGACAAAGCGCGACTTTGAGGCGGCAATCCGGGTGTTTCTGCGAGAGCTGAGTCCAACAGTGCTTTCCGCTGGAGAAGAGTCGTTCGCGCATCTCGAACTCCGGCGAGAGGTAAGGGAGGCACGACGTACCTTCGGGGACGCCGGCGCGTCTGACGCGTTGCTTCTTGCTTCGGCCGTAGGGCTGGTCGAGGAGTACGTCTCCTCTGATTGGGATCGCGTCGTGAAGATCGCGTTTGAAGCCTTCGAGAGTGACCGGCGTGCCTGAGCTCTGAGCGGCCGGATGGGGCACCTCTAGCCGGAGGTGGCCACGAGAAACGAGAGAACGGTACCGTTCTCCGAACCGTACGACCGCAGGTACCATTCGGAGTCCGCCCACGCAGCCGGACCCGATCGGGCTGGCGGGTGGGCTCAATCTGTATGGGTATGCGGGTGGGGATCCAATCAACTTCTCGGACCCGTTCGGACTGTGTCCGACATGTCCTGCCGTTGATCCAAACTCGACTTCCCGAACCGACGGCGCAGGTGAGTACGGATCCCCACGCGCGTGGAAGGGTTCCTCACACGCGGGAGAGGACCGTCAGGGTACGCTCGGAGATCCAGTTCACACCCCCGTGACCGGGACCGTCGTTGGGATGCGGCGCAGTCTGTGCGAAACCTGCGCGGGCGGAACCGGAGAGGAGATGGGAAACCAGATCACGGTGCAGTTCCTCAACGGACAGGGCGAGACCATGTATTGGAGAGGAGGGCACCTTGGCGCGGTCGATGGTGGACTCGTGGTGGGCAGTGTCGTGTTTGCCGGAGACCAGGTCGGCACTGTTGGAGCCTCGGGAAACGCGGCTCGCGCTGGGCCTGGAGGCACGCCTCTGCCGATGACGCATTCCGAGTATCGGCGAGACGCTGGCGCCGGGTTCTCGGGTAGCGTACCTCCGTCATCGGTGCGCCCGCCATTGCCTCACCACGACCCGAGGATTCCGTGAAGAAGCTTGCTGCTCTTGCCCTCATCGCTGCGACGAGCGGCGGCGTCCTTACGCTCGCCTGCCGGGGCGAGGACGAAAGGACGCAATCGCTGTCCGGTAACCGACCTGCACGAGGTGAGACACGCACTCGACCTCCACAAGCTGCGACATCCGTCGAATGGTTTCAGGTCACTGACACAGACAGCGCCGGTTTGCTTCGTCACTACGGTGATCGTATCGAGACCGTCGTACTGGTAGCCGGAAGTGAAACTTCATCCTCACTCGCGGTTCTGGTCCGAGCAGACTCCGGCGAGGCGCGGTCTCGGGTCGACCTGTGGATAGACGGCTTCAGTGTCGGCGACGCACCCACTGCCAGTTCCTCCGAGTCCGCGGGGTCGATTGGCGCGCTCGGCGTGTACTTCGGCGCCTTCGCGGGATTCAGCCACCCAGTCTTGCTGGTCGAGTTGCGCGATGAGTCGGAGACGGGGCAGCTTGCACTGTTCGTGGTCGGCCCCGAGCGACAAGTGAAGGAAGTATTTGCGAGCCGGATGAGGAGCGAAGTACAATCGTTCGAGGAGAGATCCAACCTGACGCTGTGTCGGAAGGCCGGCGTGCTTGCTGCGATTGCCACTCGGAGCACGTCCGCCCAGGGACTGGGTCCTCTTCAATGGTGGACTGCGCGGCGAGACTCGCTGGTGCGGAGCGGACCTCCCTTGGGCTGCCCGTAGGTGAGGTGACGCAGCTGGGCCTTCTCGGAGGAGCGCTGCTCGTCGCAGCGCGGCCGCCTGCTCCAACGCGGGTTGGGCCCTACTAGGACCGGAACTCGTACGCCGGCCCTGGCCGCGGTAACTTCTCTAATGGAGTCCGCCCACGCAGCCGGACCCGATCGGGCTGGCAGGCGGGCTCAATTTGTACGGGTATGGGGACGGCGATCCGGTCAACAACACGGATCCGTTTGGGCTGTCGGCCTGCTGCGTGACCTCAGCAACCTCCGCCGTGCTCGGACCCAAAATCGCAGAGGCCGCCACGTTTGCTTCGCTGAAGGCCAACTGGCCGGAGATCGAGTCGATGTGGAATGAGGGCGTACGGGATATCGGATCGCTAATGGTGGTCGCTGGCGGCATCGAGGCGCTTGCGACCTCAGCCCCCGCCGTGGCGGGGGTTAGCGTTGGCACTCCCGTGTATCGACTCTCTGGCGGAGGCTCGCAGCCAGTCGGGCGCTTCTGGAGCACGGCGAATCCGGTCAGCACACCGAACTTCGCGAGCGGCGCGGGGCTTCCGCTTGAGAACAGTATGACCACCTTGACGCGCGGATTTGTCGCCGAAGCCACCGGTGTTCGCCTCACCCGCGCGGCGCCTGGGGCCAGAGGGCCCGGTGGACTCCCGGAGGTTCAGGCACTCGATCCCAAGGCACAGATTCAAGTTCAGAGCATTACTCCGTTCAAGCCGCCCGAATAGATTGGCGAATGAACTCATTCAATTCAGATCCTCGCCAGCGACGAGAGCGCCGAGTCGAGTTCATACGGGAGCAATCGGGCCAGGCCGAGGACGACCTCAAGCAGCAGCTGTTGCCTGTGCTTCGCAGACACGGCGCTGTCGAGCGCGCATACCTTGCACAGGTAGGGTTCGCCCCGGGAAGTGCACTCGGCATCTCACTCTGCTTGGCACCCGCCTCAGCGCGGCAACGCGCCATTGTCGATGAGGTAGGAGTCGTGTTCTCGGGGTTGTTCGATGCGGGGCAGGACCTCGACGTGATGTTCATCTCCAAGGAACAGGAAGAGGATCTAGCGCGTGTGGCTGCTCCGTTCTATGAACGGCCGGGGACGAGGTAGCTGCTCAGAGCTCCAAGCGCCTCCACGCCAACAGATCCGCGCAGCCAAGCGCGCATCCATCGCGTCAAGAGGCGAAACGGCGCTGCACCTCGGCCATTGAGCAGGCGAACGTCGACGGGAGTCCCGAGGCTAGACTCGCGGCCCAGGCCCGCCCACGCAGCCGGACCCGATTGGGCTGGCGGGGGGGCTCAATCTCTACGGGTACGGGGACGGCGACGCCCTAAACAATTCGGACCCCTTCGGGCTCTGCGTTCTTTGGATCAAGTACTGTCCTCCGCGTGATGCGCACTATGCCCGAAACAAGAGAAATCTCGCTGCGACATTCGACGAAGTTGTCGCCGAGGGGTCTGGGTGGAGCAAGTCGAATTCGTTCGAAAGTGGCTATCACCGACAAGGTGTCGGGAACCGCGGAAACGAGAAGTACACTCACGAGAAGGGCTCAGAGCTCGTCTTCGATGAGAACCACGTACTTGTAACGGATGACGTTAACATGGGCACTTACAACTTTATCGTGCCATCGAAGGGGTTCTGGCGCGATCCGGTTCTCTGGGTGGCGAGTCGGATTGGGCATACAGCCGTTGACGTACTGCCCTACGTCCTGTGGGGCAACACGCCGAACGACAAGAGCAACCTGCAGGATCGCGCCTACGGTGCGCCTGCCTTTAACACGTGGATGGACGCGAACAGTTGGCTGATCAAGATGGCGGCCGCAGGAGTTCCTGTGTCCACCAAGAAATAGGAGGGATCGTGTTGACTCGCACAGCCGCGCCCACGATGGCCCGGCGGGCACTCGCCCTGCTCACGGTAGTGATTTGCGCCTCCTGCATCCCCATTCGGCTCACGACATACGCGTACTCCAAGGAATCTTCATCGTTTGTCGGCGAGAGCAGGGTCAGCTTTGAGCTGAAGCCTGAGCAACCGGCGGGTATCGCCCCGGCGCCCGGTCGATTTCGTGTGCATGTCTCGATCTACTCTGACAGCCTCAGGCAACTCGAACCGGCCTTGCTTCGGGTTCGGCTCTTGGGCGAGACCGATTCGGCGATAACCATCATTGATGAGCCGGCTCGGACCGCTTACGATCCGACGGGTCGTATCCTGAGTCTGATGCACCATTCGGTGTCTCTCAGTTACCAGCCGTACACCGTCGAAACGATCCTCGAGTTCACGACAAGCGGGCGGCGCGACACCTTGAACTTGTCGTGGCGTCAGACGCCGCAACGTCGCTACGAATGGTTCATGTGGCCGTGGCAGATGATCACGGACAGTTAGAGCTGTGGCCTAGCTGAGGGGGCAAGATTGGAGCGGATGGCTCCGTGCGCCTCATCCGTCAGCCAGAGTCGCGGTAGGTTCTCCGGCCGGGTCCGCCCACGCAGCCGGACCCGATTGGGCTGGCGGGTGGGCTCAATTTGTATGGGTATGGGGACGGCGATCCCGTGAACAACTCGGACCCGTTCGGGCTATGCACGCTGAAGGATTACTCGACTTGCCGCTTCATCACGCTTGGCGCCAGCTCTGGAACGGGCGTCAAGGGCGCATTCACACTTGGTCCCGCGAACGGCAAGATTGAAGCACTGAACGCGCAGGTCTCCAAGTCAGCGTCTCTGACGCCAGGAGGCTGGGGTGCGAACTCTCCCGAAGTCTCGTTCGCATTCGCGAAGGGCAGTCTGTCTGCTGGTCCAGTGGTGGGACGAGGACAGGTTGCGTGCGGCACCTCCATGGCGTCTGGCTGCGGAGCCACGGGTGGTGTCACCGTTGAGGGCGAGGGATTCTCCGCTTCCAGAGACTTGAATGTGGGTGTGTCGTTGAACGTCGGGCCGCTTGGCGGGTCGGTCAAGCTGCACGTTGGCGAGTCGTTGATCGCACTTGCCGGGGCCAGCCTTGATCTGCTCAAGGCGGGCCGTCAGCTCTGGGGAGGCGCCCGCAGCGGCGCTCCACCTGTTAGCGTAGGTACGTCGCAAGCCTCTTCAGGAGATCCATCACCATGAGAAGCGAAGACGGAAGAGCGGATGCCCTAGCACGTCGCACTCTCGCTGTGGGTGCTTGGACGACAGTGGCGCTCGTTTTCGCCTCGTTCGTTGCCTACGTCCCGCCCATCCAGCGCGGTCTCATCGCGGCGAACGGGAGTTCGATCGGAAGTGGCATTCTCGGGCTGGCGCTCGCGGCGGGCGCGGCCCTGATGATCGCGGGGTGGTGCGGTGCCGTTTGGCTAGCGCTCCATGAATCGCGGGAGAGAACCGTTCCAAAGCCCATCACCGTCCTCCTCTTGCTGGCCGGAAACGTCATTGCTGCCCTGGTCTACCATTTCCTTGTCTCGCGCAAGGCGCCCCTTGCACGCTGACGCACGGCCCCCGGACGGCCTGGAAGCGTAACTCCGGCAGGATCAGTCGGGCGGGAAGCCCGTGGTCGGCCAGCGCTCAGAGGGATGGGTGCGTCGGTGTACGGCTTGAAGATGTTGCATTGAGACGCGAGTGTAGAGTTGCGTGCTCGTCAGCAACGAGTGTCCGAGCAACGCCTGCAGGTCGCGGATGTCCGCGCCGGCTTCGTGCATCAGCGTCGCCACGCTGTGGCGGATGATGTGGCAACTCCCGCCTTTCGCCACGCCGGCGCGGCGAAGGCAGGCATGCATGCGCGCGGTCACGGTCTTCACGCCAACCCGACGTCCACGCCGTGAGAGGAATAGCGCCGGTTGCCGGACGTCTTTCAGCGCAATCAGCCGCGCGCGATCGATGTAGTGGCGTACCCACGCGGCAGCTCGGCGACCGAGCGGGACAATGCGACTGCGCCCACCCTTTCCGCGGCGAATTCGGACGAGGGCACGGTCCAAGTCGACGTCGCCCACGTCAAGCCCGGCCAGTTCGCCACGCCGCATCGCGGTGGCATGGAGCAGCTCGAGCATCGCCCGATCCCGAACACCTATCGCCGTCTGCGTTCGGATGCCGTTGAGCGCACGGTCAACCTCACTCGACGTCAAGACCATGGGAGGAGGGACGGTCGGCCGTGGTATCGGTGAGAGTGCTGCCGCGAGATTGCGATGGATCCGTCCCGTGCGCATCAACCATATAAGGAACCCGCGTGTAGTTCCGAGAATCCGAATGGTCGCGTCTACCGAGCGCAGCGGGTTGGGGCGGGTCGCCGCTGGCACGAGTGCGTCTTGGAAGGACTCCACGTGACGCGACGAAAGCGCGGCGACGGTGGTAACGCCGACTGCCGTGCAGTGTCGCCAAAAGTGTTCAAGCGCCCTGGCCCTGCGCTGGCACTCGGCAGGCGTGTGCCCGAGCGCGCCGAGGTGGCGTACATACGCGTTGAGGTGGACGACGAGCTCTTCGGTGGCGCCGGCCCACGACGCGCGGGGCAAAGGAGTCGAGTTGGGGTTCGGCGGAGTAGCAGACGCCAGGCGTGGGCGACGTCCTGCAAGAAGGTCCAGCACCTCGTTGTGGCCCGCGAGTTTGCGAAACGCTCGCAGCGAGCAGCCTTGGGGCAACTCCCGAACGTCGATGGCAATGCCCGCGAGGTCTGCTGCGACCCTCCACGCTTCAAGCGCTCGGAGTCCGGCCGCCGTCGCCGCGCAACACACGCACAATCGCCCGGCAGTCGAGAGCCTGAAGTAGTGCACGATGGCCTTGACCAGGTGCGCCGACTCCATCCGAGGGGCCATGAGTGAGAGAGATTGACAGCCCGCCGCGCGCAGCAATGCAGCGTCGAATGGATCGCTACACGCATACCACGTGGCGTTCGAGAGCGGACGCTCAAGTCCGTGGGCCATGCCTGGCAGGTCGGCACTCAGCTCGATGCCCCGCGGGTCGTCGACGGCGGCCATCGGTAGGGCGGCCAGCACGAGTACGCCTCGGCATGTGTCGCGCATTGGTGTCACGACGTGGCCGATGCGACGCTCTCTTCCGTCTTGTCCAATGAGCCCCGCATTCCGCCAAGCTCCACGCCAGAGCCGTGCTTGCGCGGGAGTCAGTGACCTGAGGAGAGTTCCCGCGGTGCGATCCACGAGCCCCAGCGTTGGTGGAATCTGGCCCGGGATTGCCAGGAGTCCTGCGGCTTGGAGCCGCTTCGAGACGCGCTCGCTGGCTCGCAAGCGGTCTGCATAGTGGTATAAGAGTGTCAGAACTCTGCGATCTGGCAGCTGGGGCACGCCAGTGGGACAACCTTTGCGGGGCGCGGGTTGCGTACTCGCTGCTCGGCGTCGCACCTGCGCACATTCGCTCGCCGCGGTGCGGAAGTCCTCCTACTGGCCCGGAAGGCACGCCCGTACGACTACGACGGACACCCTCTGCGATTCTCCAAGTTCAGCGAGCTGGTCGAGCGTCAGGACGGTACCGAGTTCGCCCAGCGCGCCTTCGAAGATGAAATCCGTTCCGCAGTAGCGACTGAGGTTCACGACCAACCCCGCGTCGGAGAACTGTGCCGTGGCTCCCTGGTACCGCGACATCGTGGTAGAAGTCGTTCCGACTCCGATGCCCTCGGCGGTCAAATGTCGTGAGGAGCGCAGGACGATGTCACGCACGCGACCGCCAAACGGCACGACCTCCACCGTGTCGCCGTTCACGGCTATTGCGATGAATCGGTCTAGGTCGCCGCCCCCGATGGCGGTGCGTTCTTCGTCGCGCAGAACGACGAACTCGGTGAGCAGCGAATCGATTACGAGGCCGACTCTGATGGCGCCAACGCGCTCCCGGCTGATGCCGGTGCTCTTGGCGCCTTCAGCAGGCGGCTCTCCAACGTCGCCTCCTGAGCATCCAGGCGAACCGATCGTGTAGGAGATCAGGAGACACATGGCGCGAAAGGTTCTGCTGGCTGACACGTTCACCGCCCCGAGCTAGTGTAGGTCGAAATGTGCAAGTGGCTCTGGTGAGAGGCCCAGATCCCGGTTCCTGGCACGAACGCTCGAGGTATTCGCGGCCCGCCTTGGGTGGGAGACGCGACGTGCCCCGTCGGCCAAATCACGGCCCGAACACTGGGATTTGAGAGCAGAGAGGTCGCCACGGCGTTCGCAAGTAGCACGCTTGGCGTTGATGGTATGACACCTCGCGTACCGATATCCACCTTGCCGTTCGGAGTCCAGAATTCGTTCACGTCTGCTGCGTGTCCCGAGAGCGCCGGATCACAGGTTTGAGATGCGGAACTGCAGCCACTGTGACGCGGGTCCGCATGCGAACCCTCCGTCGCCTGATACACCCCCATCTTCACTCGATTTTGCATTCCGGCGAGAGTCAGTGCGGAGAACAGATTCCCGGAGACCTTGGTGAAGTCGGCGGCGTTACTGCCGCTGTACGTTGAGTAGGGCTCAAAGCGCCTTTGAACGGCACTGGCGGCCAACGACGCGCAACCGACGCAAAGTCCAAGCGGATCGGAGTTGTTCACCGGATCGCCGTCCCCATACCAATACAAATTGAGCCCACCCGCCAGTCCGATCGGGTCCGGCTGCGTGAACCGCCCTGTTGTTGGATCATAGTACCGATTGCGCCGGTATAGCAAGCCGGTGGCGTCTCGCTGCTCATCGATCAGACTGCCGAGCCACGCGTTCGGCTCAGGCACCCCGGGAGCGTACTCTCGGGAGAACAGGACGTCCACGCGAGTGGCCGGATACACCGTCGTCGAGTCGGCACGACATCCCCCGACCCCACCACAGGTGTGAAGAAGTACGGCGCCGGCCGCGGAGCCGCGCCAGTTGCGGACCAGCGCGCGTGGATAGACGTCGTCCAGCCACACCATCACCGGCGCATCAATGTCGCCCGCGTGGGTGTAGCGCCTCGTACCGAACCACGGGGTCGGGCCGCTGGAGCCTTCGAGTCCGTTGTCGGGGAGGTGCCAGCCGCCCAGGCTTCGCTTCTCGCGCAGCAACTGGCTCCCGTCCCACGTCGAGCGAACGATGGCCTGCTGACAGGGAACAGGAGCGGTCTCCGAGGACGTGCCGCAGGACGTGGAGTCCGATCGATCGCGTACCAAGACCCGCCGGCCAAGCGCGTCGTACCAATATTCGTGGTACGTCGTCTGCGGTGACGCCGGCGACGTACCGCGCACGTGTCGCTGCACAAAGCGAGGCCGGGCGTCGGCGTCGTAGAAGGTCCACGTGAACGAATGGCCGGTGGGGGAGATGATCCAGTAGCCCGGATACCCAGGATCGGGCTTTACCCACGTGTGGCGGTACGAGGACTGGAACTTGACGTTGCCGGCGGCATCGTACTGCAGCGCAAGCTCATCATATGCCTGCACCGGTGGGCCGTCATTCGGCCCCGTCCGGTTCGAGTCTGCTGGCGTGGGGTACGGGAGGCCCGTGGCCGACATCAGCTTGCCGCCGCTGAAGTTCGATTCCGTCGCCGACTCAGTCGCAGACATTGCCTGACCGCGATTGCCGAAGCGGCGGAAGCTGTTACCGAGCGCATCAGGCTGGAACTCGTCCGTCGAGTGGATGGCGTCCCCCGTCGTTCCCGTCGCCACCAGATTGCCAAAGCCATCGTACGCCGCGGTCATCACGATCTCGGGGCCGTCCGGGTAGGTCAGCCGCCCATCCACGCGCGTGCGCTTCCCGCGGATGTCGTACTCCATCGAGTCGACGAAATTTCCGGTGCGTGAGACGGCGCGCCCGTATGCGTCGTAGGCCCAGGTGTCCACGAAGTTGCTGCTATCGATGGCCTGCTGAATCAGGTTTCCACGATAGTCGTAGCTGAAGGTCGCGCGGCGGCTCTGCTGCGACGGCACACTGTCGCGAGTCCACGCGAGTTGGCCGAGTGCGTCGTAGCCGTAGGTCTGCACGCCGCCCGAGGAGTCGGTCCGCTTCAGCCGACGTCCCTCGCGGTCGTACTCGAAGGTCAGGAAGGTTCGGTGAAGCCCGCTGAAGCCGGAGTTTGTCTCCGTGTAGTTGTAGGCGCGCATTTCGCTGGTGTCAGCCTTGAGCGCCCCGTTGGGATAGTAGCCCCGCCGAACGCGCACGAGGGGGTTGTCGGCCTGGACCATCCGACCAGCGGCGTCATAGGCGAACACCGCCGTCTCGCTCGGAATCACCACGTCCTCGGAGTAGGCGGCTGGACCGACGCGCGTCTGGTAGTAGGGAATGCGCAGCGTATACGACGTCTGGAGTCCCTGCCAACAGGTTGTGCAGCTGGTCTTGGGATATCGCACTTCTGGCGTCGTGCGCGAGGTCACGCGGCCCAGCGCGTCGAACGTCTGGGTGATGATGTGGCCGTTCCGCGTGCGGATGCGCACCGCATTGCCGGCCTTGTCGTAGGTCGTCGTGTCGAATGCGCCCCCGATGCTGGCCGATGTCTGCCGACCCAACGCATCGTACCGGAACGTCGAAGTTGCCGACGACGCGGCGTATTCGGGACCCGGGGTCCAGCGCGCGACGGTGAGCGGGCGACCTTCCTTGTCGTAGGTCGTCGCCACGAGCCCGAGCAGCGACGGCGCGCTACCCGTGAAGGGCGCGCTGCTTTCCGGGTTGATGCTCCAGTCGACGGCGGGCGAGATCGTCGAGTCCATCAGCACCCGACGAGCGAGGTCACGGCGGAAATGCTGCCGCACACAGGGATTCGTCGTGGCGTGACAGGCGCCGGGCCCGACCAGCGTGGACTCCAGTGAGTCCACGGTTCCCGCGTCGTCGAGCCAGGTAAAGGTTCGCTGGCCCGTGCCCGTGATCGTCGTGGTCAGGTTTCCAAACTTGCCAGAGTAGGTGTAGCTCTCGAGCACCGTGGTGTCGGTCGAGAAGGGACGGACGGTGAAAACCTGGGTTGGACGGTTCCTGCTGTCATACTTCATATGGACCTTCGTGCTCTCGCCGCTCCCGCTTGCTTGCCAAAGGATGTTGCCGGTGCTCGCATCGACGCCTTGGCGCGTGAGCCGCCCCGATGGCGAGCGCTGCTCGGTCACGACGTTCCACGTGGTGTCCCAGCTCACGATCGTGGTGTCGCGCGAGCCCGAGGACCATTGGTCCTCCACCACACGAAGCACCGGCCTGCCCTGCGCATAGACGGTCTTGGACGTGATGCCAGCCGGGTCGATGACACGCGTAGCGAGCGCCGGGGACTGAGCGTCCTCACGGAATATCCTGGTCCGCGCCCCGTAGGGATCGACAATCGAGTCAACCGCACCGAAGCGCCCGACGTAGAACTGCGAGACGTCCCGCGCGTCGCTGTCCGGCCGGGGACCATCGAGGATGGACCGGTAGCGGCTCGCCGCCACGGCACGCGCTGCGGAGCCGTCGATTGCGCAGGCGGCGAGTGCCCGCGTTTCGGCCGTGCAAAGTCGCGTTGCCACGGTGTCGTTCGTGCCAAGCGCGGCGGCGACCCGCGCGACTCGGCCCGCCACGGAATACTCCCAGCGGACCGACTTGCCGAGTCGGTCGAGGCGCTCGTTCGGCACGAGTGACGCGCCGGCGTAGTTGTAGACGATCGAATCACCGGTCGCCTCGACAATGGCGCTGATGCGCGTCCCGTTTCGCCTGATGTATGTGGGCAGGTAGTCGTAGAGCCCCGCCGGCACCCGAACCGTGTCCATCATCGCGCCGTTGTAGCGAAGGGAGATGCGAAGGGTGTCGATGCCCGCAATCGGCGGTCTTACTGCCGAAACCTTCTCCACCGAGCTACCCACGTAGTCAAAGGCCGTGGTGTCGCGCTGGCGGTTGACCGTGCGTACGTGGCGCCGGAGGTAGTCGAACGTGACCTTGGCACCGCCGCGGATCTCGCGCGTCCACGTCTCGCCCGTCCCCGAGCCGGCACGCAGCAGCCGCTCAGAGTGTGCCACGGTGTCCTCGGCGATGTAGATGCCGCCACCGACCGGCTTGAAGCGGCGCGTCGAGCCGTCCCCACCGATCCATACGCGTCTCGTGGAGTCAACCTTGGACACCATCAACTGCTCGACGCCCTCCAGCCACCATCCCGGTCCGTATGGGCTCGCCTTGCGGTTCACGATGACGGCAGTGCCGCTGACCTGCGCAGAGAATCCGCCACCCAACGCCTCCACGGTCACCGTGTAGGCGTAGTCGCCCGTCGCGAGGTTCAGCGCATCGGCGTTCACTCGCGCGTTTAGCACGCAGCCGCTGGGCAACGTGCAGGACGGGTCCCAGGCGATGGTGTCCTGCGGCGAGAAGCCGCCGATTGCCACCGTCGTCCTGAGGGCGAGCGAGTCGCTGCGATTCTTGATGCGTACCCGAATCGGGATCGAGAGGAATGGCTGCGCGTGATCGCTGAGGTAGACGAGCCGCAGCGAACGTGTCTTGTTCATCGAAGTCACGGCCGGGAAGGCGTAGACCAAACGCAGTGCGCCGCATTCGACGCCTGCCCCCGGCCCTGCCGCAATCGACAGGCACTCGCCCCGCGCCGTGGAGGTGCGCGGTCGTGGCTCCAACGCCGTGAGCTCGAACGCACCGGCGAGCGCTGTACCGGCCTTCACCCACATCGAGTCCTTGCCAGCGGTCGCCCCGTCGCTGGTCGACGCCGTCAGCTTGATCTTCCTGTGCCCACTGCTCGGCGAAGCGAATGTCACCTTCACCATCGTGTCGCGTCCGGCACCAAGGTTGATGAAGCTCGGGGACACCGAACAGGGCGTCGTGCTCTGGCAGTCGAGCGACGGCGTGACGTACCGCGAGGCGAAGTGATCGGGATTGCTCACCTGGAAGTACGCAGTGTGCGTGGCAGAGGCGGCGCGGACCAATGTGTCCGCCATGCGCGACACCTTCACCGAAGGCAGTGGGTCGCGCGAGATGCTGACGGCCGTCGTTCCCGTGTCGACCAGCCCTCCTTCCGCGATGAAGCGGAACGTGCCCGTCCCCGGCGAGGTCGAGGCAGTCGCACGAACCTGCACTGACTCTGATGTCCCGGGCAGTAGGCTCGCGGTCGTGAACTGTGAGCCGCCTCCGACCTTGTAGCAGGAACTGAGCCCCCCGGTACATGAGAGCGTCACATCAAAGTCCGTCGTGTCCTGACTCACGTTCGTGACGACGAAGGTCATCGTGCGCTCTTCGCCTGGCATCAACCGGAGGCCACCTTCCGCCGGAGCAATGACGTAAGGCGCGCCACCGGTCCCCGCTGGCAACTGATACGTGACGAGAATCGAGTCTCGGTAGACCGTCCAGTTCCAGTCGGTCACCTCAACGACGAAGTAGTTGACGCCGGGCTTCAAGCTGAGGTCGGACACGAGGTTCGTGCCCGTCCCGCCTGAGCACGTCGTCGCAAGCCCGCCGTCGTTGAGCGTGACGTCCAAGTACATCTTGCCTGATCGATGTACGCCCGATGTGTCGTGGAACGCCCCGAGGCACAGGTCCACATACAGCGACTGCAGCGAGTCCGTGAACACCGTGTTGTTCGCCGTATGGAACTTGATTGGGTTCTGCGCGGACAGGGGCATCGCCGCGAACACCAGACCGACGAACACGTACCGCAGTGTCTGAGCCAACCGCATCGCACACACCTCGAGGGACGAGTGGGAGTTTGCCGCGAGCCGTTGCCAGCCCGTTGCGCGCCTCATCGCACGAGGTGTGCCTACTCGCCCTCCATTGGTATGTGTTTCTGCCGCAACGACCTAGCGGACGTCGCCTTCGGAACTTCAGCGTGAGATGCGCGCGGTACCGCTGGGCTATCTCACGCTGAAGCGACCCGAGGTCTCTCACTCAGACGCTCCGATTCCTCCCGAATCCATCGCCGGATCGTCGCGCGATCAACGCCGTAGTGCTTGCCCGCCTCGCTGGGCCCCGCGTGCGCGACTGGGACTCCGTTCCCGTGGTCCTCAAGAAACCGTTCCCGCGCGCCGCGCCGATCGACGGCGTCTTCCTCCCGCGGCAGGTGACCCAGGCGCAGTATGCTGTCACCCTGCGCTTGCGCCAGCAGCCGCTGGACGAGGCCGTCGACCTGACGGTGATTGCCGGGCCAGCGTCCGCCCACGAGCACGCGCGCCAATTCCCCGCAGATCTCCGGAGGCGCTGCGTAGCCATACTTTCGACTCCATCGCTCGAGCGAAGTCTGCGCTACGTGTAGAACGTCTTCGGCGCGCGAACTGAGATCCGCAACGCGCACAACCGTGGTGCGCAACCGCTCGAACAGGTCCGGCACCAACGCTCCCGACTTCGCGGCGACCTCCAGCGGAGTACTGGTCAGGGCCACCACGCGGACATCGAGATAGACCTCGCGATCACTGCCCACCGGATAGAAGGGACGACCATCAAGGATGTCCAGGAGATGGTGCTGAACGTGCGCCGGCGCCTTCGTCAACTCGTCGATCACCAAGGTGCCACCATCAGCGCTGCGGATGCGGCCCAGGCGCGAGTGGGATGCGCCCGTGAAGGCACCACGCTCGTGCCCGTACAGTTCGGAGCTCGCAAGACCGTCCGAGAGCACGCTCACGTTGAGCATCACGAGCGCACCCTTCCTCCGCGCCGACATCTCGTGGATGCCTCGGGCGATGCCAGACTTTCCCGTACCGCTCGCCCCGACCACGGTGATCGGCATCGGAGACGCTGCAAGAACTCTCAGCTCGTCCAGCAGTCGACGCGAAGACCGGCTCGGCAGCGCCGCCAGCTCTGGCCACGCGCTGCTGTCGGGAATGCGGGTGGCCTCGTGCCGTTCCCGTCGGCCCGTGTGAAGTCTGAGCTCTTCTGGTGTCATCGGTACAACTCCGCCTTGAGAGGTGATGGGTCCGGCACTCGCCGGCTCAGGGACGCGGAGTTTATACGTGATACAAGCTACATTACACCTGTGATTTGCGTCACAAACCGTGGCTTCTGTGCCAGTGTGCGAGACTCTGGTGCGACATCCCGCTCTTTCGGCTGAACATCCCAGAGCAAAGAGGCGCCCCCACTCACCGAGCGGGGGCGCCTCCCTTTCATCCTTCATCCTCCATCCTACATCTGCCTTTAGGCCACCGCAGCCACCGACGGCTCCACCACCTTACCGTCAAACAGATGCACCTCGCGATCCGCGTGCTGCGCATACCGCGCATCGTGCGTCACCATGCAGATCGTGCTCCCCGCCTGGTGCAGTTCCTGCAGCAACGACATCACCGCCTCGCCGTTCTTGGAGTCGAGGTTACCCGTCGGCTCGTCGGCAAGGAGAATGGCCGGATCACCAGCCACCGCACGCGCCACCGCCACGCGCTGCTGCTGACCGCCCGAGAGCTGCATCGGATAGTGCTTGGCACGATGGCTCATCCCCACCCGCTCCAGCGCCTTCGCCACACGATCACGGCGCTCAGCAGCCGGCATATCGCGATACGTCAGCGGCAGCTCGACATTCTCGGCCACCGTCAGGTCGCCAATCAGGTTGAACGCCTGGAAGATGAAGCCAATCTGCCGATTGCGAACCTGCGCGCGGTCGGCGGGCCCAAGATTCGCCACGGGCTGGCCAGCCAGTTCATACGTACCGCCCGACGGCGCGTCGAGCAGGCCGAGGATCGAGAGCAGCGTGGTCTTGCCGCAGCCCGAAGGGCCCGAGATGGCCACGTACTCGCCCTTCTTGATCTCGAAGTGGACGTCGGAGAGCGCGTGCGTCTCCACCTCGTCCGTGTAAAACACCTTCTTGATCCCTTCCATACGGATGAGCGTTGTCATACGGCTCTCACTTGATGCGCACGCGATCTACGTTCGCGTACTGGGTCATGTCCGACAGAACCACCTTATCGCCAACTTCCAGCCCACGCAGGATCTCGATGGTGTTCACCGAGCTCCGGCCCAACTCCACCGTCACGCGCACGGCATAGTCGCCGTTCTCTTCCATCTTGAACAGTCCCACGGTGCCGCTGCCCGGGCCAAAGGCCGGACGCCCCGTGAAGACGATGTTTGGCATCTTCTGGATCTCGATCGTGCCGTCGACGCTGAGGTCCGGCACCGCACCCGGCGGTAGCTCGCCCTCGAGGGCCACGTCGACCAAGACCGTGCCGCCCACCGCCGACGGGTCCTTGCGTGAGACAGTCCCACGCACGATTCCGTTGCGTGTGTCGATGCTGGCCGGCTGGCCCAGCGCCACGTCCTTGGCCTGGCTCTCGGGAATGCGCAGTTGCGCCTTGAGCTTGCCCGGCTGCACCACTTTGGCCAGCGTCGTGCCCTCGGGCACCCACTGGCCGAGCTGCAGCGTCAGCTCCTGCAGCACGCCGGTGTCCGGCGCGCGCACCTCAAGCGAGCTCAGCCGCGCCTGCTGACGCGCTGCGATGGCGCGCAGCTGCACGACCTGGCCCTGCTGCACGGCAATCTGGCTGTCGATGGCCGCGGTCATCAGCTGCAGCCGCTCCTGCTCGATGCGAAGCCGCGTCCGGAACTCCTCGGCCTGCGCCTTCCGGTTGTTCACCTCGAACTCGGAGATGAGGTTCCGCCGGTGCAGCGAGTCCGCCGCCAGGGCCTCCTGCTGCGCGCTCACGTGCTGCGTGCGCGTCGAGGCCACCACACCCTCCTGGGTGAGGATGGCGCTGCGCAGATTGGTCTTGAGGTTCAGCAGCTCGATTTCCGCCTGCCGCACCTGCTGCTCCGCCTGCATGGTCTGGATCTGCAGGTCCGGGTTCGAGAGCACGAGGATCAGCTCTCCCGTGCCGAGCCGGTCACCCGACTCGTGCAGCTTGCGATCCACGCGGGCCGAGGCTTGGGCGGTGATCCAGCGGATGTTCTCTGGGACCAGCGTGCCGGGGCCGCGCACCTCGCGCACCACGTCACCACGGCGCACGGAGTCGAGCAGCACGCCCGCCCGGGCCACGGTGGGCACCGCCGGGTCCAAGCGCGACACGGCCACGGTAAGCAGGATGACCGCCCCCGCACCCGCGGCGATGGCGATGTTCCGGCCGGTCTTCTTCTTTGGAGCGCGTACGATATCCATCGATGTCCTTGCCTAGTCCGCCCGCAGGGTGATTGCCGGATCCACCGCCGTCGCCCGCCGTGCCGGCAGCCAAGTGGCCAGCGCCGAGACCGCGACCAACACCAGCGGAACCAAGGTAAACGTCGTCAGGTCCAACCCACCATCGCCGTAGAGCACGGCCTGCAGCAGCCGGGACGCCGCGAAGGCCCCCACCAGACCCAGACCCACGCCAACGACCACCAGCGTGAGGCCCTGCCGCATCAGCAACCCTATCACGTCGCGCCCCGCGGCACCAATGGCCATGCGGATCCCGATTTCCCGGGTCCGCTGCGACACGCTGTAGGACATCACACCGTACATCCCCACCGAGGCCAGGAGCAGGCCCAGCACGCCAAAGACGCCCAGCGCAATGCCCGTGATGCGGGCCGGCAGCAGCGCGATGCCTAAGTGACTGTCCATCGTACGGAGGTTCGCCACGGGAAGATTCACGTCCATCGCCCGGACCTCCTGGCGCAGCAGACCCATCAGGGCGGACGCGTCGCCCGTGGTGCGGACCACGATGTTCATCCCTGAGCGATACTGCTGCCGCTGCTCGAACCACATATGGGCCGTGGGGTCCTCGCCGAGGCGCCGGTACTTGCCTGTGGGCACGACGCCGATGACCGTGAAATCCCTCCCGCCGGTGCGCACGGTGCGGCCCACGGCCTCCTGGTCGGGCCAGAAGCGCTCCGCGAAGCGCTGGTTCACGACAATGCGAGGCACGGCCGCCGAATCGTCCTGTGCCTCGAACTCGCGGCCCTGCAGCATCGGGATTCCCATCGCCGCGAAGTAGCCGTTGCGGACGCTGGAGTAGTAGATGCTCATCCCCTCGTTCTCGCCGGGCACGTAGCCCGGAATTTCGACGTACCGATCCGAACTCGAGAAACCCAGCGGCACGTCGGTGACGAGCCCGACCGCCGCCACCTGCGGGTTGGCGCTCAGCCGCTGCGTGAGCCGGTCGTAGAAATCGATCGTGCGCGCCCGATTGTAGCCCTGCAGCGCCGGATCAAACTCGGCGATGACCAAGCCGTCGGCGACGAACCCCTTGTCGACGCTCGCGGCCGCCCGGAGGTTCGTCAGGAAAAGACCCGAGCAGACGAGCAACACGATGCTGGCCGTCATTTGGGCGACGATCAGGCTCTTCATCAAGCGAGAGCGCGAGCCGCCCGCCGGAGCCTCGCCCTTAAGGGCGGGGATCAGGGATGGACGCGTCGCCTGGATCGCTGGTACGAGCCCGAACAGCACGCCCGTCAGCAACGTCACGCCGAGCGTGAATCCAAGCACCGCAGGATTGAGCTGCAATCCCGGGCGGAACGTGATGTCCATCGGGACCTCGACGCCGTTGGCCAGCCCGATGATCCACACCGCGAGCAGCACGCCGGCGCCTCCCGCGATCGCCGCATAGAGCAGGCTCTCCACGAGCAACTGCCGCAGCAACGCCCCACGCTTGGCGCCCAGTGAAAGGCGGATGGCCATCTCGCGAGCGCGGTCACGCGCACGCGCCAGAAACAGATTTGCCACGTTCACGCAGGCGATCAGCAGGAGCAGCGCGACCACCGCCATCACCGCCGCGCTCATCCCCACCTGCGCGTCGCGCATCGTGGGGTGGAATCCCGCCTCGGTCTGCGAGACCAGGTTCATCGATGTGCGGCGATACTGGTCGGGAAACTCGCCCTCGAGCTCCGTGTTCACCGCCTTGAGCCGCGCCAGGGCCTGCTCCTCCGTCACACCGGGCTTCAAGCGGGCGACCACGTTCATGAAGTTGTTGCCGCGCATGTCGAGGCGGCTGAACGGCGCGGGCTGGATCTGGTCCAGCTGCATCAACGGCACCCAGAACGCAGGCGCCACCATCGCCATCGGTCCCACAAACTCCGGCGGCGCGATACCGATCACGTCGTAGTTCAGGCCGTTCACCAGCACCTGCTTGCCCACGATGTTCGGGTCGCCCCCGAACGAACCCTTCCAGCCCTGGTCGCTCAGCACCAATACCGGATGCGCGCCTCGCCCTTCATCCTCGGCGGGCACGAAGAAGCGACCCTGCGCCGGTGTCACGCCCATCACCGTAAAGAAATCCGCCGAGACCACCTGACCGAAGATGCGCTGCGGCTCGCCGTTCGCCGTGATGTTTGCATCGGCGAAGGCCCAGGCCGACGCGCCGCTGAACACGTCGTCCGTCCGGGCGCGCACATCGAGGAAATGCGGCGGCGACGACGACCCGTAGTCCTGCCCGCCCGGATAGGTGCGATAGATCTGCACCAACTCCTCCGGAGCGCGCACACCCTGCAGCGGGCGCAACACCAAGGCCTCCACCGCCGAGAAGACGGCGGTGTTGAGCCCGATGCCCAGCGCCAGCGTCAGGACGACGACGGCAGTGAAGCCCGGGTACTTGGTAACCTGCCGCCAAGCGAACTTGAGGTCAGTCATAGCGAAGGGCGTGCATGGGGTCCACGCGCGAGGCGCGCAGCGCCGGGATGAGCCCTGCCAGCAGCGCCACGCAGGAGAGGAACAGCACCGCCGAACCGAAGACCACGGGATCGTGGCCTTCCAGCTGGAACAGCAGCGATTGCGCCGCGCGCCCGAGCCCGAAGGCTGCCAGCACACCGATGCTGCCGCCGACGACCACCATGAACGCGACCTGCTTGAGGACCAGCGCGCGCACGTTGGAGCCGTCCGCACCCAACGCCATGCGCACGCCGATCTCGCGCGTCCGCTGCGACACCGAGTATGCCAGCACCCCGTACAGCCCGATGCTCGCCAGGATCGTCGCCAGGATCGCGAACGACGCGGAAAGGATGCTGATCATGCGATCGAGGAAGACGTTCTCGCGAATCTGCTGCGGCATCGTCTTGAGGTCCTCCACCGGCATCGCCGGCTCGAGCCGCTTGATCAGCGTCGGGATCGCCGTGAGCAGCTGCTCGGGCGGCAGCGCCGTGCGCACGTAGAAGTTCATGAAATTCGCACGCCCGTCCTGCTGCCAAGCCGCGTAGAACACCGGCGGGATCTCGCCCTTCACCTCGGAATAGACTACGTCCTTCACGTAGCCCACGATCATCGTGCGCAGCGAGTCGCGCTCACGGCCCCAGCCCATGAACTTCCCCACGGGCTCGTCGCCGAGGTTGAACTTGCGGGCGAAGGTCTCGTTGACCACGGCCACCGGGGTGGAGCCATAGATGTCCGACTGCTGGATGCCGCGACCTGCGATGAGCTCGAGGTCCATCACCTCGAAGAAGTCGGGCCCCACCTGCGTGTAGCGCGAGTTGCAGTCCGTGTCGGGCAGGCACTCGAAGCCCTGCACGCGAACGTCCGTGCCCCAGTTGCTGCCAGCAACCATCGGCACCATCGAGCTGGTCACGCCGGTCACGCCGGGAATGGCCTGCAGCTCCTCGCTGATGCGACGCAAGAGTACGCCGGCGCGCAGCGTGTCGTAGCCCACCCGCGAGGGCGTCACCGCGAAGGTGACCACGCCCTCGGTCGCGATGCCCAGGTCCACCGCCGACACATTGCGCAGGCTCTTGAGGAACAGGCCCGCCGAGACCAGCAGCGCCATCGAGAGTGAGATCTGTACGGTGACCAGCACGGTGCGGAAGCGCGACGCCGCCTTGCCGCCCGTCAACTGGCCGGCACCGGCACGAATCGTCGAGATCAAGTCAGCCCGCGTGCTGTGCATCGCCGGGAATAGGCCGAAGATGAGACCCGTCGCCACCGCCAACGCCGCAGCAAACACCACCACGGAGCCGTTCACCGTGAAGCCGATCGCCGTGGCCGCCTCCGGCGGCAGGAAGCTGGCGATGGCATCGAGCGTGAGCTTGGCCACGAGGATGCTGACCACACCGCCGGCCAGCGCGAGAATCACCGCCTCGGTGAGCAGCTGCGTGATCAGGTGACCGCGCTTGGCGCCGAGGGCCAGGCGCACGCCCATCTCGGTGGAGCGATTGGCGCCGCGCGCCAGCAGAAGGTTGGCAATGTTCGCGCAGGCGATCAGCAGCACCACACCGGTCACGCCGAAGAGCATATACAGCGGCGTCCGTGCCTCATCGTTGATGTCGCTCTGGCCCTGGCGGCCAGGCGCCACGAGCACCTGCTTGGACTTGAACAGCTCCAGCGTGGGCTCGCTCATCCCGGCCTGCAGCGGCGCTTCCACATCGAGCAGGATGGGCCGATACACGGCGTTCAGTCCTGCCGCCGCCTGCTCCATCGAACTGCCTTCCTTCAGGCGCCCGAATACATACAGCCAGTAGTCGCGACGGTTCTCGTAGCCGGAGTACGTCGTGGTCTGGAAGGCCCCACGCATGGTGAGCGGCACATACACACTGGGCCGCGTGCCCACCGTGTGGCCCAGGAACGACTGCGGCGTCACGCCGATGATCTCCATCGTCCGGCCGTTCACGATCATCGTCTTGCCCACGACATCCGTGCGCATCCCAAATCGGTCGCGCCAGAGGTCGTGGCTCAGCACCACCACGTCGTGCGCCAGCGGTGTCACGTCGTCCGAGGGGCCGATGAGCCGGCCGAGCGCCGGCTGCACGCCCAGCGTCGAGAAGAACTGGCCGGAGACCCACACGCCCTGCCCGAGGCTGGGCTCGTTGTCGATGGAAAGGCTCGCGCCGAAGATGCGGCTGGCCGCGATTCCGGAGAGCGCCGTCTGCTGGCTCTCGAGGTCCCGGAACATCGGATAGGACCAGACCTCATCACAATCGCCCTGCTGGTTGCAGGAGTTGCTGCCGTACATCACGCCTGGCGCCGTGAGGTTCACCAGCTGCTCCGGCCGGTGCACCGGCAGCGAGCGAATCAGGAGCTGGTCAAAGAGCGAGTAGATCGCGGCATTGGCCCCGATGCCCAGGGCCAGCGAGAGGATCGCTACCGTCGAGACGAAGGGCGTCTTGAGGAGCATCCGGAAGGCGAGCGTGATATTGCGCATCGGCGGTCGGCTGGGGGAGCAGGACGGGACGCCTCCTTGGACAATTCCCGCGCCGCAATGGTTTAACAGTCTATAGATGGCCGCTGGCCGGGCCGGCGGCCGGACCTGGACCCCTACGCGGGGCCGCCTCGGGGGGTTTCCGGGGGGCTCGCCTGCCCAGCGCCACCGGGAGCGCAATCTTCGCCGTTCGCCCCCAGATGCTCGAGGCGCCAGACGCGCGAGGCCCCGGACGCACGACGCCCCCGGGAGCCGAGGCTCCCGGGGGCGTCAGCCACACGACAGGCGCGGTCAGGCGCTGCCGGTGTCCACGTCGAGCAGGGTGTAGAGCGGCGAGAGCAGCACGTCCGGCGCGTCGAACGCGCCCTCGAAGAACTCGAAGATGCGGTCCAGCGTCTCCGCCTGTTCCGGCGTCAGCGGGTTGCCGTCTGCATCGGCGACGGTCGAGCCACCCTCGGCGTCGAAGGTGAGTCGGGCGAAGACCTTGCCGCCGATCCGCACCACGATGATGCCACCGTTCTCGCCCAGTGTGCCGCCCATCTCAACCTTGCGTGCGCCGGCGCGCATCAGCGCCGAGAAGGCGACACCGTTCGAGCCGATGCCGATCTGCACGCGGCTGGCCAGCCCGCGCGAGGGTACCTCGATGCGCCAGGACACGGTCACATTGCCCGAGAACAGCGAGACGCCGAACGTGAGCTCAAAGTTTACACGGTTTGCACCGGTGCCCACGAAGCCCTCGACCGCCATCGTCGGGGCGTTGGTCGTGCCGCCCACGGTCGCCGTGTAGCTCACCAGCTGCGTGCCACCGGTCGCGTAGACGCCGACAGTAGCGGTGTTGGACGAGCGCGTGAAGTCCGCATAGCCGACTTCCACCAGCGGCTCGGCCGGCGCAAACGCGCTGATGTCGAGCGTATAGAGAATGAAGCGGACGCCGTTGGCCGGTGCGCCTGTGCGTGCCGTGGGTTCGTACTGATCGGTCGTGACGTTCCACTCGAAGGTCTTGCCCAGCGCGCTGAGCGGAATTGCGGCCGAGGTGCCCTCGTCTGCCAGCTGCATCATCCGGGCGCTGTGGCGAGCCAGCGGGCGATCGGCGCCCTCCTTCAGCATCTCCATCGGCAAGCGGATGACCGCGCCACCGGCGGTGGCAAGCGCTTCATCCATCAGATAGCCGAGGCCTTCATAGGAATCCACCTGCGGCACGTCAAAGGCCGCATCCACGGCCGCGATGTCAGCGTCGGTGGCCGCCACGTCCAGCGTGGTCGGCAGGGACTCGCCCTCACCGCAGGCAGAGGCCGCGAGGGCCAGGGCCGCGAGGGAGGTAGTCAATCGAAGACGAATGGGAGACAGCATTTTGACTCTCTGTTGGCGTGAATACCAGCGAAAGGCGGGGCGTCGGCCTGAACCCGACGCACAACCTATGATTCCATCATGTCAGACTCTGCCGCAGGGACCTTCGTCACGTAGTGACAGGTGATATCTGTCACCTATGGGTGACGTCAAAGGTTCGACCCAGGGGGAGCAGCGGCGCGGCCGGGCGCGATCAGCTATTTCGTGACGTTCGTGCCGGGATCGCGCTCGACTTGGACTGTATAGTCCGTGGCCAGTACAAGCACGCTGGCGACGGCAGCCCAGAATGGCAGCAGCGCGGTCGCGGCGATGCCGGCGTTGAGCGGCATATCGAGCAGGACTCGGCCCTCGGGATTCCGCAGGATGATGCGGCGGACATTGCCTTCCTTGACCAGTTCCTTCAGCCGCTCCATCAGTTTGGCGCCGCTGACCTTGAACTCTTCCATCGTGCTGCTCATCGCGCCGCTCCGCGTGGGGGTTGCTGGATAGTACGCGGACTGCACGCCGGAGGATTCAGCGCCGCGCACGGGCGCGGGTGCAGCCGAACGGCGCGGAGCGCGCGTTGGCATAGCGGCATCTCACGCCGCGGCCTCAAGTGATCTCGACGAGCGCAATCTGATACGCCGTGGTCCGTTCCCAGTGCAGCAGGCGTCCCACCGGGCGCAGGAAACGGCGAAATGCCAATCCGGTCCAGAAGTTCACGTGACCGGGGTCTTGCCCGATCCCGAGTGCGATGGACAGCGCGCAGAGGCCGCGGAACACTGGCTCGAAGGGCACCGAAACCAGCAGGTGTCGAGACGTGACCCGAGCGAGTTCGTCGCGGACCCTGTCGGGTGTGGGAATGTGCTCCAGCACCTGAGAACAGAGCACGGCATCGAATGTCGAGCTCTCGAACCGGAGCTTGGCTAGGTCCTCGACGCGCCACTCGTGATGTGGGGCGCGATCCCGCGCGAAGCGCACCGCGCCGGGGCTCAGGTCCACCCCAGTCCAACGCCCGCGATATCCGCGGGCCGTCATTCCCCGCTGCACGTAGCCCTCGCCGCAGCCAGCGTCCAACACGTTCTGTGCCCCACATTGATCGAGCAGGCTGCCCATCCGGTCCAGGTAGCGATGCAGCGCACGCTGGTAGAGTCCGTTCCCGTACTCCCACTTCCGCAGGTTGTTGGAATCGTGCGCGAGGACGGATGTCGCCATGGATGAAGTGACCTGTGGTGATGGTCGGCAACGCATCGCGCGTCCGTGACGCGCGCGTGATGCGCCCCAACGTATGGTTACAGAGTCGGGCATCCAGCCTCTCGCAGTACCGTGGCTCAACCGTGACCGCCCCGTGCCACAGGCCCAATCTGTCCCGCCACGGGGACAACTCGCCGTCCCCGCCGTTTCGGAATGCAACACCACTTGCGCCAACGACTTAGCTATCGGAACTTCGGGTTGTCCGCGGGTAAGACGGCACGGAGGCACGCCGACGTGAGTGCGCCTCTTGAGGTGACACGCGTGTCGGGACACACGTCGCCAACGTCTCGCACTGCTGGAGGGCTCATTATGCGATCGCTCATTCGATTCGGACTCGGCCTCGTGGCCCCGCTCGCCCTCACGTCCATCGGCGAGCCGCAGCTGGCGAAGGCGCAGGACGCCGCGGTGCAGGCCACCGCCGACGATCCGTGGACCTCGGAGGAGCTCGAGAACCTGCTCGCGCCGGTCGCGCTGTATCCCGACCCGATTCTCGCGCAGGTGCTCGTCGCCGCCACCTACCCCGACCAGATCCGCGCCGCCGCGGCCTACGTGGAGCGCTACGGCACCGCGGGCCTCGACGAGCAGCCCTGGGAGATCAGCGTCAAGGCGGTCGCGCACTACAAGCCCGTGCTCAACCTGATGGCCGAGGGTGAAGACTGGACGATCGCGCTAGGCCAGGCCTACGCCACCCAGCCGCAGGACGTGATGGACGCCGTGCAGGGCCTGCGCCGGATGGCGAACGCGCAGGGCAACCTGGTCACGGACGAGCGGCAGCGCGTGGTCGTCGAGCGCGAGGTGATCCGCATCGAGCCGGCGCAGCCCCGTGTCATCTACGTGCCGACCTACGATCCGGCGGTCGTGTACTTCCGGCCGATCTACGTCGCGCAGGCGCATCCCTCGTATTGGTCCTGGGGCGTGTCATGGCCGGTGGGCGTGTGGCTGACGTATGACTTCGACTGGTACAGCCACCGCGTCTACCACCACGGCTGGCACGTGCACGGCCCGCACTGGGTCGTCGTTGCGCGGCCCTGGGTGGTGATCTCGCCTTGGTACGTGGCCCCGCGCCACACGACCATCATCGTGAACCGCGGCATCGTGAATCGGCGCTTCAATCCGTATCCACTGCGCCGCTACACGGTCGTGCACAAGAACACGAACTTCGATCGTCGCGGGAACTGGGACCGCCGCGTTGGCAAGAACGACGGCCGCCCCGACCGCGTGAACCGCGCGACTACTGGCGATCGCCGGGCGGCTCCGGTGCCCACGGGCTCGCGCGTGGCGGATCGTCGCCAGGTGTTGCCCGAGCGTGCGCCGACGTCGGCGCGCCGCGTGACGCCGATCTCCGGTGGCCCATCGGACGACCGTCGCACCGATGCCGCGCGTAGCGAGCGTCGCACGCCGACTCCGGTCGGCGGGACCCGTGCCGCCAGCGAGCGCACGAGCAACGGGACCTGGAATCCGCGTGCTGACCGCGGTGATCGTGGTGCGCAGCCGAGCACCAACCGCAGTAGCATGCCAGATCGCAGCCGCTCGGAAGCCACGCCGCGTCCTTCGACCGTTCGCGACGCGGTGAGCGCCACACGGCAGCGCGCACCAAGCGCGCAGCCCTCAGCGCCCTCGCGCAGCTCGACGGCTGCGCCACGTAGTTCGGCACCGAAGCCGTCGGGATCCGCGCGTGGATCCAGCAGCAGCCGTCCCCCGAGCGCCGCGCGTGGCTCGAGCGGCACTCGTTCCAGCGGAAGTGCCCGTCCTTCCAGCAGCGGCAGCCGCTCCAGCGGTTCCGCCCGCAGCTCCAGCGGGAGCGGCAGCCGCAGCAGCAGTGGCCGGGGCAGCAGCAGCCGTCGCCCGGAGTAGGCTGAACGCAGGGCGGTAGCAGTGGTCGAACGGGGGCGGTCACCACACGGTGGCCGCCCCCGTTCGCTTCGTGCCGAGTGTCTAGCGCGAGCACACCAGCTTGGCCGCATGCTGCCAGCCAAGGATCCAGGCCGTGTCGCCCACAACCACGGGACGCGTGGAGGGCACGAGATCAAGCGGCCAGGAGTCGTTGATGTTCTCGCCGATGACCGCCCCAGTGCGGGAGTCCAGTGTGTGAAGGGAAAAGTTGTTGGCCAGGAGGACGGCACCGCAGTTCGCCAACCCGCGGAGGCTCCCGTCGAACTGCGTTTCCCAGATCGTGCTTCCGGTGCCGAGGTCCAGGGCGCGCACGGTCTTGTCCACCGAGGCAAAGAACACCGTGTCGCCACGGATGATCGGCGGCGCGCGCGAGCCGTACCATCCGAACGGGCCACGGAAGTGCCAGCGCTGCTCGCCGGTGGCCCGATCCAGGGCCATCACGTTGTTGCTCCCGTAGTCGGCCACGACAACCGCATCGTCCGCCACCGACGGTTCGGATATGCAGTAGTTGTACTCTTCCTCGAACTTGATGATGTGCGTCCAGAGCACCTCGCCGGTCGTGGCGTCCATCGCCACCACCGGGCCCTGGGTCAGCGCGCCGTTCATCGTGAGCGCCTGTTCGCCGCAGATGTACAGCACACCTCCGGCGACGGTGATCGCACGGGCGAGGGCGGGATACGGATCCGTGCCGGCGAAGGTTTGCCGCCAGCGCTCGTCGCCGGTCTGGACGTCGAGCGCGAGGACTTCGTTGCCCACGCCGACATACCACACTCCGTTCGCCGTCGCGGTGACGTGATAGATGGCGCTGGACGGGAGGGCGATGCTCCATCGTTCGACGCCGGTCGCCGCGTCGTGTGCGCGCGCCCGATCCGTGGCGGCGAGGACCAGGCCGTCCGCGTACACGGGGGTGCCGGCCCAATAGTCCTCACTGAACGGAATGGACCAGAGCACGGCCCCAGTCTCCATCGACAGCGCCACCAAGTCGCCGTCCGCTGACTCGGCGAACAGGCGCGTGCCGTCCGTGGCCACCGGTGACGCGAGGAAGATGAACGGGTTTGGCACCTGGTAGACCAGCGATGTCGACTGTGGCCGGCCGCCCGTACCGGCGATGCGGGAAGGCTCGAACAAGTCGCACCCCGCCACGAGAACCGTGGCGAGGGCGACCAATGGGCGGAGGCGGGAGCTCACGGCGTCGTTCCCTTGCTGAAGGACGCGAGGGCCTCCCGTGTCGACAGCAGCACGCGCGGGCTCTTGGTCTGCCCAGAGTGCGAGTCGGATTCCTTGGGAGACGCAGCGAAGCGCCGAGGTTCGTACCGGCCCGGTGCGTCGGGATACCGCTGAGACGGCGCGTGCACGAGGCCGTCTGCGGCTTCGCCGTTGCGCGCCACCAGATAGTTCCAGGTCGCGTCCACCCGATTCATCAAGTTCATGATGCGCCCCGTGAGGTCGTAGATCAGGTACAGCAGGTAGGACTGGTACTGCTGGGTGTACCACTGCACCACCGAGGTGGCGTAGCTGCAGCCCGGCCAGAAGTCGCCGAAGTCCACGCGCTGGCAGGTCGGCGCGCTGGAGCGATGCACCGTGAACAACAGGAACTGACTGATGGCGTTCGCGAACTGCAAGCTGCTGTAGACCTTCTCCACGTCCGTCACCAGGGCGTCACCGCCGGGCCGGCGGCCGGCCTGCAGGTTCTCGTAGGGGCTGCGGTCATCACCGATCATGCGGGCGAGACTCCAGCGCGCCTTCGGGGTGGTCTCGATGCTGGCACGCTGGAACTGCTCGTATCCGGCGTTGAGCTGTGCCAGGAACGGCGAGCCCGTGCGGAGGTTCCCAAGGGCCGGAAAGGTGCGATCCAGTCCCAAGGTGATCTCGCCGACGAGGACTTCGTATGCCCAAGTCGAGATGAAGTTGCAGACGATGTCGAGATAGCAGGACGGTGCCATCGCCTGCAGCATCGCGTCCGAGACGAACTCCGACGGCACGTCTGCGAGGTAGGCGCCGCGATTCGGCGTACCGATGGTAATGACCGAGTTCACCAGCTCGGGATAGCGTTGGCCGAAGCGACGGGCCACCAGTCCACCCTGACTGTGCCCGATGAACACTTGGGGCACGGTTGACTTCGACGTCAGCTTTTGGCGCAGGTCGGTGACCTGGTCCTCGACTGAGCGGCTGGACTCGAGACTGAAGGCGCGACTGCGGGAGATCGGAATCGACGCCGATAGCGCGTAGTCGAACACCGAGAAGGTGCTGGCATCCGAGCACAGGCCGTGCTGATAGACGACCTGGATGCCGTTCTGCACATTGCGCACTCGGTCGAAGTCTCCACCACCACGCGGGCAGCTAAGGATGTTTCCCTCTGGGTCCGGCGAAGGCCGATGCAGGACGCTCGAGACGATCGCGGGTGCGGCGGCAGCGGGTGCTGGCCGCACCGCCTCGATGACCCCGGGGCCGGTCGGCGCGGCAGACCTCCGCTCCTTCCGCTCCTTTCGCCTCTTCTCGCGCTCATCCTCGCGCTCCGGATTGCGATGGAAGCTGCGGTACCTGATGCGGCTGACCTGCTTCCTCGCGCCCTTTCCGCGTGCATCCGCACGCGTGACGCTAGACGTCTCGATCAGCTGCCAATCCGGCTCCGCACCGAACGCCGATGGCACCTTACGGTAGCGCTGCAGCATCTCTGAAGGTCCGCCCCGCGTGGCGGCCGAGGCATCGGCTTGCCAGCGCACCTCGCGGATGCCGCCGACGTCTGTCACGGTGGCGCCGCCAGGCGCATCGCGGAGCTCGGCCATCGGGAGGCAGCTCGGGTCGCCGGGCTGGCAGCCAGGCTGCGGCAGTGGCGCGAAGGGGAAGTAGGCGTCGTCGAGCGTGCTGGGCGGCAGGCCGAGCAATGCCATGAACGACTCGTAGAGCTCGCTGAACTGGCGATCACCGGCGTAGTCGTAGAGGTTCACGCGGCCGTACTCCAACCGCGCCGACGCGATCGTGGGGTTCTTGTTCTGATCCTCGAACCAGGTGCCGAAGCGAACGGATCCATCCACGGCATAGCCGCCCTCGACGTAGACCGCCTCGCTCTCACTGCGAGGTAGCGGCAGGCCGGCCGGCGCTTCGTCCAAGTACTCCGTCGTCGTCTCGACCACCGCGCTGAAGTGTGAGTCACTGAGGTCGATGCCCTCGTCGCGCATCTGGAAGGCGGACGTCACTCCATTGTGGAGCTGGGCCGGGCTCGCAGTCGGTGCCTCGAGGGAATCGGTGCAGGCCGCCAGCAGCGTGAGGCTGAGGGCCAAGGGAACAACAGGGCGTCGCGGACTGCGCATAGAAACCTCCGGGGTGGGTTGCGGTGGATCGCGCTCCCGGACGCGCGACGGCGAACGCGCGAAGGTGTCCCTGCGTTTCTCTCCCTGTGGCATCGTTCCCACGCCGTCACCGGCTTGTCATCGCCGCGGATGCCGCCATCTTCCTAGGCGTCACTTCCCCCAGACCTCCCGGAGTCCTGATGTCATCCCGTCTGCGCAGCCTCCTCGCCCTCGTCACGCTGGCCGCCGCGCCGGTCATCGCGACCGCCCAGGGCAACGCCATGCACTCGATGCACCACCAGTTCCGGCTGGTGAAGGTCGTCGATTCGCTGGTGGTGCCGTGGAGCATGGCCTTCCTGCCGAACGGCGACATGTTGGTGACGGAGCGGCCCGGGCGCCTGCGCATCGTGCGCGGCGGCAAGCTGATGCCGACGCCGGTGGCTGGTGTGCCGGAGGTCGTCAGCGGTAACCAGGCCGGCTTGCTCGACGTGGTGCTGCACCCGCGTTTCGCGCAGAACCGGCTCGTGTACATCTCCTACTCCAAGCCGGAGTCAGGCGGCGCGCGCAACACCACCGCCGTCATTCGCGCGCGCTTCGAGAACGACCGCCTCAACGACGTGCAGGAGATCTTCCAGGCCAACGCCTGGTCGCAGGGCCGCGGCCACTACGGCTCGCGCCTGGCCTTCGACCGCGACGGCTACCTCTTCATCACAGTCGGCGACCGGCAGGTGCCACCGCAGGGTGATCTGGACGCGCTGATGGCGCACCCGGCGCAGGGCCTAATGACGCACCACGGCAAGGTCATCCGTCTGCACGACGATGGCCGCGTGCCGGCCGACAATCCCTTCGTGGGACGCAGTGACGCGCTGCCGGAGATCTACAGCTACGGCCATCGCAACCTGCAGGGCCTCATCGTGCATCCCGTCACCAACCAGGTCTGGGAGACGGAGCACGGCCCGCAGGGCGGCGACGAACTCAACCTCATCGAGGCCGGCAAGAACTACGGCTGGCCCGTGATCGGCTTCGGCGTGAACTACCGCACGGGCACGCAGATCCATCCGTCCACGGTGCGCGAGGGCATGGAGCAGCCAGTGAAGGTGTGGGTGCCGAGCATCGCGACGTCGGGCCTGATGGCCTACACGGGCAATCGCTTCCCGGGCTGGCAGGGCAGCGTGTTCTCCGGCGGCCTCAACGGCCAGCAGCTGGTGCGCATCAAGCTCGACGGCAACCGCGTGGTCGAGGAAGAGATCGTGCTGCGCGACCAAGGCCGCATCCGCGACGTGCGCCAGGGGCTGGACGGGCTCGTGTACATCGCGGTCGAGGACCGCGGCGGCGCGCCGACAGCGATCTGGCGGCTGGAGCCGGTCGGGCGCTAAGGCACGATTCGCCGGACACTCCCGCGCCCCGCTGCGGCGACAATCTCGAGCGAAAACGCCGCCGCTGAGCCTAGCTCACCGGCGGCGTCTTTCTGTCATCCAGTGGCGCGAAGTTCGAAAGGAAGCGCAGCTCCTCCGCCGACAGGCTCTGCATCCCCTCCGCGTTGATCTTGTCGAGGATGCGGTCCACCTCCTCGCGCGTGAGTTGGTGCACGCCCTCGAGATTGAGGTTCTCCTTCCGCAGCGTGGGGGCGCGCATCTTCATCACGCGGGGCTCCACGGCGTTGACGCGCTCGCGGAAGCGCCGATGACCCGAGTTGCGCTGCACATACCAGAGATAGGCCCAGGCGCCGACGTAGCCGCCTAGGTGGGCGAAGTGCGCCACGCCGTCCCCGCGCTGGCCGATGCCGAACCAGAGGGCCATCACCGTGGTGATGATCACCAGGACGCGCGCCTCGAGGGGAATGATGCCCCAGATGTAGATGCGCTCGCGGGGCCAGAACATCGCGAAGGCCATCATCACGCCGAACACGCCCGCCGAGGCGCCGATGATCGCCGCCCGGGGCGTGAAGGCCAGCGAGGCCAATGCGCCGGTGATGCCGCTGATGAAGTACAGCAGCAGGAAGCGGCGTTCCCCGAGGCGGGCCTCCACGCGCGAGGCGAAGAAGAACAGCCCCAGCATGTTGAACAGCAGATGCGTGAGGCTGCCGTGCAGAAACATGTAGGTGACGATGGACCACGGCCGCACGAGGATGAGCCGCGGCACGAAGACCATCAGGTCGAGCAGCGCCGCCGGCAGGAAGCCCTGCAGCGCGAAGATCGCCACGTTGGCGATCAGCAATCGCATGACCCAAGGTGTCATGGAACGGGCTTGTCCATCAGTTGGCGTGACAGGTAGGTGTACTCCAGCGCAGAGCGCCGCGCGGTCTCCACGAGATTCGCCGCCGCCGAGTGTCCGCCGTCCGTGTTCTCATAGTAGAGATACGGGTACCCCAGCGACTCCAGTTTCGCCGCCGCCTTGCGCGCGTGACCAGGATGTACGCGGTCATCCTTGGTCGACGTGAAGATGAACGGCGTTGGATAGTTCTTGCCCGCGGCCAGCGCCTGGTAGGGCGAGTACTTCGCGATCCACGCCCGCTGCTCGGGGATATCCGGATTGCCGTACTCGCCGATCCAGCTCGCACCGGCGAGCAACTTGTGGAAGCGCATCATGTCGAACAGCGGCACGCCGATGATGACCGCGCTGAACAGGTCGGGGCGCCGCGTCATCGCCACGCCCATGAAGAGGCCGCCCTGGCTGCCGCCACGAATGCCGAGTCGCCGCGGCGAGGTGAAACCCCTGGCGATCAGGTCCTCTGCCACGGCAATGAAGTCCTCGTGCGCGCGGTCGCGGTTCGGCCCCAGCGCCGCCTGGTGCCAGGCCGGTCCGAACTCGCCGCCGCCGCGCGTGTTGGCCACGGCGTATGCCCCGCCCCGCTCCAGCCAAAGCTTGCCGAGCACGGCGCTGTATCCCGGAAGCTGCGAGATCTGGAATCCGCCGTAGCCGTAGAGAAGCGTCGGCGTGGATCCGTCGCGCGGTGCGCCTTCGCGACGCACGAGGAAGTACGGGATCTTCGTGCCATCGGCGCTGGTGGCTTCGTGCTGCTCCACGATCAGGCCCGTGGCGTCGAACTTGGCCGGCGCCGCCTTGACCGTCTCCGCCGTGCCGCGCTCCGCGTTCACGTAGAGCAGCGTCTGGGGCGTGAGATACCCGGACACGGTCACAAAGAGATTGTCATCAAGCCGTGAGGCCGCACCCAAGCCTACCGTGACGTTCTCGGGAATAGGCAGCTTGCTGCGCGCCCAGCCGCTGCCCTCACGGCGATACGCGTATGCGGCGCCACGCACATTCTCGTAGAGCGCAATCACCGCGCGCGTGCGCGTCAGGCGAATGGACTCGATCGACTCGCGCGGTCCCGGGTGCAGCATCAACTCCGGCACCGACGCATCGGGTCGCGTGAGCAGCGTCCGCAGGTCATAGCTCAGCACGTCGCCGGCGACGAAACCCTGCCAGGCCTCGTTGGTCGTGAACAGCACTCGGTCACCGAGAATCCCGTGGATCTGGTGTCGCTCGGGGAACGGCAGTCGGCGCGTGCCCGTCGCCGTCAGGTGGTGGATCTCGCGCTCGTAGAAGGTCCGACCTCGCGAGAGCAGCGTGGCCTGCACCACGCCCGCCGCATCACGCAGCACGAAGGCGCCCGCCGAGACATCGCTGCGCTCGCCGCGGTACACCTCGGTGGCGCGTTCAATGGGCTGGCCGCGAATCACGCGCTTCACCACATAGGCATAGCCCGACGACGTGAGCTCGCCCGGCGCCCATTCGCGCGACACGAGCAGTGTGTTGCGGTCCACCCAACTCGCGCCCTGCTTGCCTTCGGGGAAGCTGAAGCCGCCCTCGATGAAGCGGCGCTCAACGGCATCGTACTCGCGGATCGTCACCGCGTCCTTGCCACCGTCGGAGAGCGAGACCAAGCAATAACGCTCCGCCGGCTCGAGGCAATTCGCCCCACGATAGACCCAGTTCCTGTCCTCGGCCTTGGCCAAGGCATCCACGTCGAGCGTGACCTGCCAGTTGGGGCTGTCCGTGCGATAGCTCGCCAAATCCGTGCGGCGCCAGATGCCGCGCACGTGCTCGGCGTCCTGCCAGAAGTTCGTGATGACCGAGCCGCTGAAGCTTGGGAAGGCGATGCGATCCGTGGCATTCACGATCTCGAGCGCGTTGCGCTGCAGGCCTTCGAAGCGTGCGTCACCCTGCAAAACACCAAGCGAGCGCGCGTTGCGCTCGTGCACCCAGGCCAGCGAACGCTCTCCCTCGACGTCCTCGAGCCAGATGAAGGGGTCGTCAGGCGTCGCCGCAGGAGCCGGCGGTTGCTGGGCCACGAGGGCCAGCGGGACCAACGAGAGGGCGGCGAGCGCCGCGCGGAGCGAGAATCTCGGCATCGCGGGGGTCCGGGAAGAATGGGACAACGTGGGAAAGATACCCGGCGGACCCCTGAGTTGAACCCGACGCGGCGACGAAGAACGAAGTGCGGCGCCTCCTGAAGTTTGAGGCTGATCCCGCGGCGCGTCCGTGCGGCACAACTCCGGTGGCGGCCCCATATGGGGGCCGCGCCGTGCCATCCTACGGCGAAGGCGGAGTGATTGCCGTCGAATCCGGCAGGGCGAACGCGACGATGCTGTCGGCCTCGCCCCAAAACCCGCCACCGCCGGCAGCAATGACGACGTACTGCTTGCCGCCGTGCGAGTAGGTCATCGGCGTGGCCTTGGCGCCGGCGGGCACGTCGCCGCGCCAAAGTTCGCGGCCGCTACGCGAATCGAAGGCGCGGAACGAACGGTCGGCCGAGGCGCCGATGAACACAAGGCCGCCCGCGGTGACAATCGCACCACCGAGATTCGGCGAACCCCACTCGGCGGGGCCCAGATTGCCGTCCGGCAGGCGCAGCGTGCCGAGCGGCACCTTCCAGGCGATGTTGCCGTCGCGCAGGCTGACCGCGACCAGCGATCCAAAAGGTGGTGGCGAACAGGGCAGCCCACTTGGCGCGCGCAGGATGCTGCGGCGCATCACGTAGCCCGTGCCGCGCATCCGCGTGAACTGGTCGCCGGTGCGCGAGGAGATCTCACGCGCCGCGTCGGCATCGAACTCGCGATCGGGAATCAGCTGCACGTCGGCGATGAGCTCGTTGACGGGCACGATGGCCAGGTCATTGAGCGCGTCAACCGCCACGCCGCCCCAGTGCGCGCCGCCGATGTTCGACGGCGTGACCAAGGTGCCGCGACGGCTCGGTGGCGAGAAGATCGTGCCGCCATCGAGCGCGCGCAGCGCATTCTCGCAGAAGCTGCGGTCCTCCTCGTTGATGCCCCAGGCGTCCGCTGCCGTGCGCCGGTGCGGCGACAGCGGCGGCGTTCGCACGGTAAACGGCTGCGTCGGCCAGGCCTCCTCGGTGGAAATGCTGCTCGGCGGCACCGGGCGCTCCTCGACGGGAAACACCGCATCGCCAGTCTCGCGATGCAGCACGAAGAGCATTCCCGTCTTGGTCGCCTGCAGCACCACCGGCACGCGCGCGCCATTCTCGCGTACGACTTCCGCCAGCGCGGGCGGCGATGCGTTGTCGTAGTCCCAGAGATCGTGATGCACCGTCTGGAAGTGCCAGGCGACCTCGCCCGTGCGGGCGCGCAACGCGACGATGGAGTTGGCGTAGCGATTGTCGCCGGGCCGAAGCCCACCGTAGTAGTCGGGCGCTGGGCTCGAGGTGGGCACGAAGATCAGTCCGCGCGCCACATCCGCGACGAGCACCGACCAAGCGTTCGCACCGCCCGTGCGCCGCGCCGACCCGCCGCGCCAACTCCGCTCCTGCATCGCCTCGTCGTCCTGCGGAATCGGGTACCAGGTCCATCGCAAGGCGCCCGTGCGGGCGTCGAAGGCGCGCACCTCGCCGCTCGCGGGGTTTGCGCGCGAGTTGTCGGCAATCGAACTGCCCACCACGACCAGGTCGCCGATCACCAGCGGCGGCGAGGTCTGCTGGTACGCCTGAAACTCGAAGGGGGCGATGCGCAGACGGCGGCGCAGGTCGACTTCCCCGTCGCGACCGAATCGTTCGCAGGGCACGCCCGTGAGTGCGTCGAGCGCGATCAGGCGGGCATCGATGGTGGCGACGAAGATGCGGCGGCGACAGGCGCCACCCGGCGCGGCGGCCGGGTCGAGATACGTGGACACGCCTCGACTCGTGAAGTCGCCGTAGCCGGCGTTGATGTTCACTTGCGCGTCGTAGCGCCAGCGCACAGCCCCTGTGCCTGGGTCCAGCGCAATGACGCGCCCGAGCGGCGTGCTGATATACATCACGCCATCCACCACGATGGGCGTGACCTCAAGCGATGGCGGTGAGCCGCGCTCGACGCGTGTCCCGAGCTCACCGGTCTGGAAGGTCCACGCGACCGTGAGCGCGGAGACGTTCGCCGTATCGATCAGCGCGAGCGGTGAGAAGCGCGACCCGCCGGCATCACGGCCGTAGTTCGGCCACTGCGCGGCGGTCTGCGCCTGGACGGACACGCTGGCACCTGCGAGGATCGACAGGGCGACAAGTGCGCGCCGGGGCGCGTCCCGTAGCATAGTGCTGAGAATGTGCGGCAGGCCGCGGACGACCGCAACGCCGTTACTTGGGCGTCGTGCGTCCCACGATGACGGTGATGTTGTCCGTCCCGCCGTCGTCGAGCGCGGCCTGCACCAGCCGCTCACACGATTCCTTGGCCGTGGACGCAGACTCGAGGATCTCCGTGATGCGCTCGTCGCTCACGTGCTTCGTGAGCCCGTCGCTGCAGAGCAGATGGATGTTGCGCCAGTCGGCGTTCATCGGCGTGACGACGGGCACGCTCTCGTCCGAACCGAGCGCGCTGGAGAGCACGTTCGCCAGCTTCGACGTCTTGGCCGCCTCGCGCGTCATCGCGCCGACTTCAATCAACGACTCCGCGAAGGTCTGGTCGCGCGTCACCTGCGTGAGCACGCCCTCGCGCAGCAGGTAGTAGCGGGAGTCGCCGAGCTGCAGGAGGTAGTAGCGCGGCCAGACGCCGAGGAAGAGCGTCAGCGTGGTGGCCATCGTGCCCGTGGCACCGGTGGCGGCGCGACGCGCCAGGATGGCCTCGTGCGAGCTCAGCGCCGCGCGCTGCAGCGCCTCGGCGAAACCCGACTCATTGTCCTCGCGCCCGAGATAGCAGGCCATCGAGTCGTTCACGTAGGTCAGGGCCGACTGCAGCGCGGTGGCACTGGCCTCTTCCCCACCCACCCCGCCGCCGACGCCGTCGGCCACCATCGCAATGAACGCCACCCGGTCTTCCCCCACCGAAAAGGCTTCGGTGTCGGGCAGGCTGGTGGCGTTGATCTGCAGGCGCTTGTAGACCGAGGCCAGGAGGTAGTGGTCCTGGTTGTTCTTGCGCACGCGCCCGGGATGCGTCATCCCGAAGACGTCGATCTCGTCGTCGCGGGGCTTGCGGCTAACCGGCGGAAAGTCGGCCATACGGACCTCCAGCTTTGGCTCGCCCAAATGGGCACGGCGGGGGCGTGGGTCCCGAACGTACCCCCGGGACCCGCAGCTCGCTAGCACGACGCGGCGCGGGTCCGGACCGGTTCGCGGCCTACGATCTCGGCAGCGTCACCCACCACGGAAAATCGTGGCTTGTGGCGTGGACCGCAGTCGTCACCCAGATGCCTTGGTATCCCGATGCGGCCGGCGGCGTGAACGTGACCGCATAGTCGCCGCCCGGAATCGTCGGGAAGGTGAACTGTCCCTGGGCGTCCGTGGTGGTCTGGCCGGCCATCTCACCGAGCTGCATGCCACCGGTGGTGTTGGCGGTCAGGGGAAACGCGCGCACGATCACGCCGGCGATGCGCGGCGAGGTGGCGAGCGTGTCACCGCCGGTGCCCGGTGCGTTCGGGCCGCGGACCGTGCCGCGGAAGTAGCCCGGGCTCAGCTCGCCGGTCGGCGGGGTGACGGGGTTGCCGCTGCTGTCCTGAGGTGAGCCGAGGACGAGTCCGGCGAGCGGCGAGCGCTCGGCGGGGCCGGTGGCATCCTGGCAGGCCGTGATGGCGACGGCGGTAAGCACTGCAAGCAGCGCGCGGCGAGGCGTGCGCATAGGGATCTCGGGTCTGGACTGTCTCGGGGGGCGGGCACCGGCAGGTGCTCGCGGAGCGCAGAGGCTCGACTGCATTACCCCTGAGGGTCGACCGTTGTCACCTGTGGCTTGATCTAGCGTTCCGGCGGCGTGGAGCGGCTGCGGGACCTCTCGGCGCCCATTGCTGAGCGCTACACGTCCGCGTCGCGTCGGCGCAGCAGCGTTCGTACGAGGCGGGCGAGCACCGGCCCCTGCTTCAGCTCACACTCCCAGACCACGTGCACGTGCCAGCCGGCGGCGCGTAGGAATGTCCGCACCCGGCGGTCGCGAGCGACGTTTGTCTCGATCTTGTTGCGCCAGAACGCGGCGCGGGTCTTGGGCCACTGTCGTCTGCGACCGCCGCAGTCGTGATGGTGCCAGAAACAGCCGTGCACGAAGACCACCGTGCGAATGCGCGTGAGGACGATGTCGGGGCTGCCGGGGAGGTCGCGCTGGTGGAGGCGGAAGCGAAGGCCAGCGGAGTGGATGGCGCGGCGGACGATCAGCTCGGGCGTGGTGTCCTTGCCGCGGATCGCGGCCATGATGCGGCTACGGGTGGCGGAGACTCGGCCTCGGGGCATGGTCGGAATCTACGCCCCTACCCCGCTGCTACCGCCGGCCGCGCTCGATGTCCCGCAGGATCTCGTCGATATCGCCGGAGGGTGGTCCGGAACGCGCTGCAGCCGCCTGCAGCGCGGCACGCTGGCGTTCCGAGCGCGCCTCTGCGGCCGCGCCGGCGAGTACACGCCGCGCCCAAAGCTCGGGGGATACGCCGTCGCGCTCGGCGGCCCGACGGAGGTCCGCCAACTCGTGGTCGTCCAGTGAAAGTTCAAATCGGTGCTGCATCGTTCTGCTATCCTGCCGCCAGCTCCAGTTCGGGAGCGGTCGGCGCAAATCGTTCTGGGTGGAGCAGTCGCGGGACCAACTCCTTGGCGATTGCCCGTACGACGGGCACCGCGACCGAGTTGCCGAACTGCCGATAGGCCTGCGTGTCCGAGACCGGGATGGTCATTTGCTTCCCCTCCCGCTTCTCGAACCCCATCAGTCGCGCGCACTCACGCGGCGTGAGCCGACGGGGATTCTTTCCTTCTTGGTGAATCAATATCTCGCTGCCATCCTTGTGGTACCGGGCGGACAGAGTTCGGGCGACGTCGTCCGGTCCGAAGACTGAACAACCGAATCCATTGCCCTTGTCGCGATGTTTCGCCGCGTACGCCTGCAGGTAGCCCCACAGGTGGTCGCTGAGCGTGTAGCGATCCGAGACCACCGTGCGGCCCCTGACGCGAGTCGTGTACGGCTCTTCCGGAGTCTCGTCGTGCTTGTGCAGGACGACGTCGCCCAAAGTCGGCGCATGCCGCGGCCGCTTGATGGCTTCAAAGTCGAAGCCAACGTTCAGCGACCTGCGGAACCCAACCAGAAAGACACGCTCCCGACGCTGCGGCACCCAAGACGCTGCGGAGATAACTCGGGTCTCGACTGTGTACCCAAGCTCCCGCAGCGCCCCTACGATGACCTGGAACGTGCGCCCGCCGTCGTGCCCCTGAAGATTCTTCACGTTCTCCAGCAGGAACGCCTTCGGTTTCTTCGCCTTCAGTATCTCGACGATGTTGAAGAAGAGTGTGCCTTGGGTCTTGTCGAGAAACCCATGCGCCCGGCCTAGGCTGTTCTTCTTCGACACCCCCGCCAGGCTGAACGGCTGACAGGGGAACCCCGCGAGGAGCAAGTCGTGGTCCGGAACCTCCTTGGGGTCCTTCTTCGTGATGTCGCCCCAGAGCTGGTGCCCGTCGGGAAAGTTCGCCGTGTAGGTTCTCGCGGCGTGGGCGTCCCATTCAGAAGTGAACACACAGCGGCCGTTCAGCTCCTCGAAGGGCCTCCGGAGGCCACCGATGCCGGCGAACAGGTCAATGAAGGTGAAGTCAGGCTGGCGCGGACGTTCGTCGCGTGCTAGTTCATCCTCGATGCTGCGGACCACGCCCCACTTTGGAGTCGACTCTCCAGCTACCCAGCGCCGAACGGTCCGCGGCTGCACGCCGAGGCGTTCGGCGAGTTCGGCTTGGGTCCAGAAGCGCAGCGCGTGGTGCACCGCGCGGAGTGCCGGATTCTCTTCGGTGGGAGACATGGCGGACAATATGTCCTCTGTTGTTCCCGCCGTCAATATTGCGATTCTCGATGCGGCCGCCTGAGGTCTCCATGAAGTGGAAGTCGCTAACGAGTCAGTTCATAGGCATCGCGTGGAAGCGACTCACGGATCACGAAGTCGACCCGAGAGTCTCGCATGGACATGAATTCCAAGGAGTCGCTTCTCTGCGCGCTTTGCTCGGATCCGACTCCCGGATGGATGTTCCTGCAACGTTTGTCGTGCTGGACGACGACGCAGAACGCTCCATCACGGTTCCTGCAACGGTGAGCTGGTACGACTCTCGGGCGAAGGACACCACGCGATCGGCAGAGTGGCGCCTCTACTACTCCAAGGGCGCGGGCGCGATTCAGTCGCGAATGACCGCCGGCGACCTCATGGTCATAGGCGTTCGCCCGAAAGGTGAGATAGCGGTACTCCTAGCTCGCGCAGGCTCGTCAACCGAGCTTCAACTACGGACGCTATTCGACCTGGGGCCGGTCTCCACTTCTGCCGTAGAGGTGAGGCGGTTCCTAGAAGGCGAGTCACTAGACTTTGTTGCTGCTTCCTTGCTTGAGCGACTGGGGCTCGGCCGGCCCGATCTCGAGCAGACTGCGGAGGCGAGTCAAGCTGCGAGAGTGGCCGAAAGACTCATTGACATGTATTCCGACCGACTGCCGTCCGGCAATGATGTCTCGAGCCTAGTTGCCGAGCACGTTGTCGACGTTGACCCGATTGCCGATCCCGATCACGCTCTAATTAGGTGGATTGAGACTGAAGCCGCCGCATTTCGCCAGTGGGAGGATTGCCTCATCGAGCGGCGCCTGCAACTCGGGTTCAGGACTTCCGGTGACGCGATCGACGTGGGTGCGTTTCGATCCTTCGCTATGACGTTGCGGCAGAGCCGCGTCTCGAGGGCCGGTGGGGCACTTCAGAATCACGTCGCCCGGATTCTGCTCGCGCATCGAATCGAGTTCGAGCCGCAGGCAAAGACCGAGAAAGGCGAGACGCCAGACTTTCTCTTTCCCGGAGCGAAGGCCTACGCGGACACCAGTTATCCCACGGCGAGCCTGCGCCATCTTGCGGCGAAGTTCACGGTTAAGGAACGCTGGCGCCAAGTACTCAACGAAGCCGCGAGAATCCCGCAGAAACACCTCCTGACAGTCGACGCCGCAGTCACGGAACCGACACTCGACGCGATGCTTGCGTCCGGAGTCAGCCTGTGCGTCCCGGAGCTGATCGCGCGGCGCTACCCCAGTTCACTGGGCTCGCGACTCGTGTCCGTTCGCGAATTGCTTGAAGGTCCCCTTAGCGTACACCGCCAAGAGCGCTGATCGTCAGTCTGTGCTCGGTTGCATGTCCACGGTCAGCACTGCTCGCATTCCCGTGCCTCAAGGCAACTCGCGGCCAATCGAAGATGTGCAGCGCTGGTACTCCCTACTGGTTGCTAACGCGGTTTACCTCGCGCATGCAATCAGCCCTCCGGCTTAGTTGCGCTTCTGCGCGCTCGCCGGGTTGGAGCAGGCGACCCGGCTGGACCAAACTCTTCCATCAGCTCTCGCAACTCATCGTGTTCCGCAGAGAGCCGAGCAAGCATCTCCTGCGCCTCCTTGCCGCCCAGTTCAATGGCGTCGGCCAATCGTGAGTCCGTGGCTCCAGAGCCGCCAGTCGCGAGAATCATGGCTGCGAGCAGTTCAAGGTTGCGTGTGCGCGAGACTCTCAATACCTCTGTCCACTCGACGGCAACCATTCTCGCGTCATGAGTCTGGAATCCTTGAGGACGGCTGCCGATCAGGAATCCCTTCAGACTGGCGCTAGAGTAATGCTGCTCGAACCAAGCCATGTAGTCCGACAATTGCTGTCTGTTCGCGATCGTCAACTCCTCTTGAGGATTCTTGAGTTCGACAATTACGATCTGTCTCTCCTCGGGACTGGACATGAAGACGAAATCGGGACGATTCTGATCCGGAACTGTCGCGAGTGACCTGCGACCTGTCGGCACCTGACCACTCGCCTCCGCTCGCGTCAATGCGGTTCGCAGGCTCTCATTGGCTGTCAACACCGCCAAGTCAGGCTCTACGATCCAAGGAAACCGCGTGATAAGCTTCTGCAAGTCCGTCTCGACTCCATGATGTACGAAGTCGTGAAGCCTTGAGAGAGCGAAAGCACGCTGAGCAAAGACAACCGCGAGGTTCAGCGACTCCGGCACCGCCGCGGTCGATAGCCGCGAAATTAGGTCCGTGAAGCCCTGCGGGGGCATCTTTCCTGACGCGCCCAACGAGCTCCACAAGTCCTTGACCAAACGGCGCATAGGCTTCTGCACCCACGCGTCCGAAATCGTCGCTACAAGTTGCTCCTTGCCTTCCTCGTCAGCCCCAAAGGACGGAGTAATGCGACTCACAAGCTCGACAATCTGCTCTTGCTCCGCGTCCGTGACCTTGGCCGCTCCGCCTGACTCGACCGCTGCCTTCACCAACTCTCGGTTGCGGCCCTTCTCCTCCTTCTCGCGCCACTCTGCGAAGTCCGCAATCCAGCGACGGACAGCTTCTTGACCCCAGATGAAGAGATCCTGCACCTCCGCCGAGTCCCAGTTCACGCTGGTGCGATCCGTTGAAATGAGATCTTCAGGCAGCTCGTCGAGCCAATCTGCCTCGACTACAGCGTACATGTAGCGCGTCCAGATCTCTTTGCCCTTGACGCCAAAGAAGAAGGGTCGATCCTGTGCAATTTTTCCGTGAGCGTAGACCCCGACGCCAGCGGCATCCTGAGGCCAGCTCGCCTTGCCGGCGAATCCGGCCCACGCGCGCACCTCGCGTCCACCCACATGGACGGCTTCTACGCCAACCGGCGGAACGCGGAACTCGAGTCTCGGCAGCGATGTCTCAACTGTAGCCTTCTTCTGGTTCACGTGAACCACGAAACCCCGGTCGAGCGCGACGGTGAATCGCTCGCCGAGCGAACTCAATAGTGCGGCCTCGGGAATCGCGCGCGCGAGACTCAAATCGGTCATCAGCACAAGTGTTCCAGATCCGGCCTTCCCGAGACTATCGGCCCATTGCTGGACCTGTCCTGTGTCATCGGTGCGAGGCGGAATCGACAGTGGCCATGCCGCGTCGACAATAACCTCGGGAGGATACTCTACCTGCCCTTCACCTTTTCCTAGTAGATCTGGGAGGCGGAACCTCAGCCAAGTAGCCAAGCCTGGACGCTGCTTCGATCCCTTCGGCCGCGTCACGACATCAACTGTGCGTGCAATCCCAAACGGTGCGAGCTTTCCGATGCCTTTCCGTCCCATTAAAGGCCTTCCGCCTCTACTCCGCTCGCTGGCACTTCTACGCTTCGGCAGGCCGACGACCAGATACTGCCTCGCGAGGTCGTCACGGCTCATTCCGACACCCGAATCATGAACAGCAATCCATTCCTTGCCCGAGTCGCTGGAAAGATTGATTCGCACTGACTCAGCATCCGCGTCCCACGAGTTCGAAACGAGTTCGGCGATGACCCTGGTCGGTCGATTCTGATACAGCTTGAGACCGAGATGCTCTACGACGTTGTGGCTAAAGCGAAGCAGGAGAGGCGAATTCACGAGAGTCAGCCTTTGAGTAGGTGCGCCAGACGGCCGGCCACGACTTCCACGAGCTTCGCTGGGACGGCGTTCCCGATCTGCCGCTCAATCGTTCCGTGAGAACCCACGAACTTGTAGGTAGGGGGAAACGACTGAAGAACCGCAGCCTCGCGAAGAGTGAGCCCTCGATTCCGATCCGGATGCACGAATCGGCCACAGCTAACGGTGGTGCATCGGGTGGTGATGGTGGCGCAGGGTCCCGTTGATCGAATGCGACCATAAGCCTCAGCCGCGGAACGTGAGTCCAGCCGCTGGTGGCACTTGAGCTGCAGGTGCTTTGGCAAGTCGAATCGCGATCCGTTCTGTGGGATTAGATTGACGCGCCGTTGTACCATCGCCGAGAGCTTTCGAGGGCGATCCAAGAGTTCATCCTGGCCTTCGAGCTTCAGCATGCCCCTCAGAATCGCTGCCGCGCTCCGAACACGCTGCGCGACGGGCGTCCAGAAGTCTTCTCCCAGTCCATCGCTATGACCCTTTAGGGCGACGAGGATTAGTCGACGCCGCTTCTGGGGGACGCCGAACTGAGCGGCGTTCAGCACCCGCCAATCCACGTCGTACTCACGAGCACGGAGTCCTTTAACCAAGTCCTTGAAGCCATTGGACGTCGCGACCCCTGGGACGTTTTCAAACATGACGGAGGTAGGTTCGAACGCGTCGACCCACTCCACTGTCGACCGAACTAGCTCTGAGCCAAGTCTTCTGTCCTTGCTCCTGCTTAGGCTGGAGTACGGCTGACACGGTGGACAGGTCTTCAGAAGCGCGAGTTCCCCTGGAGCAAGGTAAAGCGCATCGCGAACTGAGCATGGGCTTAGCTCGCGGATGTCAGCTACTTCAACTTGCGTTCCAGCATGATTTGCGCAGTACGACGCCGCCGCTTCGGCGTCAGAGTCTACGGCGTAGACTACCTGGAAGCCGGCTCCGCGTAGTCCCGCTGTCGCGCCCCCGGCGCCGGCGAACAGATCAACAGCCTTCAAAGTCTGCATCGCGATCCCGAGGGCAGTGGGCTTGTTGGCTGGCTGTGCGCAGTCAGAGTGCATGCAGGTGCGAGGTCGCGCAAGCCCAACACGAAGGCGGACCGGTCCCCGAGGACCGGCCCGCCGTTGATCGCCCTAGGCCGCGAATCTACCTCAGCCGCACTCGCTGAACCCACAGACGTGGCACTTCACGCAGCCCTCAGCGAACTCCAGCTGCGACCCGCAGTCGGGGCAGGTCCCGATGAACGCATCCCCGCTGTTCACCGCCTCGAACTGCATCTGCATCCCACCGGCCGCCGACACTGGCGCAGCCTTGGGCGCAGGCGCGGGAGCAGCCGGGATCTGCTGCTCGGCCGTCGTCGTGAGCAGCTCCTGCTGCACGCCCTGCTTGGAGCGCATCCAGTCCTCGAGCGCGAGACCGATCGCGTCCGGCACCGAGAGCACCTTGTTCGGGCCCAGGCCCACGGCGCGATCCGACGAGATGCCGCGCAGCTGACGGTGCACCTGCTGGATCGGAATCCCCGAGCGCAGCGCGAGTGACACGAGGCGCCCCATCGCCTCGGCGTCAGCCATGGCCGAGCCACCCGCCTTACCGAGGTTGATGAAGACCTCGAAGGGCTGACCCTTATCGTCCTCAGTGATGTGCACGAACATCGTGCCCAGCGGCGTCTCCTTGCGGATGGCCGTGGACTTGAGGACGTCCGGGCGCGAGCGCTTCTGGCGGCGCTGGAGATTCTCGGCTTCAGCATCGAACAGCAGCTTCTGCAGGCGATCGTTGGCGGCGCTCAACTCACCGATGCGCTCGTTGAGGTCGGCGAGCTCCTGACGCGCGGCGGCGTCATCCGCCTTCCCATCACGCTTGGCCGCGGCCTCGGCGGTTGCACCAGTCGAGAGCACCTGGCCATCGCGCGAGCCGTCGCGGTAGACCGTGACGCCCTTGCACTTCATCTCGTAGGCCTGCTCGTAGATGGCGCGGACGTCTTCCTTCGTCGCGGTGTGTGCGAAGTTGGTGGTCTTGGAGATGGCCGAGTCGCAGTGGAGCTGGAAGGCGCCCTGCATCTTGATGTGCCACTCGGGCGCGATGTTATTGGCCGTGGCGAAGACCTGCTGCCACTTGGCCGGTACTTCCGGCTGAATCACCGAGCCGGTCTTGGCGATGCGCTCCATCAGCGCGTCGGAGTACCAGCCTTCCTTCTTGGCGATGGCGACGAAGTCCTCGTTCACGTCGGGCATCATCACGCCGGCCTGGTTGCGCATGAAGGCCACGGCGAAGAGCGGCTCGAGGCCCGACGAGCAACCGGCGATGATGGAAATCGTGCCCGTGGGCGCGACGGTGGTGACGTTGCAGTTGCGGAGCTTCTGCTCGGGACGGATGCGGTTGCCCGCCTCGTCACGCGCAGCCGTAGCATCGGGACCCCAGATCGACTGCGCCCACTCGGGGAACGCACCGCGCTCCTCGGCCAGCTGCTGCGAGGCCTTCTTGGCCTCGACGTCGACGAACTCCATGACCTTGCGGCCGAACTCCACGCCTTCCGGGGAGTCATAGACGATGCCGAGACGGATGAGCGCGTCGGCGAAACCCATCACGCCGAGGCCGATGCGGCGGATGCGCTTGCTGAGCGCGTCGATCTCCGGCAGCGGGTACTTGTTGGCGTCGATGACGTTGTCGAGGAAGCGCGTCGAGAGGTGGATGTCCTTGGCGAAGGCCTTCCAGTCCATCTTCCCGTTCTCGACGTAGAACCCGACGTTGATCGAGCCGAGGTTGCAGACGTCGTACGCGAGCAGCGGCTGCTCGCCGCAGGGGTTCGTGGCTTCGTAGGCGCCGAGGTGCGGCACCGGGTTGTACTTGTTGGCCTCGTCGATGAAGAACACGCCGGGCTCGCCGGTGCGCCAGGCACCGTCGATCATCTTGTCCCAGACCATCTTCGCGTCGAGCTGGCCCGTCACCTTCTTGCTGATGGGATCGATGAGGTCATAGGAGCCGCCGGCCTTCAGCGCCTCCATGAACTTCGTGGTGACCGCGACGGAGATGTTGAAGTTCGTGATCTTCGTCAGGTCTTCCTTGCAGGTGATGAACTCCATCACGTCGGGGTGGTCGACGCGCAGGATGCCCATGTTGGCGCCGCGGCGCGTGCCGCCCTGCTTGACGGCGTCCGTGGACGCGTCATAGAGCTGCATGAAGGAGATGGGGCCGCTGGCAACGCCGGTGGTGGAGCGCACCATCGATCCGCGCGCCCGCAGACGCGAGAACGAGAAGCCCGTGCCGCCACCCGACTGGTGGATGAGCGCCATCGAGCGCAGCGTGTCGTAGATGCCGCTGTGGCCGTTGGACAGCGCGTCGTCGACGGGCAGCACGAAGCAGGCCGAGAGCTGGCCGAGCGGGCGGCCGGCGTTCATCAGGGTCGGCGAGTTCGGCTCGAAGCGCCGCTGCGTCATCAGTTCATAGAACTGATTGGCGGTCTTCTCGATCTGCTTGTCGGTCGCCCCGTACTTGCGGTCGGCCTCCGCGATCGTCGTCGCGACGCGCCAGAACATGTCTTCTGGCGTCTCCACCGACTTGCCGGACTTGTCCTTGACCAGGTAGCGCTTCTCGAGAACGGTGCGGGCGTTCTGCGAGAGCGTGGCCGGCGTGGCGGGAGGATTCGCGGGGAGGGGCATTTCGTACTTCTCCAACAGAAAGGTATGGGGCCGAACCTGAGGGGTTCCGGCAATGTCCGATACGCGGACTGTCCGGCTCAGGGGTTGAGGGCGTCCAAGCTACCGCACACGAGATTCCGCGCAAGAACTTTGGAACGCCTTCACTGACAAGCACTTACGAGCAAGCAATCACGAAACGGTCACGCCTTCGGAATTATCCACGCGGTTTCCACTGTCGCTTCACCCGACCACTTTGACGACAGCGACACGACACGGAAACACCCTCTCGTGATGATCACTCAAATGTTTACACAGCAATGACTTACGACTGCAGTCCCTGTGGCGATTTTCGGGGCATTTTCGCAGGGGGGAGGAACGTATCCCGATTGATCCGGCAATGCTAGGGCTTGCTTCGAGGCACTAGTTCGACTTCGTGATTCTTGGATTCGCAACTTCAGTGCGTGTAACGGATGGATATGTGTTGGGACGGTTCGGTGTGGATGCCACAGAGTGGCTGTGTTGAAGTTCAAGCGGTGGTGGGCGTCACGGACGCCTGCCACCGCGTGTTCGTTCTGACCATGGCGTTGACGATGACGAGCAGGTGCCGGAGGCAGGCGGTGAGCGCGACCTTCTTCGGCTTGCCGGCGGCGACCAGCCGCTGGTAGTGGGCGCTGAGCACCGGGTTCTTGTGCGCGGCGGTCAGCGCCGCCATGTACAGCCCGGTGCGCACGTCCGCACGTCCGCCGCGGATCCGCCGTTGGCCGCGCCAGCGCCCCGACTCCTGCGCGAAGGGCGCCACGCCGACCAGCGCGGCGATCTCCTTCCCCGAGAGCGCGCCCAGCTCGCCGAGCCGCGCGATGAGCAGCCGCGCCGTCTGCGGCCCGATGCCGGGCACCGAGCGCAGCAGGTCCTCCTTCGCCCGCCACGCCGGCGAGTCCTGGATCCAGCGGTCCGTCTCGTCCTCCAGCGCATCGAGCGCCCGCTTGAGCGCGCGGATGGTCTGCTTCACGCTCGGGAGCACGCTGCGCCGCGCCACCGTGAGCCGGTTCTGCTCCATCGTCAGCATCTCGACCAGCTGCTGCCGCCGCAGCACCAGCGCGCCGAGCTCCTGCGTCGCCGCGTCCGGCAGGGGCCGCGGCTCGGGCTTGACCGCCGCCGCGAAGCGCGCGAGCAGCGCCGCGTCCAGCCGGTCCGTCTTCGCCAGCTGGCCCACGCTCTCCGCGAAGCGCCGCACCTGCCGCGGGTTCACGACCGCCACCGGCAGCCCCGCCGCCACGAGCGCGCTCGTCACGCGCCCGTGGTAGGCGCCCGTCGCCTCCAGCACGACCAGCGCCGGCCCGAGGGCCGCGAGCCGCGCCACCGTCGCGGCGATGCCCGCCGCGTCGTTCGCCTCAGCCCACGTCACGCCGCCGTCCGTCGCCCCGTCGAGCGCCGTGGAGCTCACATCGATCCCGACATACGCCATCGTGCCCTCGCCGCGTGGGGATCGCGCGCGCCCGGTCTTGCGCCATGCGGGCTCCAGGCCCCAGCGGCTGTTCGGGCTTCCCGCGATCGGTTCGACGGCGCCCCCACTCTGTGACGGGCTCGACCGGCCCCTGACACGATGCTCGGGCTGCCGCCGCCCCGATGATGTACCACGTACCTTGGGAGACATACAAGGCACAGAGACACAGAGGGGACCGCGAACGGCCGACCCTCTGTGTCTCTGTGTCTCTGTGTCTCTGTGTCTCTGTGGCAAACTTCTGCGCTCCGATCTACCGGTGCGCTTCCTTGAGACGCACGTAGGTCTCGTAGCCGCGCGCTACGCGCTGGCGTTGTTCGTCGTTCAGGGGGCGCAGCACCTTCGCGGGGACGCCCACGACGAGTGAGTGCGCAGGGATCACCAGGCCCTCTGGCACTACTGCGCCGGCGGCAACCAGGCTGCCGGCTCCCACCACTGCATCGTTGAGCACGATCGCGCCGATGCCGATGAGGGCGCCGTCCTCGATGGTGCAGCCGTGCACGACGGCTCGGTGGCCGATCGTCACGCGCGCGCCGACGCGGCAGGGCTTGCCCGGGTCTGCGTGCAGCACCGCCCCATCCTGCACGTTCGACTCGTCACCGACGGCGATGGCATCGCGGTCGCCGCGCAGGACCGCCGTCGGCCACACGCTCGCGTGCTCGCCCAGCGTCACATCGCCAATCACGACCGCGCTCGCGTGCACCCAGGCCGTCGCCGGCACCTGCGGCGCGCGGAACAGATGCGGGGCGAAGTCGCGATACTCCTGGCCCATCAGAACGTGCTCCCGAAGGTGAGGTAGACGGAGCGGCCGGTGATCGCGGCGTCGCCCCCGTGCACCGGAGCGGCGTAGCCGAGCCGGATGCGGTACAGCACATCGTATTGCAGCGCGGCATCGAAGATGAGTTCGCCGCCCGCCGAGGCAATCCACGACTGCCCCGGGCGTGAGAGGCCGCAGAAGCGCGAGTCGGGGATGCGCTCCGAGCACCAGGCACTGCCGGCGTCCGCGAAACCGATCAACGACAGCTTCTGCACGTTCGCCGGCACGAGCCCGACACCGCGTCCGACCCGTGTCAGCGGCGCTCGGTACTCGGCGTGCAACGATGCGGCGCGGTTGCCCACCTGCGCGCCGGGTCGGAATCCGCGCACGAAAAAGTTGCGGCGCTCGCTGCCAAGCGCGTAGCCGGGCAGGATGGTCAGGGTGCCGCCGCTCACCCCGCCGATGTCGTACAAGCTGCTGGAGTAGATGCCGGTCGCGCCGTGCGCCGCGCGCAGGGCGAGCACGTGGCGGGCGAAGCCTGGGAACGGAAGCGACTTCGCGACGCTCAGCTCGGCGATGGCCTCGTTCGTCGCCGCGCCATCGCGGCCCTCGGTGAAGCGGCGCCGCAGAAGAACCTGCCCCGCGACGCCGTCCTCCACGCTCACGGAGAGTCCGGGGCGCTGCATCGTCGAGAATCCCGTGACCAATGCAACGCGTGGCAACACGTCCAGATCAAGCAACTCTTGCGACCCAAGCAGCTGCAGCAGCCCCTCGGGATCCGTCTGGTAGGAGCGGAGCACGAGCTCGGTGGCAACCAACGCATACGTGCTCAAGCGCACACGAGGCCGCGAGAGGAATGCCGAGAGCGTCGCCGTGCGGTCGTAGCGCGACAGGGTGCCCACGCGCGCACCGGACGTGTTGGTGATGGCGCCGTGCGACCACACGTCCTCGTAGCTCGCGCTGAGCACGGGATTGCCCCAGCCCGCATAGTCGTAGCCCGCTCGGATTGTGGTCCGCGGCGCCTTCACGTCGCGCATGTAGGTGATATCCCAGCGATGCCGGCCAACCACGTCCACTCCGCCGGCGAGGAACCCGACGTTCGCGCTGGCGTCGACGGTGCTCTCGATGGCGGGCAACCACCACATCGGATGCGCCGTCAGTCCGGGCTGGTAGCGCTCCAATGACGGGTTGAGCGGCGGCGCATCGTCGAGGGGCACGCGGTCAGCCGTCGTGTCCGCAGGCGGCGGACCAGCGGGCAACGCGCCCAACGCCGGCATCGGCCGCGTGACCACTGCCCAGCCCTCGGCGCGCAGTTCCACCGCAGCAATCTCCCGTCCATCCGGCGAGACGCTCGGATGCCGCAGCGCCGTCGCCGTGCGCCAGAGCTTGGCATACGCGCCGCTGCGCACATCGCCGCGGTAGATGCTGGGCACGCCGTCGTGGTCGCTGGCGAAGAGAATAGTCGTGTCGCCGGGCATCCACACCGGAGCAGAGACGATCGCCAGCCGGCCCTCTCGATCCGTGGCGCGCGGTGCGAAGCGCTGAAATTCGCGGCCGGTGCTGTCCATCAGCACCACCGCCGTGCGTCCACCGAAGTCCCAGCGGACCGCGGCGATACGCTTGCCGTCATTCGACAGGCGCGGCTCGGTCCAGTTGCGGGTCAGGCTGCCAGCGGCGAGTGTGCGCGGAAACGGATAGTCGCGCTCGAGCAGCACGAGGTCCGTGGTGCCGGGGCGCGTCTGCACGGCGACGATGCGCCCGCTGGCAATGTGCGCGTCAGGATGCGCGAGTCGTTCGCCGCGGGTGAAGGCGCGGTGCCAGATGCCGCGCTGCACGAAGAGATCGCTGCGGATCGTGTAGGGGTCGCGGCGCTCGTATTCGGCCGAGAGGGCGAGTCCATCGTCGAGCAGCGTGTTGGCGTCCACGCTGTTGCGTCGACCGCTACGGTTGCACCGCCCTGATGCGGTGGCCTCGCAAAGCGCGGGCGTTTGCCGCTGGTTGTCCGCCACGTAGAGCAACGAGCCATCGGCGGCGTAGCGCGGGAACTGGGCGACCCAGTTGGCGGGCGCGACAATCTGGACATCGTTCTCGGAGCCCAGGGCGCTTCGGCCATCAGCATTGGCGAGGCCGCTTTGGCCTCCCGCGGTTGCGGATTGCCCGGCGCTTCGTGTGGCCGCGTACACGGAGTCCCGCCAGCCGTTGTAGATGCCGGTGAAGCTCGTGCCAAACGCCTCGCGCGCGCTCTTGTCGAGGCGCCAGGGATTGATACGCCCGCTCATCCGGTCGAAGAGTCTCGCCATTGCCTCCGCCGGAGAATGCTGCGGATCAAGGCGCACGGCTCGGTCCGCGATGTAGGCACCGAGCAGGTACGGCGTGTTGCCGCCAGGATAGAACGGACGCCCGGTCACGATGGCGTCGAGCGGCGGCAGGGCATCCTCGAGGGCCAGGGCGCGCACCGCCGCGGGAAACTCGGCGCCGGCGAGCCGCCCGCCACCGGTCAGGCGTGTCTCGTAGTGGACGGCCACCCCCTCGAGCAGCCAGTTCGGCGCGTAGGTGTGCGGGAAGAGCGGCGCCGCCCGACCGAAGATGCGTTGCGCAAGCTTCCACCATCCGCCCACGCGATCAAGCTGGAAGATGTGCGCCATCTCGTGCGTGACGACGAGGCGGTTCCAGTCGACGTGGTTGCGCAGCGCGGGCTCGTCCACCGGCGGGCGTGCATAGATGACGATGCGATTCGACGGATAGGGCGTGGCGTGGCCGTTTGCCCAGTCGGCATTGTCCGCCACGACGATGTCGACGACACCCCGCGGGGTCGGCAGCTCGAGCGCCAGGCGGCGGTAGGCCCAGAGCGCGTTGGCCAGCGTTCGGTACGCGAGGTCTTCGGTCTCGAGCGTGAAGTGCACCCGGATCTCTTCGGTGCGCAGGGTGCGCCACTCGAGGCCTGGGTGCACCTGGGCCTGCACCATTGATCCGGCGCCGGCATTGACGAGCATCCCGACGGCAATCGCCGCGGCAGCTCTCACGAGGGCGTTCGCGCCCAAGGCACGGGCAGCGACGCCCGTCGAGCGGGCGGCGCTGCGAATCGGTGGGGGAGACATCGCGCGAATGCTACACCGCCATCTGACACTTGGGGCAGCGCGTGTTCGTTGGGAGGGCAACGAGGGGGTCGTTGGCGGCTCCGCTGCTCGGAAGGGAGGGCGGCGGCGCCTTATTCTCGGTGTGGCCGTCCTCTCCCCTCCCCCCTCCACGGCCCGTATATTCGCCGAGCCGTCCCCTCCTGCCCCGTATCCGTGATCCGTTGCAGCTTCTGCGGCCGTGACAACGACGCCTCCCTGAAGTTCTGCCAAGACTGCGGCAAGCCAGTCGTGGCCAGTGGTGCGCGCGTGATCCCCGTCCCCGGCATGCCAGTTGCAGCAAGTTCGAGCGGCGCCTCGTCCCGGGCGCCGAACCCTATGGATATCACGCTTCCCGACACGCGCATCTCACGCCAACCGGCCACGGGCCAGGGCGGCGGCGCCGGCATGAAGACCCCCTGCCGGCTCTGCGGCACGCCCATCGACCCGGCGCTGCCCTTCTGCCCGCGATGCGGTGCGCGGGCCAACGAAGGGCCGCCTGCTCCCGACGTGAGCGTGATGCTCTGTGGGTCCTGCGGCAATGAGGTCACCCCGGGTGTCGACGTCTTCTGCGCCCGCTGCGGCACGCGCGTCGCGCACACGGCCGAACCGCCCTCGGCGTCGCCGGGCACGGCGGTGTTCTCCGCGCGCGCGACGCATCAGGGCCCGACAATCGCCATTCTCGATTCGGCGGGCCAGCCGGCGCGCACGTGGATGATGGATGGCCCCGAGGCCACCATTGGCCGCGCCGACGGCGAGATCCGCTTCGGCGACGACGTCTACATGAGCCCGGTGCACGCACAACTGTCGTTCCGCGACGGGCAACTGTTCCTGCGCGACCTCGGGTCGCGGAACGGCACCTGGCTTTACCAGCAGGAGCCGTACAAGCTGCAGGACGGCGACACCATCCTCGTGGGTTCGCAGATCATCCGGTTCCGCCGCCTCGGCTTCCCCGGCCCGAATCCGCCGGAGGCCGATGCCACGCGGCGCCTTGGATCCGCCGTGCCAAGCGCTGACGTCGCGGTCGTGCAGCAGCTGCGCGCCGACGGCTCGGCGCGCGACTCCTGCCATCTCTCGCCAGCGCGCTCGGTCGTGATTGGCCGCACGGACGGCGATTGGCTGTTCCCCTACGACCAGACGATGAGCGGACGCCACGCCGAAGTGCGCAGCGAGGACCTTGACTTCATCGTGCTCGACCTTGGCAGCCGCAATGGCGTTGCCGTGGCAGTGCGAGGCGAGCGTCCGGTGAAGGCCGGCCAGCGCATCCTGCTCGGCGACCAGACCCTGCGCGTGGAGAGCCTGTGAGCGAGCAAAAGGTCTGTCCGACCTGCGGCACCGAGTATCCGCTGAGCGAGCGTTTCTGTCCGCGCGACGGCACGGCGCTGCGCTCGTCGAATGCCAGTGGGGACCTGCTGGGCTCGGTGATCGCCGACCGTTACCACATCATGAAGAAGCTGGGCGAGGGCGGGATGGGCACGGTGTACCTCGCCGAGCACGTGAAGATGGGTCGCAAGAGCGCGCTGAAGGTGATGAACCCGGGGATGAACAGCGACCCCGATGCCATTGCGCGCTTCAATCGCGAGGCGTCGAATGCGTCGCGGCTCAGCCATCCGAACATCTGCGGCATCTACGACTTCGGCGAGACCAGCGAGGGGCTGATCTACCTCGCGATGGAGTTCATCGAGGGCAAGCCGCTCACCGACTTTATCGAGGAAGGCAACGGGCTCGAGCCGGCGCGGGCGGCGAGCATCGTGCACCAGACGGCCGACGCGCTGCAGGTGGCGCACGACGCGGGGATCGTGCATCGCGACCTGAAGCCCGACAACATCATGGTCGCCAAGAACCGTGATGGCTCGGACCTCGTGAAGGTCGTGGACTTCGGCATCGCGAAGGCGAGTTCCAGTGATGCGCAGAAGGTGACGAAGACCGGCCTGGTGGTCGGGACGCCCGAGTACATGAGTCCCGAACAGTTGTCGGGCGACAAGCTCGACGGGCGCAGCGACATCTATTCGCTGGCGCTGGTGGCGTTCAATGCGCTGACGGGCACGCTGCCCTTCCCGAGCGAGACGGCGCAGGAGGCGATGATCATGCGCCTGACGGATCGGCCGCGGACATTGGCCGAGATGCGCAGTGACATCGCGTGGCCGGCGCAGGTGCAGTCGGTGCTCGACAAGGCCTTGGCGCGCGATGCTGCCGAGCGCTACCAGAGTGCGGCGACGTTCGGGCGCGACTTTGCCGAGGCGCTGAGTGCGATGCCGTCGGTGGCGGCGACGGCGGGCGCGACGGCGGTGATCGGGGCGCAGTCGGCGTCTGCCGGTGCGCCGCCGGTGCGACAGAGTGCGAAGACGGCGGCGATGCCGGCGACGCGCGTGGCGCCGAAGTCTCCGGACCGGGCGTCGTCGGCGACGCCGGTGGTGCCGGAGAAGAAGTCCAAGCTCGTGCCGATGATCGGCGGCGTGGCGGCCGTGGCGGTGTTGGGCTACTTCGGGTACTCGCAGTTTGCGAAGCCGGGGACGGACCCATCGACCGCGACGCCTGGCGCGCAGACAAACACGGCGCAAGCGCCGGACTCGCAGGCAGGCGGGGCCCCAGTGCCGCCTGCGGGTGGTGGCACACAGAACATGAACAGGCCGCTGGACGGTGGGACCAAGGTTCCGGAGACGAATACGCGGCCGGCGGGGAATCCGGGCACGACGCCGACTACGACACCGGGCACCACCCCCGCGCGCGACGTGGATGCGGAGTTGCTGCAGACCTGGCGCGACCGCTTCCTCGGCAACGTGGACAGCGCCGATGCGCCGGTGCTCGGGCAGCGCGCGAGGCGTGAAGTGGAACCGATGCTCGATCGCCTCTCGGGCACCAAGCTCGAGAACGCGCAGTTCGTGCTCTTCTACGCCGCCCTGCTGCGCGATGACGACGTCGGTGTCTGCCGCCACGCGCCCCAGGTGCTGGCCTCGTCGCTCTCGGACCTCGAGAAAGGGATGGCACGGCAGATGCGCACCGCCTACGGGTGCCCTCCGTGACCAACATCACCATCCCCCCGTCACCCATCGCCTCGCGGCCCCGTGGCCCCGCACATAGAATGTGCGGGTCCCCTGTCCTCCCTCCCTGCACTCCCACTCCGTGACGGGCAACTCCCCTTCCGGCGGCACGGTCACCATCCACGTCTTCGGACGCACGGATGTCGGTCGCACGCGTGAGCACAACGAGGACACCTTCGCGGTCGCGGACCTGACGACGTTCAATGCGTCGTTGCAGCCGGAAGTGCGCACGCACACCGCCGGCGAGCGCGGCACGCTGTTCATGGTCGCCGACGGCATGGGCGGCGCGGCCGCCGGCGAGATCGCCAGCTCGATGGCCGTCGAGGTCATCCTCCGCGAACTCGACCAGCGCTGGCGCAACGTGCAGGCCACCGACGCAGAGACCTTTGCGCACGCGCTCAAGGGCGCGACGGACTCGGCCAACTCGTCCATCCACAGCTACGCGCAGCAGCATCCGGAGAACCGGGGGATGGGCACGACCGCGACCATCGCCGGCTTCCTCGGCGATTCGCTGTACCTCTGCCAAGTGGGCGACTCGCGCGGCTACATCGTGCGCAACGGCGAGGCCATCCAGATCACGAAGGACCAGTCGTTGATGCAGAAGCTCATCGAGGCCGGCGAGATGACGCCGGAGGAAGCCGAGGTGAGCGAACGGCGCAACATCATCCTGCAGGCGCTGGGACCGGAACCGCGCATCAAGGTGGATCTGACCTCGCAGCAGGTGATGCGGGGCGACGTGCTGATCCTCTGCTCGGACGGGCTCTCGGGCCAGGTGCGGGCGCCGGAGATCGCGCAGGTGGTGCGGGAGGAGAAGGACCTCGTCGATGTCTGTCGGCGCCTGATCGACCTCGCCAACGAGGCGGGTGGCCCGGACAACATCACGGTGGTGGCGGCGCGCTTCGAGGGAGACGGGTTGCCGACGCAGGGGGGCGAGGCGCCGGAGCACCGCGTGTATCGCGGCTCGCAGGAGCGGGCGACGGTACCGATCGACCGCGCGTCGATCCCGCAGCTCAGCGCCGTGGACGAGGACGAGCCGACGATGGACGAGTCGGAGATACCGACGCTCGAACTCGAGCCCGTGAAGCCGCAGGGGGCGCAGGTGGTCGGCCGCGCGGGTGACGGCCCGACGGTGCGCATCGCGCCGGCGCCGGAGCCGAAGGTGCCGGCCGGTGGGCGAATTCCCGTGAGTACGCTGCGTTGGTTCTTTGGCGCGCTGACCGGGATCGTCATCCTGATGATGTTGATCAGCTGGCTGCGCGACTGATGGCTATCGAGCTCCGCATCACCAGCGGCGCACGAAGCGGGGCACGCGAACGCTTCGACAAGGCAGTGGTGGCCATCGGGCGACATCCGATCAACGACCTGCGCTTCGACGTGGACCGCGATCTCGAGGTCTCGTCGCGGCACGCGGAGATCCGGGCGGTGGAGGGCCGGCACCTGCTGGTGGATATCGGTTCCACCAACGGCACTTTCGTGAATGACAAGCGCCTGAGCGGCGAGCACGAGCTCAAGGACGGCGACGTCATCCGCTTCGGCGGCGAGGGTCCGACTGCGGAGTTCCGCGTGGCGGCCTCGGCCGCCGCGGGCGCCGCACCGTCCACCAAGCTCTCCACGCCATCCAAGGGCGCGCCCAAGCAGGGCCAGGGCCGCTTGGGGACGGAAGTCCGCGTGGCGATGGCGGTGGAGAAACAGACGGGCGCGCTGAAGCGATTCGTGATCGGACTGACGGCAGTCGTCATCGTCGGCGCCGGGGCCGCCGTGTGGATGACGCAGAAGACGGCCGCCGAGGGCCGCGCGCAGTTGCAGGCGCTGCTGGCGGCCAATGATTCGCTGTCCCGCGCGCTGGAGCGCAAGCTGGAGGAGACGGGCATCGCCGACGCCTCGCTGGCGGCCGCGCGGGCTGAGACGGAGCGCATCGCCTCGGAGCTGCGGGCGCAGCAGGCGCGTGGTGGCGACGTGGCGCCGTTGGCCGCCGAGATGCGGGACCAGCAGGCGCGCACGGCCCGCATCGCGGCGATGGACTACGGGACGATCGCCGCCGCGAACCAGCCGGCCGTGGTCTTCCTGGCCGTGGAGTTTGCGGACGCCACGCTGGCCAGCGGCACCGGGTTCAACGTCCTCGAGAGCGGCCTGATCGTCACGAACCGCCACGTGGTGCAGCGGGAGGACGGCACGCGGGCGCAGCGTATCGCAGTGGCCTTCGATGGGACCAGCGGCGAGTGGAAGCGCGCGAGCATCGAACTGGTGAGCGCGACGGACGAGATTGCGCTGCTGCGTATCACGACCAGTGGCCGTTACCCGGTGGTGCGCGGCGTGGCCCGCAACGGTGCGGCCACACGACTCGGCGCACCGGCGGCGATCCTCGGCTACCCGCTGGGCACCGGGCTCGAGGGAATGGGCGGCAACATCAACACCCTGCGCCCCACCGCCACGCTCAGCGTGGGCACGGTAAGCCGTATCCTCGCCGAGACGGTGCAGCTCGATGCCTTTGCGGCGCAGGGATCCAGTGGCTCGCCAGTCTTCGACAGCAACGGCCACGTGATGGGCGTGATCTACGGCGGCGCCACGGAAAGTGGGGGGCGCATCGTGTACGCGGTGCCGTCGAGCCGCTTGGCGTCCATGCTGCCGATGGACGCGCTCGAGATTCTGCGCTAGGGCTTCGGCGCCTCGCGAGGCGGCTGCGGATCGCGCGGCCGCAGCGTCTGCCGCGCGGTCTCGCGCTCCAACTGCTGCATCGTGCGCAGCGTCATCGGAACTAGCCGATCAAGTCCGCCGGCGGGGTCAGACGCGGGCACCGTCGTGCTGACCACGCGCATCTCGAAGCCGCGGGCCGCCGTGAGATCGCGGATCTGTACCAGGCGCACGACGCTGTCCCGTGCGGGGATCAGCGTGAACGAGATGATGAGGTCGGCGTCGAGCCGTTCCTGCACCGCGTTGACGGTGCGCGAGGACGCGAGTGCCGCGGTCACGGAGTCCTGCGCGACCGCGACATAACGCGGGTGAGTGTCGATGGCGCGGCGCAGCGTGTCCACCAGCGTCGCCGCGACGGCGTCGAGATCGGGGCGACCCCGTGAGGAGCGCGGCGGTGCGATCACCACACGGCGCGGACCGCGCAGCAGCGGTGGCTCGCGAACCTCGGGCGGCGCAAGGCGGAAAGCCGTTGCCCCTTCGCGCGGACCATCGCGCGGACCGTCGCGCACACCCACGCGCGGCGTCTCGGCGACCTCGGGCACGACCGTTGACAGGACGTTCCCGGCCACCTGCAGCGCGGCATTCACGCCGGCCGCGACCTCCTGTGCCTCGGCGGCGTCAAGCGCCTGCCGGCGCAGGAGCGAGTCGAGGACCATGCGTTGTACCTGCACGCGGATGGAATCCGCCACAAGCAGGTTGTTGCGCGCATCGTCGCGACGGCCACGCGTGGTCGTCGGCGTGGGCCGCGCCGCCATCCGCTCGCTCACGGCGTTGGCAATTGCGATGGAGTCTTCACGTGTGAGCAATGCCGCGGTCGGCGCCCAGGCTTGCAGGGACTCCGCTGCGGCCAGCGAGTCGCGCAGTTGCGTCACGACGGCCTCGGAGCCCTGTCGCTGCCCCATCGCCCACGCGGCCGCAACAAGCGCGAGGCCGACCAAGGCCGCGACGGCGGTCTGCGCCCGCTGCCGTCGCGGGCGCGGCATCGCCCGGAAGGCCGCCGTCTCACCCGAGAGCGGAATGCCATCCAGCGCCTCGACCACCGCCTGCGCGCTGGCCGGCCGCTCGGAGGGCAGCTTGGCGAGCAACTGGCGCACCAGCGCGGCCAGCGGCGCCGGCACATCCGGCCGGATCTTCTCGATGGGCTCGGGATCGCGCGTGAGCTGCGCCGCCATCGTCTGCTGCGGCGAGGCCTCCTTGAACGGCACCTTGCCCGACAGCAGTTCGTAGGCGAGCAGGCCCAACGCATAGAGATCCATGCGATGGTCGGCGGCGGGGTCCGCCGCGATCTGCTCCGGCGCCATATACGCCGGCGTGCCAATTGCCATGCCGGCGCTTGTGTAGCCGGAGGTCGGCATCGCCGCCGAGATGGCCTTGCTCACGCCGAAGTCGGTGACCAGTGCGTGAGTGCCCTGCACCAATACGTTGCCCGGCTTGATATCGCGGTGCACCACGCCGAGCCCGTGCGCGTACTCAAGGCCCTCGGCCACCTCGCGCATCAAGCGGATGACATCCTTTGGCGAGTAGGTCTCGCCGCGGGCCAGTGCGTCGCGCAACGAGTGCCCGTTGATATAGGGCATCGTGTACCAGATCAGCGCGCCCTGCTCACCGGCGGAGAGCAGCGGCACGATGTGCGGATGCTGCAGCTGCGCGGCGACCTGGATCTCGCGGCGGAACCGCTCGTGGTTCACGCCCGCGGCGAGCTCGGGCGGCAGCACCTTCACGACCACCTTGCGGCCCAGCGCCGTGTCCGTGGCCACGAACACTCGACTCATCCCGCCACCAGACAGCTCCCGCTCGAGCGTGTAGCCCGGGGCGAGTGCGTCCTGCAGGGTCTGGGTGAAGTCGTCGGTCAATGTCTACTCAGTCTTGGCTTGCTAAGGTACGTACGGAACAACGTCGCTGCGAGGTTCGGATTGTTACGCCAATCGCCGCGCAGCCGCTGCTTGCATCGCGCGATCGCCGCTCCACGCGCAGACGAGATTCGGCAACTCCGGGAGTTCCTCGGCCAGCGCGGGTGGCCCGAACACCAGTCCCAGCACCGACCGTCGTGCCGCACGCGACTCCGACACCGCGCGGGCCACGCGTCGACGCGTGTCCTCGCGGTACCCCGCACGACCGCGACCTTGCCGCGGCTCTCCCAGCACAACCACCAGCACGGCGCCGCGGCCCTCGTCCGTCGGACCCTCGACCACACGCGGCGCGAGACCCACGGCGCGCAGCGTCTCGAGCAACGGCGCACAGCGCCGCTCGGCATTCTCCCAAGCCCGATCGGCGTCGTCGTCCACCAGTATGACGTCGACCACGGGCCCAACGTTTGCGATGACGCCGCGCGTGGCGTGCACGACGGTGTCGGCAACCTGGCGTGCCCAGAGCACATCGTCGAGTGTGGCCTCACGCAGCACCTCGCCGCGAGCCCACTCGGCCCAGAAGTGCCGCCGCTCAAGCGCGGCGTCCACGCGGTCGGGATGCAGCGCGCCATCGCGCAACGCGGCATCCACGCCTTCGACCGCCGCGGCGACATCGCTGGGCGCGAGCGCGAGATCACAGCCCGCCGCGATCGCTCGCAGCGCTGCATCCGCTTCGGTGCCACCGCGCATCGCGGCGGCCTGGCCAGGCGCATCGCTCACCAACAGTCCCTCGAAGCCGAGTTCGCCGCGCAGGAGTCGCTCCAGCACAAGCGCCGACTGCGCGGCGGGGACGGCACTCGTATCCAACTGGGGATACGACACCTGTGAGACGAGAAGCGTTGCCACGCCGGCGTCCACCAGCGCGCGGAACGGGACCAGATCTGCGTTCCAAAGCGTTTCTCCGGACGCGGTGATCGCGGCGTTGGTGTCGAGCGCCGGATCAGTGTGGAGTCGACCGACTCCCGGCAGATGCAGGCCGCAGGCCATCACGCCCTCGGCCTGGCAAGTGTCGCTCCAGGCCACGACCCACTCGGCCACCTTCTGCACGTCGGCACCGAAGCTACGCGAGCCGAGCAGTGGGTTCTCCGTTGTCAGGGCAAGGTCGGCGCAGGGCGCCAGCGCCCAGTTCACGCCGATCGCGCGCAGTTCGCGCGCAGTGAGCCTCGCGGCGCGGCGCACGAGCTGTTCGTCGCGCAGCACGCCGAGTGCGGCGGCAGGCGGCAGGCCCGTCGCATCGGTGAACGCCTGCCCCGCCCCGCGCTCCGCCTCCGCGGCAATGAGCAATCCCAGGCGCGACGCCGACTGCAACTCCGCAATGAACGCACGCGCCGCCTCGCGGGGCCCGCCGCGCAGCACGAATCCCCCGACGCCGAGCGCGAGGCATTCCTCGACCAACTCGATGAGATGGGAGAAGCCGTGATCGCGGTCCCAGCGCAGTTCGGGAACGAACAGCGCGGCGAGTGGGTCGCTCACGCCGGGTAGCGGGCGCCGAGGACGCGTGGGCCACGCGCGCCCGTGGCGCCGACCACGTTCCCCGGCAGGCCGCGTAGGTGCAGCCAGCCGAGGAAGGCAAATGCAACGGCTTCCTTGGCGTCGCCGTCGAAGTAGAGCTCGCCGAAGGGCCGCACGAGTCGCGGGCTCAGCGACATTGCGATGGCTTCGCGCAGGGCTGGATTCCGCGCACCGCCGCCGGAGAGCAGCACGTCGGCCACTGGCTGCGGCACGAAGCGCTCGACAGCGCGGGCGATGCTGCGCGCGGTGAGCCAGGTGGCCGTGGCCACGATGTCCTCGTCGCTGCAGTGCGGCTTGGCACTGCGGCAGCGCGCGATGACGTCGGCGATGTACGCGGCGGTGAAGCGTTCGCGGCCGGTGCTCTTGGGCGGCGGGGCGTCGAACCAGGGGTCGGCGAGGAGGAACTCGACTACCGACTCGATGGGTCGCCCTGCTGCGGCCAGCTTGCCGTCGCGATCGAAGTCCATCTCGGGACGCAGCAGGCGCACGACGCCGTCGATCACGCAGACGCCGGGGCCCGTGTCGAAGGCGCGCACGGCGGTGAGGGCGTCGTCTCCCGAAGCGCGCGGCGGCAGTACGGTGACGTTGCCGATGCCGCCGAGGTTCTGCAGCAGCCGCCAGCCGTCGTCGCGCGAGAAAAGCATCGCGTCGGCGATCGGCACCAGCGGGGCACCTTCGCCACCGGCGGCTACGTCGCGCACGCGGAAGTCGGCGATGACGTCGACGCCGAGCCGCTCGGCGATGACCGCCGGCTGGCCGAACTGCCAGGTGGCCTCACGCGGGCTGTGCCACACCGTGTGGCCGTGCGAGGCGATGGCACGGATGTCCTCGCGCGCCACACCGGACTCGGCGACGGCGGCGAGGGCCGCCTCGGCGAGCCAGCCACCGAGCGCGAAGTCGAGGGCCGCGTACTCGGCGGGCGAGACGCCCGAGAGCGCGGCGGCGAGTCGCGCGCGTTCGGCAGCGGCGTAGGGGCGCGTCACGTGGGCGAGCAGCGACGGCGAGGGATTCCCCTGCTCGTCTTCCTCAAAGCGCACGACAGCAGCGGTGATGCCGTCGAGCGAAGTGCCGGACATCAAGCCGACAAGCACGTCGCCGATCACTCGCGCTCCACGGCAGGCGGGGCGTCGAGGATGACACGTCGTACGACGCCGCCGGCCTGCTCGAGCTTCGCACGCGCCTCGTCGGCGGACACGCCCAGCTTCTGCATCACCAGCGCCAGCTTCACCGAACCATCGGCGCGCCCAAGCAGTTCGCGCGCGCCATCGCGTGATCCGCCGCAGAGCGTGAGGACCATCCGTACGGCACGATCGCGCAGCTTGTCGTTCGTCGCCTTCAGGTCCACCATCAGGTTGCCGTAGGTCTTGCCGATGCGGATCATCGCACCCGTCGTGATTGTGTTGAGCACGAGCTTGGTGGCCGTTCCTGCCTTGAGCCGCGTGGAGCCCGTGACGACCTCTGGTCCGGTGATGGGCAGGATGGCGATCTCGCAGTCGGCCAGGGCGTCCGCCGGCGGCGGTGAGCAGGCGAGGATCACCGGGTGGGCGCCGATCCCCTTGGCGTGCCGCAGTGAAGCACGCACGTATGGCGTGGTGCCGCTCGCCGCGATGCCGATCACGACATCGCCCGCCGCCACGCCCGCGGCAGTCAGGTCGCGGGCGGCGTCTTCCAGCCGGTCCTCGGCGCCCTCCTGAGAACGCGTCAGAGCCGCGGGTCCGCCCGCGATGATGCCCTGCACCAGTTCGGGATCGCTGCCGAAGGTTGGCGGACACTCTGAGGCGTCCAGCACGCCAAGTCGGCCAGAGGTCCCGGCGCCGACATAGTAGAGCCGATGCCCCGCGCGGAAGGCCTGCTCCACCAACGCGATGGCGCTGGCGATGGCCTCGCGCTGCGTGGCCACGGCGTCGGCCACGGTCCGGTCCTCGGCGTTCATCAGGTCCACGATCTCGAGCGGCGAGGCGAGATCGATGTCGGCGCTGCGGGGATTGCGACGCTCGGTGACCCTGGGATCGAGCACGATGGGGGAGTCGGGGTGGGCTCGGTGTCGCGGTGGCGACCTGCGCCCTAAGTTATCGGGCGTGATGAGCCTCCGCACCCGGTTGCGCCTCCTCGGCGCCGCGGCAGTCTGCAACGCCGCCATCGGCACCTCGAGTGCCGCCCAGATCATTCGTGTCCCCTCCTCGGACGCGTCGGACCGCCCCATCGGCATCCAGGCGCACGTCGGCTACTTCCAAACCACGGATCGAGTGGACGGCCAGAGTGGCGCGCTTTGGGCCTTCGGCGAGGCGTTCCAGTACCGACTGGGCGTCGACTTCGGCCTGCGTTCCGGCAGCCTCGGAGTGACCGGAACCATCGCCACCGTGCCGGTGGCCTTCAGCAGCGCACCGGGCGCCGACGGCGAGATCCAGTTCCGCCAAGTGATGGCGACGTTCCGTTCGCCTGAGGCGCGGGTGTTCCACCAACTGCTCGAGGTCAGCGCGGGCTGGGCGCAGTGGACCAACTACTCGGGCGAGGCCGTCCTCTCGAGCGAGGAGAGCAAGCCACGCAATGCGCTGTCGATCGTGATCGGCTACGGTTTCGCCTTCCCGCTTGGCGAGCGCGCGGCGGTCACGCTGGTCCAGGACGCCGGCACGACGATTGGCTCCAAGGAAGGACTTCCGGCGGGCGCGCGGCGCTCGCAGACGCAGTACGCCACGAGACTGGGGCTGCGGTACCGGCTCCGGGGAGGACGGTAGACGATGTTGGCCTTCTTTCGCGGAATGCGGCGGCCCGGCGCGCTGCTGCTGGCAGCGACCTTTGCGCTGACGGCCTGCCGCTCGACGAGTTCCACCACTGATGCGCGCTACTCGGGCACCTTCCCCGGGGGCTGGCGCCTCAACGACGTCAAGGAAGCATCGTTCGGGGCCTCGGCAATGGTCTCGAGCAACAGCGACCTGGCGTCCGAGGCGGGCAAGGAGATCCTCGAAGCCGGTGGCAACGCGGTGGATGCCGCCGTGGCCGTGGGCTTCGCGCTGGCGGTGACGTATCCGTTTGCCGGGAACATCGGCGGCGGCGGATTCATGACGATCCGCATGGCCGACGGGCGGACGGCGGCGCTCGACTACCGCGAGATCGCCCCGTTGGCGGCCACGCGCGATATGTACGTGGACTCGATGGGCAAGCTCACCGACCGCAGCGTGGTCGGACACTTGGCGTCCGGCGTACCCGGCGCGGTGGCTGGAATGAACGCGGCGTTGGAGCGCTTCGGCACGATGCGTCTGGCGCAGGTGATGGCGCCGGCGATCCGCTTGGCGCGTGATGGCTTCGCGGTGGACAGCGCGCTCTTCCGGTCGTTGCGTGGCAGCCAGGAACGCCTCTGCCGCTTCGCCGGCTGCGCGCTGTTCTATCCCGGCGGTGCGCCCGTGCCGCCCGGCGGGATGCTCGTGCAGTCCGACCTGGCTCGCTCGCTGCAGCTGATTGCCGACCAGGGCCCCAAGGCGTTCTACGATGGGCCGGTGGGCCAGACCATCGTGGATGAGATGCAGCGCGGCGGTGGCATCATCACGCGCGAGGACCTGCGGCGCTACGAGGCCAAGTGGCGCGAGCCCGTGATCTCGACCTACCGCGGCTACACGCTGATCACGATGCCGCCGGCGAGCTCGGGTGGCATCACGATGACGGAGAGCTTCAACATCCTCGAACAATTCGCGCCGCTGCCGCCGTTCGGCACGGCGCAGTACGTGCACCTCTTGGCCGAGACGTTCCGGCGGTCGTTCATGGATCGCAACGCGAAGCTGGCCGATGCCGATTTTGTGCCCGTGCCGCGCGATGAGCTGACCTCCAAGGACTACGCCGCGAAGCTGGCGTCGGACATCAATCCGCGGAAAGCCTCGGAGACGCCGGCATTCGACGCCGCGCCCGAGCCAGAGCACACGACGCACTACTCCGTGGTGGATGCCAAGGGCAACGCCGTCGCGACGACGACGACGATCAACGGCGGCTATGGCTCGGCGGTGTGGGTACCGGGCGGCGGCTTCTTCATGAACAACGAGATGGACGACTTCGCCGCGCAGCCGGGCACGGCGAACATGTTCGGGCTGGTGCAGGGCGAGGCCAACGCCATCCAGCCTAGCAAGCGCATGCTCAGCGCGATGTCACCGACGATCGTGCTGGACCGCGAAGGGCAGGTGCTGCTCGTGGTCGGCGCGGCGGGGGGGCCGACGATCATCACAGCCACCTCGCAGGTGATCCTGAACGTGATCGAGCACGGGATGTCGTTGGTGGACGCGATGCGGGCACCGCGGATGCACCACCAGGCGCTACCGGATGCGATCCGTTATGAGGCGCAGGGCTTTGCGCCGCGGGAGCTGCGGCGGCTGGAGCGGATGGGACACACGCTCACGATGCAGCAAGGGATTGCGAACGTGAATGCGGTGATGCGGGTGCCGGGGGGCTGGCACGGGGTGCATGAGCCGCGCGGGAGCGGGGGCGCGGTGGGATACTAGGTCGGAGGTTGAAGGACGAAGGACGAAAGAGAACGGCGATGCGGGGCTCGAGGCTCCGCATCGCCGTTCTCTTTCGTCCTTCGTCCTACAACCTTTGTCCTACCGAAGATTCATCGCCTCGGTCAGCGTCACCGTGATCGGCGCATTGGCGGCGAGGCAGCCGTTATAGTCCGTGGTCGCGGCGGCGACGGCGCCACCGGCCACGGCGCCGACAGCGGCGCCGGCGACGGTGCTCTTGGTGTCCTTGCCCAGCAGCTGGCCGGCGACGGCGCCGATGGCGGCACCGGTGGCGACCTTCTTGGCCTGGGTGCCGGTGCTCTGGACGCGCACATACTCGAGCTTCGCGACTTGGGTGATGTCAGCTGCGAGGGTCCGGGTCTGTCCGGCGACATCAATCGAGATCGGCTTGAAGGCCAGCTTGACCTTCTCCTGAGAGTTCTCGCCGCGCTCGGACTCCACGACTTCGAGCGTCACGGCCGTTCCGGCCGCGAGCGAGCCGCCGTTGGACCCGGCGACGGCCTCGGTGACCGTGGCGGTGAAGCGGTCACCGACCTTGTGGGTGTTGGTGCAGATCTTGTCGGCGGAGGCGACCGTGATGGCAGTACCGACGGCGAGCGAGGCGCTGCGGTTGCTGGCCGTGCTGGTCGACGGGCGGGCAGGCGCGGGGGCGGCGGACTTCGTCGGGGCCGGCGCCGGGGTCGAGGTCGAGGAGGATGGCGGCGTGGCCGCGGCGTCGTTCATCGGGGCGTCGGCGGCGGCAGGGGCGAGTTCGATCTCGCGCCCCTCGTCGGCGGCGGGATCACCGCCACCGCAGGCGGCAATGAGGGTCAGGGCGGCGAACGCGAGGGCTACTCGACGCGTCGTGGTGGCAATCATGGCAAACCTCAATCGTGATGGGGAGTTTCGGACGCCTAAATCTCGGTGGGTACACAGCTAGCCACAACCGAGGGCAGCGGGTGTGACCTGGCTCACGAGGCGGACCGCCAGTCGACCTCCAGATGCCGGGGTGGCAAGGATTAGTACACCGGTGATGTATAGGTGAAACCTTTACGATTTCCGCGCGTCAGAAGGGCAAGAATGCAGGGCCGGCACCCTGGTCTCGTCGTCCGACGGGTCCGAAGGGCGCCGTGAACACTTCTCCTAGAGAGGACTCTGATGATCGCTCGTTTTGTTCGCGGCGCCATTGCCGCCACCGCCCTCCTCGTGGCTGTTTCGTCCACCGCGGAGGCCCAGGGCCGTTTCGGTGCGATGGCGGGTATCGCGCTGCCGACTGGCGAGTTCGGTGACTTCGCCGACATGGGCTTCAGCATCGGTGGCAACTTCTATCAGCCGATCAACGACAAGCTCAGCCTGCGCGTCGACCTCGACTGGTCGACCTTCTCGCTCGACGGCGTCGACGAGAACTGGACCCAGCTCGGCGTGATGGTCAACGGCATGATTCCGATCAACACGGGCACGGGCCTGATGCCCTATGCGCTCGTCGGCATCGGCTACTACCAGCAGAAGCTTGACGTGTTCGACGAGTCGGATCTGGCCTGGAACGTCGGCGCCGGCTTCAACTTCGAGATGTCCAGCGCCAAGCTGTTCGCCGAAGTTGTGTATCGCAGCATCATGAGCGAAGGCGACGCCACCACGTCGCTCCCCGTCCGCGTCGGCATCCGCTTCTAAGCGACGCTCCTGCAGGCAGACGCCCCGCCGCGCTCAGCGCGGCGGGGCGTCTTTGCGTCCGGACCACTCGTCGCCGGACCTTATATCCGGTTCAGGATGAACTCCGGCGTGAAGTCCTGTAGCCAATTCGAAAGCATCGTGAACCGGTTGGTCGCCATCAGCACCCCGACGAAGACCAGCAGGGCGCCCGCCGTACGGTTCACCCAGACCATGTACTGCCGCACACGCTGGAAGAGTGCCAGGAAGCGTTCCACCATCAGCGCGGCGAACAGGAAGGGCACCGCCAGGCCCAGGGAGTAGGCAAAGAGCAGCGTCAGTCCACGCCCCAAGTCGGCCTCGTTGGCCGCCATCGTCAGGATGGCCCCGAGGATAGGCCCGATACAGGGCGACCAGCCGGCGCCGAAGGCAATCCCAACCACAATGGTCCCAAGGAAGCCCAGCGGCTTGTCGGCCAGGTGCAGCCGCGTGTCCTTCATCAGGAAGGAGAGGTTGAACACGCCCATCAGGTACAGGCCAAAGATGATGATCAACACCCCGCCCGCCCGCGCGATCACGTCGCGATAGCGCAGCATCAGCTGGCCGAAGACGGTGGCCCCGGCGCCCAGCGCGAGGAAGATCAGCGTGAAGCCCGCCACGAACAGCGTCGCGTGGATCAGCGTCGTGCGCTTGGAGCGCTGCAGGTCCTCGAGGTTCATCCCCGTGATGAACGTGACGTAGCTCGGCACCAGCGGCAGCACGCAGGGGCTGAGGAAGCTCAGCAAGCCGCCGGCAAAGGCGATGAAGAGGCCGAGCGAAGCTCCGGATTCCATTTACTGGCGACCCCAAGGGGTTGAAGCGGAGGGGCGCGCGCCGCCACGCTGGCAGCCGCTGCAGATCCCGTGGATGACCAATCGATGCCGCTGCCGCGCGAAGCCCCGCGACTCGGCCACGATGGTCGTCATGCGTTCGAGGCGCTCGTCGCGGAACTCCTCAACCTTGCCGCACTGCGTGCAGACGAGGTGCTCGTGGTTCGGCACATCGCGCGTGGGCTCGAAGCGCCGGAAGCCCTCACCAAAGTCGCGCTCGGTGATCAGCCCGCTTTCCAGCAGCGTGTCGATGGCGCGGTACACGGTCGCGGTGCCGACCTTCCGACCGCGTGCCGAGACCTCCTCGGCGATCTCCTCGGCCGAAAGGTGGCGATCGGCGGTGAGCAGCACCTCGGCGATGGCGAGCCGCTGCGCCGTCACGGGCAGGTTGTGCTCGCGCAGGTAGCCGATGAAGCGCTCGACTACGGGGTGGTCTGCCACCGCCGCTGGGCCTGGGCAATGAGGGCGCGGGCGGCGTCGCCGCTCATCCGCTCGGACTCGTAGGGCTCGTCGGCGCGGGCCTTCACGCCCTGGACCACGGTGTCCACGGTCAACAGGGGCACATCGGCCTCGGCGATGACCTCGGACTCCCACTTGCCGCGGTCTGGCCCCTTGCGGGTCCAGCGATAGCGGGCCGTGTAGACGACGTGGCGCGAGGAGATGGTGGCGCCCTCGGGGAACTCCTCGGCTGCGGCGGGCTCGGTTGGCTCGTCGCCGGCCGGGCTCGCTCCTTCCGGCATCGCGGCGATCACAGCCACGCCGGTCTCGATGGTGCCCTGGCGAAGCGGTGGAAACAGATGGACCTCTGCCAGGCGCTGCGGCGGGACCACGGCGGCGATTTCCATCAGGAAGCGCTCGCGGGCGTCCGAGGCGAGGGGGATGCTCTGCGTCATCCTGAAATCTCGCCGGTTTGAGGGGCTTATTCAACGCGTGGGGTGCTGGAAAACTGCCTTCAACCACGGAGACACGGAGACACGGAGATACTGCGCGCGCCCAGGAAAGCTCTACGCCTTCTTCAAGTGAGTTCTTTGAAAGCCTCGGAGACAGATCCGTCCGCCGAGCGTCCAGAGAAGAGGGTCAAAGTGGACACGGAGTAGATCGCCCACGCTGACGTTCTCCGAGTCTCCGTGTCTCCGTGGTAACCAGCAGTTCCAGAACCGGCTGCCAACGGGTCGGTCAGAGCAGGCTCACCGGATCCCGATCCGCCACCAATCGCATGTCGTGCACTGTTGGAATCTCCACGCCCGTCATCACGCCGCGCAGGAGACGCGTGAGCGCCGAGGCGCTGGCGGACTTGAGCACCACGTGCCAGCGCCAGCGCGTCTTGATGCGCTCGATCGGGCAGGGCGCGGGCCCGAGCACCGTGATGCCGAGATTGAATTTGAGGTCCGCCTTGATGCACCACTCGGTGAGCTCGGTGGCGAACTGGGCCACTGCCGCTTCGTCGAGTCCGCTGACCACGAGGTTCGCGAGCCGCAGTGTCGGCGGGTACGGCGGTGACTCGCGCGCCGGCAGCTCCTCGGCCACAAAGGCGTGGTAGTCGTGCGTCACCGCACAGCGCAGCGCGTGATGCGAAGGCACGCGAGTCTGGATGAACACGTCCCCGCCCTTCGGGCCGCGGCCCGCGCGGCCGGCGACCTGGCTCAGCAACTGAAAGCTGCGTTCCGACGCCCGAAAGTCGGGGAGATTGATGCCGATGTCCGCGTCAATCACGCCCACCAGCGTGACGTTCGGGAAGTCGAGCCCCTTGGCGATCATCTGCGTGCCGAGCAGGATGTCGACCTCGCCTCGGGCGACGCGGTCGAGGATGGTCGTGTGCGCCCACTTCCCACTGGTCGTGTCCACATCCATCCGCGCCACGCGCGCTTCCGGCAGGCGCTCGAGCAAGAGCCGCTCGACCTGTTGTGTGCCGAGCCCGCGCTGGCGCCGCAGCGGCTGGCCGCAGTCGGCGCAGGGATGAGAGGCGTCCTCCTGGTGCAGGCAGTAGTGGCAGACCAAGCGCTCGGGCGTACGGTGGTACGTGAGTGAGATGGAGCAGTTCGGGCAGGTCGCGACGTGCCCCTCATCGCACTGCACGAAGCTGGCGTAGCCGCGGCGATTCAGCAGCAGAATGCTTTGCTCCTTCCGCTCCAAGCGATCGCGCAGCGCGCGCTCCAGCGGCGCGGAGAGCACCTGTCGGCGAGCGCGGTCCTCCGGTGTAGCAGCCTTCTGTTCCTGGCGCAGGTCCACGACCTGCACCGAAGGCAGCGAACCGCCACCGACGCGATCAGGCAGCTCCAGCAACTGGAAGCGGCCATCGCGCGCATTCACCCAACTCTCGAGACTCGGCGTGGCGCTGCCGAGCACGCAGATGGCCCCGGTCTCGCGGGCGCGGAGCACGGCCACCTCGCGCGCGTTGTAGCGCGGCGTCTCGCCCTGCTTGTAGCTGCCCTCGTGCTCCTCGTCCACGATGATGGCGCCGAGGTTCTCGAGTGGCGCGAACACCGCGGAGCGCGCGCCCACGGCGATGCGGCGCTCGCCGCGCTGCAAGGCGCGCCAGGCGTCGAGGCGTTCGCCATCGCTCAGGCCTGAGTGCAAGACGGCCACCTGGTCGCCGAAGACAGCGCGGAAGCGATCCACGGCCTGCGGCGTGAGGGCGATCTCGGGCACGAGCACGATGGCGCTCTGTCCGCGCTTGTGCACGACTTCCTCGAGCACCTTGAGATACACGAGCGTCTTGCCGCTGCCGGTGATGCCGTGCAGCAGGGTGACGCTGCCGATCTCCGACGCCAGGATCGCATCGATCGCCGTCTGCTGCGCGGCCGTGGGCTGCTGCCGCGGTGCCGGCGGCGCAGGCCGGTCGGCAAAGGGATCGCGAAGCAGCGAGGCCTGCTCAATGTTCGCGAAGCCACGCTTGGCCAGTGCGGTCACCACGGCGGGCGTGCAGCCCAGTCGCTCCACCAGGTGCTTCACGGGTGCGCGCCCGCCGAGCTGCTCGAGGAGCTCGAACAACGCGCGCTGCTGTGGGGAGCGCCTGAAGGCTTCGTCCCGGGCCGTAAGCGTGGGCAGCTCGCGCGAGAGCACGAGGATGCGCTCCTGCTTGCCGGCGGCCTCGGGTTTCGCGGCTACACCGAGTGCGGCGGGCAGCACCGAGCGCGTGACCAAGCCTATCGGCGCCACATAGTACTCGGCCATCCAGCGGCAGACGGCGAGCAGGTCCGCGCGCAACGCTGGCTCGGGGTCCGGCGCGGCCAGCAGCGCCTTGGCCTCGCGACCACCAAGGGCACGGCCATCGGACTCACCGAGGCAGATGCCGACGACGCGCTTGCCACGTACAGGCGCGACGACGCGGCTGCCGGCGACGACCGGATGCTTGAGCGAGTCGGGGACCGCGTAGGTGAAGGTGCGCAGCAGGGGCAGCGGCAGCGCGACCTCGACGAGCCGGCTGCTCACCCCACGCTGGTCGGGCGCGTGGCCCGCACCGGGGGCGTGGACCGCGCGCCCTCGGCGTGCATCCACGCGTAGATGTCGTCGGCCAGCTCGTGCCCGCGCTGGTAGCGCTTGTCGGGGTTCTTCTCGAGGCACTTCATGATGATGCCGGCGAGCCGGTCCGGGACGTCGGGCACCAAGGTCTGGATGGCCGGCGGCGCCTCGTGCACGTGCTTGTAGCCGATCGAGTAGCCGTCGGGCCCGTCGAAGGGCGTAACGCCGGCGAGGCACTCGTAGAGCATCACGCCGATGGCGTAGAGGTCGGCACGGCCGTCAACGAAGCGGCCCATCGCCTGTTCCGGGGCCATGTAGTGCGGCGTACCCATCGCGCGGCCACCGGCCGTCATTCGGCCGTGGAAGTACGCCGTGGCGATGCCGAAGTCGGTGAGAATGGCGTTGCCGTCGGTGTCGAAGAGCACGTTGTCCGGCTTCACGTCGCGGTGGATGACGCCTTGGCGCGCGGCGTAGTCCAGCGCGGTAGCCACCTGCGCGCAGATGCGCGCGGCGCGGACGGTCTCGATCGTCCGTGTGCGCGTGAGGTCGTCGGCGAGGCAGCCGCCGTTCAGGAACGGCAGCACAAGGTACACGGCCTCGTCCGTCTCGCCGTAGTCCAGCGGCGCGCAGATGAAGGGATGCAGCAGTCGACTCGCCGACTCCGCCTCTCGGCGAAAGCGCACCTTCATCTCCGTGTCGCGGGCGAGGTGGGCGTGCATCACCTTCACGGCCAGCGGGCGACTGAGCAGGTGGTGCCGGGCCTCGTACACGTCCGCCATGCCACCGCTGCCGATGCGGCGCACGACCTTGTAGCGATGGCCCGTGGCGTGGCGCAGCGACGTGATCAGGTGATCCGGCGCATCAACGGCGGAGGGGATGTCCGGCAGCGTCTCCCCACACTGCAGGCAGGCGCGGACGTTGCTCCGGTTCCAGGTACCGCAGTCAGGGCAGAACACTTATGGAATATGGGGCCTAGAGCCAGCCGTTGCGACGGAGGAACCAGATGAATCCGCCGCCCAACCCGAGCTGCAGGGCGAGCATCACCCAGAAGCCGTGCGGCCAGTTGGAGAGGGGGATGTCGTTGAAGTTCATCCCCCACATCCCGCTGACGACCACAAATGGCACGCTGAGCGTGGCGACGACGGTGAGCCCCTTGGTCACCAGGCCCATCCGGTTCGACACCTGCGTGAGATACGCGTCCAAGGTGCTGGAGATCAATTCGCGATAGGTGTCCAGCGATTCGTTCTGGCGGATCACGTGGTCGTAGACGTCACGGAAGTAGATCTGCGCCTCGGGCGAGACGTGGGCGCAGGGACGGCTCTGCAGGATGTTAAACACCTCACGCATCGGCGAGAGATGGCGCTTGAGCTGCAGCACCAGCCGCTTGACGCTGAAGATGTCACGCATGGCCTCGTGGTCGAACTGGACGAACACGCGCGCCTCCAGCTGGTCCACGAACTCGTCGAGCTGGTCGATGATGGGAAAGTACGCGTCGACCGTCGCATCGAGGATGTGATGCAACAGCCTCGCGGCGCCGCGGCCCATCGTCTCGGGCGCGCGGTCCAAGCGCGCGATGGTCGCGTCCACGCCGGGGGCGTGTGCTCCGTGCACCGTCACCACGAAGTTCCGGCCGACGAAGCTCCAGAGGTTGAAGGTCTCGATGTCGTAGAGATCCTCGGTCTCGGTCACGAAGCGGACGCCACGCACCACGGTGAAGGTGTAGTGCGGGAACTCCTCGAACTTCGTGCGTCCCTCGGAGGAGGTCGTATCCTCGACGCTCAGCGGGTGGAACTTGAAGACCTTCGCCAGCAACTGCTGCTGCGATGCGCTGTTGGCGTCGAGGTCCACCCAGAGCAGGCCCGTCCCGCTCTCAAGGATTGCCGCGAACTCAGCGGGATCGATATCGCGGCGCATCGCGCCGCCGTCGTCACGGTACCAGGAGCGCGGGGCGTCGGAGGCCGTGGGCACGGCCTGCTTGCGGGCCTTCTTGATGCGGAGCGCCGGGCTGCGCTTGGGCATGCCGAGAAGCTACCGCAGTGCCTCCAAGTGCGCGATGACGCCCTCGGCCAGGCGCTGCGGCGCGTAGCCGCCTTCGAGCGCGCTCACGAGCCGCCCGCCGCACCAGCGATCGGCGCGCGTCACCAGTTGGCGCGTCAGCGTCTCGATGTCAGTCGGCTCAAGCGTGAAGCCGCCGAGCGGGTCGCCGGCCATGCTGTCGAAGCCTGAGCTCACCAGTACGATGTCCGGCGCCCAATTAGCGGTCGCGGCGTCGACGGCGCCGAGCAGGGCGTCGAGATAGCGCCCGGCCTCGAGGCCAGGCGGCATCGGGACGTTCAAGACATTCTGGTGCGGCCCGCGGTCGTCGGCCGCGCCGGAGCCCGGATACCAGGGCCACTGATGCATCGACACAAACCGGATCTCGGCTTCCTGCTCCACCAGCGCCTGCGTGCCGTTGCCGTGGTGCACGTCCCAGTCGACGATGAGGACGCGATTGGCACCCTTCTGCCGCGCAAAGTGCGCGGCGATGGCAACACTTCCGAACAAGCAGAATCCCATGCCTTGGTCGCGCAGGGCGTGGTGGCCGGGAGGCCGTACGGCGCAGAAGCTGCGCGCATTGCGTCCGTCGAGCGCGCGCTCAACGGCATCGAGCACCGAACCGGCCGCCGCCCGCGCGGCATCCCAACTGCCCTCGCTGACGATGGTGTCGGCGTCGAAGCGCCCGCCACCGCTCTCCGCGAGCTCGCGCACCCTATCGATGTACGCACGATCGTGCGCAAGCGCGAGCTCGTCCTCGGTGGCGTGGCGGCCTTCGAGCAGTTCCAGCGCCATGAACAACTCGGGGTGGTACTTCATCTTGCTCGTGATGGCGCGGACGCGCCCCACGTGCTCAGGATGGTTCCAGCCGTTGTCGTGCCGGCCGCAGTCGGAGTGGGAGATAAAGGCCAGCGACACCTAGCGTGCCCCTCGGGCTCGGCGTGAGGACCACTCTCCAACGAAGAGTAGGAGCAGGAGCGCGCCGAGCCAGGTAGGCAGTGCGGGCAGGCCGCGCGGCTCGGCCACAGGCACGTCCTGAGCGGGGCCGAGTGCCTGAACAAGCGCCGCACGCGGCGCGGGATCCGCGAGCGTGAGGGGATCTTCGCCTTGGGATGCCGTGTCGGGCCCCACTGCGCCTCGTGAGCCAGCGGCAGCCTCTGTCGAGTTGGCACCGTCGCCGGCGCGCGCCAGTTCAGCCGCCGCCGCGAGCCCAACAATCCGCGACCAGTACGCCCGATGCTCGGCGGGGCCTCGGCCCTCGCCCTCCATTCGCCAACGCCAGGTGTCGGTGTAGCCAAGTTGGATCACGCGGCCTGCTTCGACGCGGCGCGCCACCAGCGCCGCGCTGCCTGCGCGACGCTCCAGCACCGTGGACGCATCGGAACCCGCCGCCAGCGTGAGGAGTGGCAGTGCTTCCAGTGGCGGGATGCCTTCTAGCCGGCGCGCCTCGGGTTCGTCACGACCGCTGACCGATGCTGCAGCAATCGCGCGGATAGCCGGCGGCGTGGCGAGCGCGGCCTCACCGGCGAGCACGAGGCCCGTGCCGGCACGCACGGCGCGTGCGATGGCAGCGGCCTGCGCTCGCAGAGAGGCCGTGTCGAGCACGACGACGGCCGCGTGTCGCGTGACGTTGGGGACGATCACGCCCTGCTGCACGTCGCGCTCGCGCCCGACGGTCAGTTGCGCATCGACCGCCCAGCCGGCTTCCTCAAGTGCGACGATGACAAAGCGCGACTCCCACGTGGCGCGCCCCAGCACCAACACCCGACGCAGCGCGACGGGCTCGGGTGCAAGGAGAGTGGCGATCGCCGCCGCGCCGTCCACCCGCAGCGCGCCACGCAATGGATCGGTGGTCAAGGTGCCGACACCGGACGCGATCGAGTCGAGCACGCCAAGCGAGTCTCGCAGCACGAGGGCGGAGTCCGCCACGACCGCAACCTGCCAGCGGTTCCCGGGTTCGCGCAGCATCTCCACGCTCGCCGCCGTCGCGCCGACGCGGCCGTGCCAATGGACCTCGCGCCCGCTGCGTTGCAGCGCCGCCAAGGAATCGCGCGTCGCCGCCGAGGGTGCCGTGGTGAACTCGAGCATTGCCGGCGCCGCACCGCGCGAGGCGCTTAGTGCCGGCCACCACGCGAGCAGCAACGCCAGCACGAGCCCAGCCGCCGCCGCGGCCCGAAGACTGCGCTCGACGAGCACTCGACGCCAGCGAAGCTCAGCGGGTGAGTGCATACACCACCAGGTTCACGCCGAAGCGCGTGTTGTCCACCGACAGGAAGCGCTTGTTGTCGGGGTGATAGTTCCATTCCGAGCTGTAGTCCTTGCTCGAATAGAGCACCGCGATGCGCCCCTCGTGCATCACCGCCTGCAGATGCTTGTGGATGAGGTTGTCGCCCCAGCCGTTCAGCTCGTGGCTCGTGGTTGGCGGGCCATCAGGAAACTGGAAGAAGCAACGGTAGAGGTCGTGATCGTTCGGCAGGTCCTGCAACGGAGAGAGCGTTGCCGCGATCTCCTCCCAGGCCGTGCGGTGGAACTCGCCGTCGATATCGTGGTTGTGGTCATCGACAAACAGCAGCCCACCGCGCCGCACATACTCGCGCAGCATCGTGCGCTCGGCGGTGCTGAATCGCACGGGCAGATGGCCGGTGAGATAGACGAGCGGATAGCGCAGCAGATCGCGCGAACCCAGCGGCACCACCACGCCCGTTGGCGACACGTCGATGGCGGTGTATCGCGCCACGGAGTCGATGAGATTCGGCGGCACCATTGGCGCCGAGTCCCAGTCACCGGAGTCGTACTGCGCGGTGGCCCAGATGAACTCGGCCATCACTCGCCCCACGGCGTTAGAGTTCCGCGGCGAGGCGGCGCGCTGAGCAGGGCGCGACGAGCGGCGGCGAGCGGCGTGGTGACGTCGCCACCGCGGCGCAGGGCGTCGGCGGCTGCGTCGAGGGCAATGGCTGCGCTGCGCTCCTGTTCCGGCAGTCCGACACGGATCAGCAGCAACGAGTCCGCAGTGGCCGCGGGGTCAAGGCTCGCGTTGGCCAATGCGTTGTCGAAGCGCGCCAAGCGGGCCGCGCGCTCGGGGTCGAGCGCGGCACGTGGACTGCGCTGGCCTGGCCTGGCCTCGTCCTTGCCGGCGAGGCGCACGCGGGCGAGGTCCACCACGACCCGCGGCGGGCGCCCGCGCAGGTAGATGCGCTCGGCGGCACGGGCGCGCTGCAGTGCCTCGATCGCGCGCTCCATCCACGGAATCGCGGCGGCAGGGCGTCCGGTCTCGAGTTCGCTCGAGGCTCGCCACATGTGGTTGTAGGCCTCGAGCAGCGGGCGATTGATCGCCACGATCGGCGTCTCGTCGCCGTGGTTGTCGAGGCTGCGTGTGACATCGGCGTTCGCGGCACGTTCGGCAGCGGCGAGGATGTCATCGACGTTGACTTCGGAGTCCGGCGAGTGGTCGTGCCCGTCCCCGGCGTAGTGCGAGTGTTCCCCGCCGTCCTCGTCGCCGCCGAGTCGGAGGAAGACGACCTCACCAACTTTTTTGCGCAGCTTGGTCTGGTCCACGGCGATGACGCGGGAGCGACGCGTGGTCTCGGCCTCGCGCAGTCGACGCGAGAGCTCGACCAGCTCCTGCGTCTGCATCAGGATCATCCGCTGGGAGAGCGCGTCCTTTTCCGGCTCGGCGGGTGGCAGTGGCTCCACGGAGACTGAGTCGTATTCGTCCGCGCGCGCGATGCGCAGCGTGCGTGTCTCGGAGCTGCCCTGCCCCGGGCCGGTCACGTCGTTGAAGTCGCGGGCGAGGGCGCGCAGGTGGATCATGTCACCCGGCTTGAGGCCCAGCGTATCGAGACGCAGCGTGCCGGCGATGCGCCCCTCCCGGGTGCGCGGTTGGAAGCGCTGCGCAGCGGCTCGCACCGTGCGGAAGGTGTAGAGCTCGCCGCTGCCCGCCGAGATGATGAGCTCGAAGGCGGCGTCCTGCAGGCCGAGGTCGTCGCGCAGCTCGGCGGCCAGTGGCAGCTCGCCTCGCGGTTCGCGCAGCACCGAGTCACGGGCTGGAGCTTCGAGACGCACGCTCGGTACAGAATCGATCAGTGGGTCGAGCAGCAGCACGCGCTCGCCGGCGGGGCCCTGGAGACGAAGCGCCGTGGCGGCGGCTGGCATCGGCAGGGTGATGGTCCAGCGGTCACCGGATGCCAGCGCGCGGATCTCAGCCGCAGACCCGCCCGCATCGCTTGAGTTGCCGCCCGACGTTGCGTCTGCGCCCGTGCCCGCCCCCGCCGCTCGCGCCGTCACGCCGCTGCCCCGCCCTTCAACGGTCACGCGGCTGCCTACCAACGCCTGCACCGTGGCGGGGTTGTCCACGACTTCGCTTTGCAGTCCGCTGTAGGCTGGCGGCAGGAGCCGCACGACGATGGTCGCCAGGGGATTCGCGGCGGCGGCGCTGCCCGCGCCGACACGGTTCAGGGCGTCACCAGCTGCGGGAGCGCTAATGCGCTGCATCACGCCCGCTGGCAGCAGGAGGAGGAGCGCGGCGACCAAGAGCAGAGCGAATGCCGGCTTCGTGAGCGAGGCCTTCGCAGCGTCGCGCAGTTCGCGCTCGAGCGGCACGGCGTCTGTCGTTGACTGCAGCGTCGGCGAGGGCGCGGCGAGCCCCGCCTGCGTGACCAGCGTATAGCGCAGTGCCGGGAGCCGACGCTCGAACCACAGCGCGATCTGCTCGTCCGTCGCCCGCAGCACGTCGCGCAGTGGGCCAGCCAACTGCCACAGGCCCACCGCGAGCGCCGCAAGACACGGGGCTGGCGCGAGCCGCGTGCGCGCCGTGAGGCCGAGGCCGATCACGGCATCGAGCGCCACGAGCAGGAGCGCGGCCAGCGCAGCCGCGAGCGCGGCGTAGAGCGCTGCGCGCCCCGCGGCGACGAGCACGAGTTGGCGCTTGGCGCGCTGCAGGCGCTGGCTTGTGGTCACGCCTTGGCCTCCGTACGACGGCGCAGCAGCTGTTCGCTCACGAGCGCCAATGCCGCGAGCAGCAGCAGCCAGGCGGCTAGCGGTGACGCATCCGCGCGCAGCGGCAGTAGTTGCTGCGCCGACGCCAGGTGATCGGGGCCACGCAACCACTCAAGCGTGGAGTCGGGCAAGGCCGGCGCGACGTCGCCACCGCACGGTGCAAGCACCACATCAAGGAACTCGGCGAAGGGCTGCCGCAGCGTCAGGTCGCCTTCGATCGGCAGGCCGACGCCGACAGTCTTGGCGCAGCCCGCGCCGAGTGCGCGTTCAGTGGCTGCTATGGTGCCGTCGCGCCAGCGGGCGATGGATCGACTGGTCGCGGCGCCGCCCTGACCCGAGCCCATAGCAGATTCGGCCGCTGCCGAGTCGCCGAGGGGGACTCGAATGAGCGGTGCGACCACCGACGCGGCCTCGCTGCCGAACGCCACGACACCGTCTGGCCTGACGACAGTGCCTTCGCCCCGCGCAGGCCAGTGCACAAGCACGGCCCCCGTCGTCCCCCGCGCCCACGCCGAGTCCGCTGGGCCGGGCGCATCCCGCGTCACCCGCAACGGATGCGAGCCTCGGCGCCGCGACCACGCCGCGAGTGCCGGTGCCAGTGGATCGTCCCGCATCGACGAACGCAGACCAGCACGAAGGCCGCGAGTGCTGTCGCGGCCAGCGCGCAGCTCAACGAACTCCACACGACCCGGCCAGGCGGCACGGAGGGTCGCCGTGGCCGCATCGAGCGCGTCTCGTCGGGAGGTACCAACCAGCACCAGTCGCAGCGAGTCGGCACCGCGCGCGATCTGCGCAGCGGCATCGCCGGCGGCGACCAGTGCCGGCGACCAACTGGCGCGGCGCACGGATGGCGACGAGAGGCTGTCCAAGGCGTCAACCGGCACGATGCGTGCTGCTGTATCGAACACCACAAGCGCGGCGCCCTCGCCGAGCTGTTCGCGCGCCGCGTGTCGCGCAGCCTCAACGTCGGCGACTGCCGTAGTCCATTCCAGCGCGACCACCGCGCGCACGCTTGGCCCGGGCGCATCCAATAGCGGCCGCGCGAAGGCGAGCGCGAGCGCGGCCACGGCGAGCAATCGCAGCGCCAGCAGCAACAGGTCGGTCGGCCTCGCTGCACGTGAGACCGCGCGCGCCTCCGCCTCCGGTACGAATCGCGCCGTGGGGAGCGGTGCCGTGGGCGGACGACGCGTCGTGAGCAGGTGGATTGCCACGACGGCAGCTGCGGCCGCGGCACCGAAGGCAAGTATCCAGGGCGCGAGGAAGCTCATCGCGTGACCTCAAGCACGCCTGCCCGGGCCACGCGGCGCACGACGAGCTCTACCGGCTCGTCATCCACGATCTCGTGCACGACCACGCCATCGCGGCGGCAACGCTGCGCGACATCGGTTCGGAACGCGGCGAAGCGCTGGCGATACCCATCGCGCGTGAACGGCACGAGCGGACGTTCAAGGCTCGGGTCCTCGGGATCCCGCGCCATCACATCGGTCGGCGGCGGCTCGAGTTCCTGCCGCGACACCACGTGCACGAGATACGCCTCGCCACCGCGCACCACGTGCTGGGCCAGCGCGGCGCGCCAGCTGTCGAAGTCGCCGAGGCAGTCGGTGATAAGCACGCAACGCGCGGCGCTCGCGGCCAACAGCGGCGTCAGCGGCCGCGCGCCCGAAGGCTCCACGCCATTCAGCGTGCGCGTGATGTCCGCGAGCACGCCGGCCCGCGTGCGCGGCTGCAGGCGGATCGGGCCAGTGTTTGCGTTGACGAGCAGTCCAACGGGGTCACCGCTGGCGTGCGCCACCGCCGCGAGGCCGACGGCCACCGCCTTGGCGGTCGTCCACTTGTTGGCGTCGGCCGCGGGGAATCCCATCGACGCGCTCGCGTCCACGACAAACGTCGTCCCCAGCGTGGCGTGGTCCGGCGCAAGCCGGATGAAGGCCCGATCGCTGCGGGCGAGCAGTTTCCAGTCGAGTCGACGCGGGTCATCACCCTGCCGGTAGGGCCGGTACTCGGCAAACTCCGGCGCCGCGCCGCGTGACCTCGCTTGGTGCGCACCCGGCGCACCCTGCGGCACGGGCCGACGCGCGGGCCAGCGCACGCCGCGCACGGCGTCGAGCAACGCGCCGTACGGGCCGACCGGCACGCTAGATCCCGGTCAGCCCGCGCGGCTCGGGGACGCGCGCGAGCAGGTCCTCGACAATCCGCTCCGCGTCCACGCCCTCGGCCTCGGCGGCAAAGTTCGGCAACACGCGATGCCGCAGCACCGGGCGCGCCACGCGACGGATGTCGTCGGGCGAGACATTGTGCCGCCCGTCGAGCAGCGCCGCGGCCTTGGCGCCGAGAATCAACGCCTGGCCAGCGCGTGGGCCGGCGCCCCAGCGCACGAACTGCTCGACCAACGGCGTGGCTTCCCCACCCTTGGGCCGCGTCGCGCGGGCCAGGGCTGCGGCGTAGCGCAGCGCCGCGTCGGCCGCGGGAATCTCGCGCGTCAGCCGCTGCAGGTCGCGTACCTGCTGCGCGTCGAGCATCGGCTTCAGTGGCGCGTCGTCCACGCCCGTGGTCGCACGGAGGATCGAGACCTCATCGTCCGCGTCGGGATAGCCGATGCGGATGTCAAAGAGGAAGCGATCCAACTGCGCTTCGGGCAGCGGATACGTGCCTTCCTGCTCGATGGGGTTCTGCGTGGCGAGCACGAAGAACGGCTCGGGCAGTGACATCGTCTCGCCGGCGGCGGTGACGCGGTGCTCCTGCATCGCCTCGAGCAGCGCGGCCTGCGTACGCGGCGGCGCGCGGTTGATCTCGTCGGCGAGGACGATGTTGGCGAACACCGGCCCGCGCACGAAACGAAACGCGCGGTGTCCAGTCTGCGAGTCTTCCTCGAGCAGCTCGGTACCGGTGATGTCGCTGGGCACGAGGTCCGGCGTGAACTGGATGCGCCGGAAGTCGAGCGCCATCGCCTCGGCCACCGAGCGGATCATCAGCGTCTTGGCGAGGCCCGGCACGCCCACCAGCAGCGCGTGGCCGCCGGCGACAAGGGCCATCAGGATCTCATCGAGCACATCCTGCTGCCCGACGATGCGGCGGCCCACCTCGGCGCGCAGCGACGCCGCGGCGGCCAGCAGCTGTTCGCGATCAGCTGCGGTCGGAACTCGCGCGGCGGTGGTCAGCGGACGGGCCGCCGGTGGCGGTACGTGAGGAGGAAGGTCGAGCCGTCGCGGGCGCCGGCCACGCTCACGGGCGCGCCTTCATCGAGCACCTCGAAGCCGCGCAGCTTGAGCACGAACTCCTCCAGCGGGTGATGCTGCTGGCCGAAGGCCTCCAGCGCGGCCTGCTTGAGCGCGGTGACGCTGGTGTCGCTCGCACAGCGCACGGCGATGGTGTCCCAGACCTCGGGCATCTGCACGCGCACGGTGAACGCGTCCGCGGCCTCGGCGCCGAGTCCGATCAGGCCCGGGCGGGCGCGGAGGGAGTTGACGAGCGCGCTCACGCGACGGCTCCGGCGGTCGCGGCCTCGGCTGCCGGCGGCAGCGAGGCGAGGAACTGCGCGACCTGCGCGTCGAAGAGATACGACGAGGCGCTGACGGCGGTGCCGCCGGCTTCCTCGGTGGCGGCGATGACGATCTCCTCGCCGCCCTGGCCGCGGAGGCTCATCCAGTTGGGCCCCTGCTTCTCGAGGAAGGCCGCGTAAATGCCCGAGCGGCGGGCGAAGAAATCGCGCGCGGCTTCAAGGACATCGGCGGTGCTGAGGACGGTGCGCTGGTGCTGCAGGGTGCGGCCGGACTGCTGATGACGCGTCACGAGTGGTGCTCTCCTATTCGATGTCGGTCAGACACCTGAAATCTATTCGACGGTTGCGTCGATGTCGTCGGTCTGGGACTTACGCGCGGAGTGGTCCGGGCGTTCGTCCTCGAGGGCGGCCTCGGCACGGCGGAGTCGGGTGCGCAGGGCGGCACGCTCAGCCATCAGGGCCATGAGGTCTGCGCCCGCGGCCAAGAGCCCTCGGATGCCGCTGCTGCGCAGTCCGGCGGCCTCGAAATAGAACGCGGCCACGCCCAACACGCCCTCCGTGGCCTCGAGGGGGATAGCGACGAGGGAGCGAATGCCGAGCTCGCCGGCGACCTCCTGCCAGTCCTCCATCTCCGGGTCGGCGAAGACGTCCCCGACCTCGATGGTCCGTCGCTCGGCGGCGGCCTCGCCGGAGGGGCCGAAGCCGAGTCGGACGCGCATTTCGCCGAGCCAGGGCCGCCAGCGCTCGGGCCAGCCGTGGGCGGCGGCGAGGAGCATCAGTTCGCTGTTGCGGTCCAGTACGAACACGGCGCCGGCCGTGGCGCCGGCGGCCGGGCAGAGGCGGTCGAGGGCGTCCTGATAACCTTCCGCTGGGTCGATAGCCCTGGCGGCCGCGTGAGCGATGCCTCGGATGGCCTCGATGGCCTGGCTGTCCTCTTTGGTGGGCTCAGGGGCTGGCTTGAGCTGCCATCTGTTTCGGCGGGCGGGCATTCGTGTTGGGCTGGGGCTCGTGCGATTGCCACAGAGGCACAGAGACACAGAGGGTGCATCACCGCACTTCGACCTCTGTGACTTCTCTCCTGAATCTCTTAAGGGGGTGTGGCGGACAATACTGTCCGCCACACCCCCAAAGAAACTTGACCAAGATTGGCGCAGAGGCCAGCGCGTGCCCCGACCCCTCTGTGCCTCTGTGCCACTGTGGCAATCAGTTGCAGTTAGTCCGCGTACAGCCGAGCCGCCAATGAGTCGCGCAGAGTCATCGTGATCGGTCCGACCACACCGCCAGCCACGGGTCGCTCGTCGAGCGTGACGATGGCCTGCACGTCGGTGGTGGTGCCGCAGACGAAGAGCTCCTGCACGTTCGGCAGCTCGCGCAGCGTGAACGGGCGCTCCTCGCAGCGGATGCCGTGTTCGCGGACGATCTCCATCAGGATCGCCCGGGTGATGCCCGGGAGGATGTAGTTCGTGAGCGGGGCCGTGCGGAGGACACCATCGATGACCGCGAAGCAGTTCGTCGCCGCGCCCTCGGTGATCATGCCATCGCGATGCAGGATCGCCTCGTAGGCGCCCGCTTCCGCGGCCGCCTGCCGGGCCAGCACCGGACCCAGGAGGTTCACAGTCTTGAGGTCGCAGCGGGCCCAGCGTTGGTCTGCGTAGGTGATGCCCTTGGCGCCGCGCTGGCGCATCTGCTGATTCGGCACGAAGGCCGCGGCCGAGCCGTAGATCGTCGTGGCCGTTCCGGCGGGCGGGAAGTGATGCGTGCGCGGGGCGGCGCCGCGACTCACCTGCAGGTAGACCGTGGCCTCGCCATCGCCGAGTCCGTTCTCGGTGACGAGCCGCTCGCAGACGCCGCGCATCGTGGCCGAGTCGGCGCCGCTGGCGTCGATACGCAGGCCGGCGAGGCCCTGCGCCATCCGGGCGGCGTGCGCGTCCCAGGCGAAGATGCGCCCGTTGATCACGCGCACCACTTCATAGATGCCGTCGCCGAAGATGAAGCCGCGATCCTCCACCGGGATCATCGCGTCCGCTTTCGGGACGAACTTGCCGTTGAGATAGACGATGCTCATATGCGACTCAGCCCACCATGCGTTCGATGCCGGCGATCACCGGCGCGAAGGACAGCCCCTTGCCTGCCACGCGCTGCGCCTGCTCGTGCGCCAACTCGCGCTGGCCGTGCGCGAAGAGTTCCTCGACCATCCACGGGCCCGCACGCGGATTGCGCCACCAGTCTGCGTCGAATCGCTCGCGCAGCGATTCATCGAGCACGGCCTGCAGCTGCCAGGCGCGGAGGTAGCGGGCGGCGTAGTAGCGCGGGTCCACGTCCACGAACGCATCACTGCGCTGGTAGCGGAAGCCCGTCGCGTCCGAGAGCGTCTGCACGAAAAGGTCCGGCAGCGCACTCCACGCCACCGTACCAGAGTGCAGTTGCGTCTCGTAGATGAGCTTCGCGCAGTAGCGTCGCACGAAGTGCAGTTCCTCAAAGCCCATATACCGCAGGAACTCGCCGAGTTCTGTCTTGCCGAGTCCGCTGTAACGCGCGAGCCAGCCACGGTCCTTGAGGCGATGGTCGAAGAGCATCGCGTAGCCTTCGGTGACCGAGTTGTCGCCGAGCCAACGGAACTCGAAGGGCAGCGCGCGGTCCATGTTGGCGAAATGCAGCGCGTGGCCGAGTTCGTGGAGCAAGGTCATCCAGTCGTTCTGGCCACCGTGCGGGCGCAGCACGAGGTGCACCACGTCCGGGATGCGCACCGGCGCGCAGAACGCCCGGGGCCGCTTTCCTTCCCGCTCGGCCGTGTCGTAGCGCACGCGGCCGTTGGCGTCGGGGCTCGTGCCCATCTCCGTGACCTGGCGGCGCACCTGACGCTCCATCTCCTCGGCCGTGAAATACGGATCGAACTGCGGCGCGCGCATCAGCGCGGCGACGTCGGCGCGCGTGGCGTCGGTGGGCGTGAGGTCGAGGCCACGCTTGAGGAACTCAGGGAAGATCTCGTCCCACATGGCCTGCGTGTCGCGCAAGAAGGCCTCGCACTCGGCGCGCAGGGCGTCGAGCGAGACGCCGCTCAGGGCTTCCCAGCTGGCGTTGTAGCCCGTGGCGATGCCGAAGGACGCGACCAGCTCGTGTTCGCGCTGGAACTTCTCGAGGCGCATCGGGGCCAGCTCGCGCTCGACCAATGTGGAGCGGGCGTTGTCGAGCGCGCGACGCGTAGCGGCGTCACGCGTGTTGCCCAGCGTGATCGGCACTTTCTGGTAGGGCTGCTCGGCACCGTCCGGTGTGCGGACGACGGCCTTGTTCTCCCAGGCAATCTCGCGCTCGTCCAGTGCGGCGAGCTCGCGACCGATGCGGGATTCGATCAGCCAGTCGAGCAGGATGCGGGACGAGCGATGGGCGGCGGCGCTGGCCGACTCGGCAAAGGCGCCGGCGGTGGTCGCAGCGCCTGGGCGAGTGCCCGCGCCAGCACCCGAACCGCCATCAGTCGGCTGCGTCGCCTTGAACAGCTCCAGAGCCTGCGCAAACGCCTCGTCGTTGTACGCGGCCTCGTGCGCCGCATAGATCGGCTGAAGCTTCGGCTCCCCCTTCAGCCCCGCATACGCGGCGTGGTACTCCTCGGAGATGGCCTCGAGGAAGGCCTCGCCGCGCTGCCGGAGGGCGTCGAGCGACTCGTCGCGGTCAGCCATCGACGAGCGACGCACGCGCGCTCGCGTGGTCGGCCTCGATGTACTTGCCGATGATCTCAACCACCTTCGACGTCGAGACGCGGATCTGGCCCATGTCGTCGCGGAATCGGATCGTCACGTCGTCGTTGGCGGTGGAGTCGCCGTCGATGGTGATGCCAAACGGCGTGCCCGCTTCATCCTGCCGGCGATACCGCCGGCCGATCGCGCCCGCTTCGTCGTAAAACACGTTGAACTTCTTCCGCAGCGCCGTCGCTAGCTTCTCGGCCATCTCCGGCTGTCCGTCCTTCTTGGTCAGCGGGAACACGCCGGCCTTGATCGGCGCCAACGCGGGATGGAAGCCCAGCACCGTGCGGCCTTCCTGCTCGCCGGGGACGGCCTCTTCGCGCAGGGCGTTGACCATCACCGCGAGCGTCACGCGGTCCGCGCCGACGGAGGTCTCGATCACGTACGGCAGATAGCGCTTGTTGGCCGCCTGGTCCACGTACTCCAGCTTCTTCGACGAGAACTGCTGGTGCTGGGAGAGGTCAAAGTCGCTGCGGTTGTGCACGCCCTCGATCTCCTGGAAGCCCAGCGAGCCACCGAAGTCGAAGTTGATGTCGAAGGCCGCGCGCGCGTAGTGCGCGAGTTCCTTGTCGGTGTGTTGGTGGAACTCGAGGCGGTCGCGCTCGAGGCCGAGGCCGAGGTGCCAGTCGAGCCGCGCCTGCTTCCACTTCTCGAACCACTCCATGTCCGTGCCCGGCTCGACGAAGAACTGCATCTCCATCTGCTCGAACTCGCGCGTGCGGAACGTGAAGTTCCCGGGCGTGATCTCGTTGCGGAACGCCTTGCCGATCTGCGCGATGCCGAAGGGCACCTTCTGGCGCGTGGCCTGCTGCACGTTCAGGAAGTTCACGAAGATGCCCTGCGCCGTCTCGGGGCGCAGGTAGACCACGGCCGCCGAGTCCTCGACGGGGCCCATGAAGGTCTTGAACATCAAGTTGAACTGCCGCGGCTCGGTGAGCTGGCAGTCTGTGTGCTCGCCCGGCTTCTTGCTCGGCTTTCTGGGGCACTGGGCGTCGGCGAGCTTGTCGGCGCGGAAGCGCGCCTTGCAGGCCTTGCAGTCCACCAGCGGGTCAGAGAAGCCGGACACGTGGCCGGAGGCTTCCCAGACCTTGGGATGCATCAGAATCGCGGCGTCGAGGCCCTCGACGTCATCGCGCTCGCGCACGAGGGCGTTCCACCAGCGCTGCTTGACGTTGTTCTTGAGCTCGACGCCCAGCGGGCCGTAGTCCCAGACGGATCCGGTGCCGCCGTAGATCTCGGAGGACTGGAAGATGAAGCCGCGGCGCTTGGCGAGGCTGACGAGGGTTTCGAGGACGTCGGGGCGTGACACTGCGGACGGAGGACGGAGGTCGAAGGACGAACGCGATGGATGCGGGAATCTAACGTCCTGCTGGCGACCTGCCCGGTGCGCGGATATGCTCCCCCGACAAGGTCCAAGCCGCCTCCCTTGCCGACCACGCCAGCCCCTCCGCCTGCAGGGCCCAGCACTCCTCTCGCGAGGGCGCTGGGCTGGCTCACGCCCCCGGGCAACAGCAGCGTTCGGCTGCGGCGTCTCCTCACGGTCGTCGTTGGCACCTGTGCGATCGCCACGGTGACCATGGTTCCCCTGGCCCTGCTGCTGCCCGAGACCGCCGGCCGCCGCCTGAGCGCGCTGGCCGTGCTCCTCGTGGTCGCGGCGGTGGTCGTCGCCGTGGCCCGCAGCGGCCGCGTGGCGCTGGCCAGCTGGCTGCTGATCGCGGGGCTGCTGGCCCTCGTCACGGAGCGCGCCTGGTTCAACGGCGGGCTGTACTCGGTGATGCCGGCCTATCTCATCGTCTTCGTGCTGATGGGCAGCGTGTTGCTGCAGCGGCGGGGAGCGATTGCCGCGGCAGCGGCTGGCGCCGTCATCGCCGGCGTGTTCGCCCTCGGACACCTCTCGGGCTGGATTCTCCCCGCGAGCGGCAGTGAGCCTCCGTTGGCCGTGCTGATCCAGACGCTGCTCGTCATCGGCGTCTCCCTGCTACTGCAGGGCATGGCAGCCGCCGCATTCCAGGGCGCGCTGAACAGGGCCGAGTCGGAGATCCGCGAGCGCGCCGCGACCCAGGCGCGGCTCGACCTCGCACTCGAGCTCGGCGAGATCGGCATTTGGACCTATGACTTGGCGACCGGCCAGTTCCACGTCGATGAGCGGACGCTCAGAGCGCGCGGTATCGCTGGGACCGAACGCCGCAGCTTTGATCGCGCGGAATGGCGCAGCTGGATTCATCCCGAGGACCGCGACCAATCCTGGGCGGAATTCGAGCTCACGCTGAGACACGGCGCTCCGCTGCACATCGCGCTGCGCACGCTGGGAGCCGACGGTGCGACCCGACACATCGTCAGCTCCGCGACCCCCATTCGCAATGCTGCCGGCGACATCACACAGATCCTCGGCATCAGCGTCGATGTCACCGACCGCACCGTGGCCGAGCTCGAGCGCGCGCGACTCGTGCACGACCTTGGCGAACGGGTGAAGGCGTTGCGCCTGCTCCACGCCACGGCCGTCACCTCGCAGCGCGCGTGGTCGGATACGCGCGAGCTGCTCGGGCACGTGGTGGCATTGATGCCCGCCGCTTGGCAGTACCCGGAGTGCACCGAAGCGCGCATTGTGCTCGGCGAGGTCGAGGTCGCAACGCCCGGCTGGCGCGAGACCGCCTGGATGCAATCTGCCCCGCTCACGGCGATTGGGCGGAGCGGCTCCGTCGCGGTGGCCTACACGGAGCAGAAGCCCGACGCGGACGAAGGTCCGTTTCTCCGGGAGGAACGCGATCTCCTCGCCTCGCTGGTCGAGATGCTCTCCGCCGTGCTCGAGAGCCGCCAGACGCAGCAACTGCTGGAGGAGCAGGTGGACAAGCGCACCGAGGAACTGCACCAGGCGCGCCAGCGGCTCGCCGAGCAGCTGCACCAGCTGCAGGACCTCGAGCGACTGCGCGACGACCTGTCGAAGATGATCGTGCACGACCTCCGCGGTTTCCTCACCGTGATCATCGCCAACCTGGAGATGGCGCAGGCCGAGTCTGGCGACGGGCCCGACGGCGTGGTGATGGATGCGCTCGGCGCCGCGCAGGCCGTGAATCGGATGGCCAACACGATCCTCGACGTGAGCCGGCTCGAGTCGGGGCAGATGCCGATCAACCGCACGCCGACGGAGCTCTGCGAACTGGCGCGGGAGACGGCGCGGACCTTTGCGGTGATGGACCGCTCGCGGAGCATCCGCTGCGAGTCAACGGTCCGCGTTACGGTCGACTGCGACGCCGACCTCGTACGGCGCGTCCTCGAGAACCTGGTGAGCAACGCGCTGAAGCACACGCCGGCAGGCGGTACCATCACGCTGGACGTGCGGGAGGATGCAGACGGCGTTGCCGTCTCGGTCCGCGACGAGGGCGACGGCATTCCGGACGACCTACGCCCGCGACTCTTCGAGAAATACGCAACGGGCCGGCACGACCCGCGGTATCACTCCTCGGGACTCGGCCTCGCCTTCTGCAAGCTGGCCGTGGAAGGCCACGGCGGAACCATCGCTGTCGCGCCGGCCGAAGGCCGCGGCAGCGTGTTCACATTCACCCTGCCGCGAGCGCCGCAGCAATCTGCGCCCCGTGCCCTCGCCCGTTCTCGATGAACACCTTGTTGGCGTCGTAGCCGCTGGCCAGCACACCGGCCAGGAACACGCCCTTCACATTGGTTTCCATCGTCGACGGGTCGTGCTTGGGGATGCCTGTCTTGTCATCGATCCGCACACCGAGCTCACGCAGCAACTCCGAGTCGGGCGTGAATCCGGTCATCAGATAGACGTGTTGGCCCGGTAGGATCCCTTCCCCGTCCGGCCCCTCGACGTGCACGCGCCCAGGCTCGATGGCCGTCACGCGCGTGTTCCAACGCACCGCGATGCTGCCGTCCTTCATCCGGTTCTCAAGATCGGGCAGCACCCAGGGCTTGATGTTCTTGTCGAAGGTCGGCCCGAAATGCACCAGTGTCACGCGCGCGCCGTGGCGATACAGATCCAGCGCCGCCTCGGCCGCTGAGTTGCCGCCGCCGACGACGATGGCCTCGCGCTGGAAGGCCTCGTGGCCCTCGCGGTAGAGGTGCGTCACGTGCGGCAGTTCCTCTCCCGGGACCTTGAGGAGATTGGGCGTCCCGAAGTAGCCGGTGGCGAGGACCACGGCGCGGGCGTGGGTGGAGACGATTTCGCTGCCGCGCGGCTTGGAGTGCAGGAGGAAGCCATCGCCCTCTCGACGGATGTGCACCACCGGCTCGTACTGCCGCACCCGAAGGCCGAGATGATTCACCACGCCGCGATAATAGGCGAGGGCGTCGCGACGCGTCGGCTTCTCGCCGGCCAGCGCGAAGGGCACATCGGCGATCGCAATCTTCTCGGCGGTGGAGAAGAAAGTGATGAACGACGGGTACGAGGCGATCGAACTCACCACGCAGCCGCGGTCAAACACCACGGCCGGAATGCCGATCTTCTCGATGGCCGCGGCCGCCGCGAGACCACAGGGCCCTGCCCCGACCACGGCCACCGGCAGCGGGCCGGCGTCCTTCACGGCGTGCAGCACCGCGCGGTCGGGGCCGGTGCTGCTCACAGCCCGATGATGCAGGCGGAGCCGGTGTCGCTCACAGCCCGATGATCTGGTCCCGGCGGGTGCCGACGCTCACGTACTGCGCCGGGCACTCCACCAGCTCGACGATGCGATCGAGATACTTTCGCGCGTTCGTCGGTAGCTCGGTCAGCTTGCGCGCGCCGCTGGTGGGCGTCTTCCACCCATCGAACCACTCGTACACAGGTTCGATGCCCTCCAGCTCGGCGATGTCGCCCGGGAACTCGCTCACCACCTCGCCGCCGATCTTATAGCCCGTGCAGAGCGCGATCTTCTCGAGATGATCGAGCACGTCGAGCTTCGTGATCGCCAGGCCCGTGAGCCCGTTCACGCGCACTGCGTAGCGCACGACGACGGCGTCGAACCAGCCGCAGCGGCGCGGACGGCCCGTGGTAGCGCCGAATTCATTGCCGACCTTCCGCAGCTCCTCACCCATCGCGTCGTTGAGCTCGGTCGGCATCGGGCCGCCACCGACGCGGGTGGTATAGGCCTTCACCACACCGATCACTGCGTCCAGCGAGCGCGGCGAGATGCCCACGCCGATGGCCGCGCCACCGGCTGTCGTGCTCGACGACGTCACGAACGGATAGGTGCCGTGGTCCACGTCGAGCAGCGAACCCTGTGCGCCCTCGAGCAGCACGGCCGCGCCCTGCTTCTGCGCGCGGTGCACGGCGAGTCCCACGTCTTCGGCGATCGCCAACAGCCGCGGCGCGATCTTCTCCAGCGCGGCGAGCGTGAACGCCGAGTCTGCGCGCTTCTCCGAACCGAAGCCCGCCAGGATGTGGTTGGCGTAGTCCGTGCCCTTCTCCACCAACGCCTTGAGGCGAGCTGGATTGCGCAGGTCGAGCACGCGGATGCCGCGGCGCGCGACCTTGTCCTCGTAGGCCGGGCCAATGCCCCGCCCCGTGGTGCCGATGGCCTTGCTGGCGGCGCTCTCCTTGTCCACCAGCTTGTGGTAGGGCATCACGAGATGCGCGCGGTCCGACAGATAGAGCCGGCCCGCGACGTCCACGCCATTCGCCACCAGCGCGTCGACCTCCTCGAACATCGACTCGGGATCCAGCACCACGCCGTTGCCGATGGCGCAGCGCACACCGCCGTGCAGGATGCCGCTGGGCACCTGGTGCAGCACCGTGGACTCGTCACCGACGTGCACCGTGTGGCCCGCGTTGGCGCCGCCCTGGTAGCGCACAACCCAGTCGGCACGCTCGGCGAGTACGTCCACCAGCTTGCCCTTGCCCTCGTCGCCCCACTGGGCGCCGACGATCACGATGGTGCGAGTCTTGGTATCGAACATTCTTGGTCTGCGAGGGCGGCGAGGGGGGCGCGCGGCCGGCCCAGTGGAGGGGCGGCGAAAAACCACAAAAAAACGCCCCGGCAGGCGGGGCGTTGAAGAAATCTACGGAGAGTGCCGTCGGAGGCAACCAAGGTCTGAGTACCCCGGATCGGCGCTCACTGTTCGCCAATGAGCACGAGGCCCTCGACACGTAGGCCACGCGCAATCGGGACGCGGCCATCGAAATCGGTCGCAGCCCCGAAGGAAACCCGCCTCGCTACGATCCGCGGGTCGGCGCGAACTCAGGGTGCTGTGCCTCCAGCGAGACGTGGCGCAGATACCTCGCGAGAGAATCGATCGAGTCTCTCGAAACCCAGTCTCCCTCGACTTCAGCCTGCAAGTACACACCTCCCGACGGAATGGCCTCGATAACCGCCGCCGGGGCCTCAGCCTGCAGCGTGGACAAGCCGCCTAGTCGGTCAACCAGCGCAGAACCCAGAAGGTTGCCCAAGTACGCAGTTCGAACGTAGTCGCCAACCTCATGGCGATAACGCTGCCAGAACCCAAGCCAGGCCCAGTGCTCTCGCTCGTCGTCCGAAGGTTCACTGCCTAGCAACGATGAGGGAATCGCGTCCAACTCCATCTGAGCCTCCGCGTACGTTCTCGCGCGATGAATGAAGCCGTAGGATGCGCGAAGCTGGGCGAAGCATTCGATCGTGATCGTCGAAAAACTGCCGAGCGCACGCGTCCCGTCGCCCGGCCGAAGTATCAGCTTGACCTCGAACGGATAGGCCGCACGCCGAGACGTTACGGCGGTCGACAACCAGAGATCCACTTCAAGGCGAGAACCTTCCAACGCATCGCCCTCAAAATCCAGCATTACGGCTGACAGTTCGCCAGCAGCTGCATCCGCAATCAGAGTCCGCTCGATTTCGGTAGTTAGGCGAACTCGTCGCGACGGACGGGTCGACTCGCGCCGCACATGTTTGCACCCAACGACCGTCCGGCGACCAGATGCAGCGCTCAGACTCTGTATCAGGCCAGCGAGATGAGTGGAACGCTCCGAAAAATCTGTTGAGTGATAGATGATGGAGGCTAGCATCGGCGATCAAGGGTCATAGTACTTGGCACGAAACTCGTACGTGCATTCCGGGCACTGCTGCGCAGCGGCGCGCTCGTACTTCCTCGCTGACGCGGCTGCCGCCCGCCGTCCGCTCTCGGTGTTGGGTTTGAGGTCCTCAACGATAATGTGGTTGCCGTCGCGTTTCCACGCATCAGGTCTCAAGCGTTCCTTCCCAAGGGTCTTGTTGACGTTCCAGCCTCCCTCGGCAGTCTTCTCCGCGAAGTAAGCGTCATGCGCTTGGTTGCCGCGCCGCACCGCCGCCGCGACACGTGCGTTGCGCATTCCTGCCCCGGCGACCGCCGGAACCATCGGAACGACCGCTGCGACGACGTCGATCGCGAGTGCGAGACCGTTCCCGATCCCTAGCCCGTTCTTCTTGATGTCGGCGATTCCTGCGACGATCATGGCAACATCGAAGAGGCAGTCTGGACATAGCCCAAACGGATCGCCCGAGTTGACGGGGTCGCCATCCCCATATCCGTACAGATTCAGCCCGCCCGCGAGCCCGATCGGGTCCTCCTGCGTGAATCGACCCGTCTGCGGATCGTAGTATCGATTTCGGCGATAGAGCAGCCCCGTGGCATCAGCCTGATCGCTCACGAGGCTCCCCCACCAGCTGTTGGTCTGTGGGGGGCTGGTCCTCGCATCTGGAGCGTGCCGAATGTCGACCTGCGCAGCTGGCCAAACGGGTTCGTAGCCGAGTGTCGTTCCCGAGATCTGGATCTCGCCTGCTGCGTTCCCGCGCCAGTTTCGAATGATCGAGAGCCCGACCCCGCTGCCGTTCCAGACCAGCAGAGGCACGTCGATGGCGCCCGCCTGCATGTTCCGTCGCTGGCCGTACCACGCATCGTTCGAGGGAGAAACGTCTAGCGTTGCTGGCGACAGATTCCAGGCCGCAGGCCGCCGCGACTCCCAGAGAAGGAAGTCACCGTCCCACGCGGCGCGCGTCAGCGACTGCTGGCACGCCTCAGGATGCGGGCTGGTGGTCGGAGGATCACCGCAACCAAGCGTGTCTGCGTACGTGTGCGCCAGCACCCGACGCCCCAGCGCGTCATACCAATAGTCGTGCGTCTGCGCTACGCCACCAACAGTGTCATTGACAACCCGATACTGCTGGACCCGTCGGGGCTTCTCGTTCGCATCGTAGAAGTTCCAGGTCCAGAGATGGCCGCCAGTCGCACGCGAGAACGTATCCTCGCACATGACTGGGGTCCAGACGCGTCGAATGCTCTTCTGAGTCGCAACGTTGCCGGAGGCGTCGTAAGTGATATTCTGGAGTTCACCCGCTCCCGTGGACACCCATGTTAGCCTGCCCGACAGACCTGCGTTTCGTACTCGACCGGCGAGCGGAAGCCCAGTGACGAGTGTCGCCGCTCCCGATTGTACCACGCCTCGATGAAGGTGCCAAGCTCGTGGCGCGCGTCCTCGCGCGTCTCGAATACGCCGTCATCGAGCAGCTCCTTCGTCAGCGTCGCGAAGAAGCTCTCCACCACCGCGTTGTCCCAGCAGTCGCCCGTCCGACTCATGCTGCAGACCATGCCGCCGTCCCGGAGCGCCCGCTGGTAGGCCGCGCTCGCGTACTGCGATCCCCGGTCGGAGTGGTGCAGCGCGCCGCAGGCCCCGCGGCGCCAGCGCGCCATCTTGAGCGCCGCGAGCACCAGCTCCTGATCGAGCCGGACGCTCGTCGCCCAGCCGACGACGCGGCGGGACGCCACGTCGAGGATCACGGCCAGGTAGAGCCATCCTTGGTGCGTGGGGATGTAGGTGATGTCGGCCGCCCAGCGGCGATTGAGGTCCGTCCGGGTGCCGACCGCGAAACGCCGGCCGAGCCGGTTGGGCGCGACGGGCTGCGTGTGCTCGGAGTTCGTCGTCACCACGAAGCGGTGCGCGCCTTTCGCCCGCAGCCCCGCGAGCCGCATCAGCCGCGCCACGCGCTTCTCGCTGCACACGTGGCCCTCTGCCCGGAGCTCGCGGCAGAGCCGTGGGCTGCCGTAGCGCCGGCGCAGTCGGTAAAAGTGCTTCCGCACGTGCACTAGCAGCGCCGCGTCCGACTGTCGGCGCTTGCTGAACGGCTCCGCCCGCCACTTGAGCCGGCCCTCGACACCCCGAGCACGCGGCACAGCGTGCTTACGCGCCACGTGCGGGCGTGCGCGCGGATGAACGCATACTTCAGCGGGCATCCCTGGCGAAGAAGGCCGTCGCTTTTTTTAGGATGTCGCGCTCCTCCTTCAAGCGCGCGTTCTCGCGCCGCAGCTCGCGGTTCTCCTCCGCCAACGTCTTGGGACGCTGGTCCGGCTCCGCATACCCCGCCACCCGCGCGTCGCGGCGCCAATTGCGGAGCGTCTCCACGTGCACGCCCAGCTCCTGCGCGAGCGCCCGGATCGGGGTCGAGCCCTCCAGCACCCGTCGCAGCGCCTCCTCCCGGAACTCCAGGCTGTACGCCTTCGGCTGCTTCTTCCGCATGGATCACCTCCTGTCCAGAAGCTCTCTCTGGACCGTTGCGGTGTCCACTAAATCGGGTGAACATCACCCCACCACGCGATCGAACTGCGATACGAGTTCTCTCCAGCTACGGGCGACTGCACTGCGAGCCTGTCAGCGTCAGCGAAGTGCCGGGACTGCGATGTAGAGGCAAAGATAAACGACCGTATGGGTCATCACTGAGACCTCGAGCCCTCTGGACCAGTAGAGCCAGCCATACATGACGCCGGCAATCATGTTCACGGTCAGCACGCGCGCAACGGTGAACGGATCATCCATACTGCTGAGGTGCCACCACAGGCCGGTGATCGCCGCCGCCGCGAGAGTGCCACACCACTGCGCCTACTCTTTCGGCTTCTCCACGACGCGAGAGAGCGCGAGATATGCCAACCACGCAATGAACGTGGCGAGCATGAGGCGAAACATCACTTCTTCAAGCACGCCTCCGAACAGTGACACGAAGACGCGGGATACAACCGCGGGATGATCGTCGAGCGAGGGCATGCGGCCAATCGTGGCCCCGTAGAACAGCAGGACGTCAACGGCGACGATCAGTAGCGCAGTGAAAATGCCGAACACCGGAACGAGGCGCAGGTCTCGGAGCAGATCTGGCCGCGTGCGACCGGACGGTGCGGCGAGCCCAAGCGGCGTTCCCAGTCCAAGCGGGCGGGGTGGCCAAAGTAGTTTCATTGCGTCTCGCGGTAATCCATGGCGTCAAAGTCGTAATGCGGCACTCACCGAGGTGAGCACTCGACCGAGTATCGCAACTCCGCCATTCCTTCGCCAATCATGCGGGCGCCACGGAGCCGGAGTGTGGGACTCAGCACCTGCCGAGGGAACAGCGGCTTGCCGCGCCCGAGCGTGACGGAACCGACCTGGATGATGAGCTCGTCCAGCAGGCCCGCATCGTAGAACTGGCCCGCGAGTTCACCGCCACCAACGACCCAGCGATTGCGTTGACCCGCCGCAGCGACCATCGCGGCATGCACGGGCGGGACCGGTCCCTGCACAAAGCGGAGGTCAGCGCCCGGGACCGTAGGAAGCCGGCGAGTGGTATAGACCCACGTCGGCTGGGTGTAGGGCCAGCGTGAGCCCGTCTGCGCGGCAACCGTGGCGACATTCCGCAGAATCCACTCGTAGGTGGCGGATCCCATGGCCAGCGCACCGACCTGAGCGAAGAACTCCGGGTAGCCGGTGGCATTCAAGTCGGCGAGCGGGAACAGCCAGTCGATCGAGTGGTCATCGGTGGCGAGGAACCCATCAAGGCTCGCAGCCGTATAGTACTGTGTTCTCATGGAGATGTGTGGACGGCCCGCAAGGCGTCAGCTTCTGCAGCGGGCGCTCCAATAACATGCGCGCGCAGCGCGCTTCCATAGACGCCCGTCTGCAGCAATCATCGCCATTCCGGCGCCTCGCGAACGTTGCGACCAGAGGGCCCGCCGCGCAACGGAACGATGACGGGCCGCACCCGAGTCGGGCGTATGCTCGGCGCTGCCCGGTCCCGGAGCGCGCGGTGGGCATCGTGGCCTGCTTGAAGACGCACGGCAAGGGGCAAACTGGCATCCGCACCTCCATCCGCTCGTCACCGACGGCGGCTTTCGGCCCGACGGGACGCTCGTCGCATGGGCCGTGCATGACACCGCTCCGTTGACCGAGGCGTTCCGCCGCGCCGTGCTCCGGCGCTTCAGCCTGGATCTGTTCGACACCGCGCAGGCGGCGGCGTATCGCTCCGACAAGTCGGAGGGGCCAACGGCGGGGACCGAGACCGTGGACCCGCTGGAGTTCCTGGCCCGGGAGCTGGTCCACACCCCTGAGAAGGGGCACGTCACCACGCGCTGCTACGGCTGGTCTGCCAGCCGCCCGCGCGGGATGCGACGGCAGGCGGAGTCCACGGCCATGGCGGTGCCGCCGCCGATCGTGCCCGCGGGACGACTCGCGCCAGATCTGTAAAGTCGCCCCCCTCGCGTGCCCATCCTGCCACGGCACGATGCGGATCGTCGCCTTCATCACGCAGGCGTCGGTGATCGACCGGATCCTCACGCACCTCCGCGCACGCGCGTCCACGGCCGCACCTTGCGGCGCGCGGTGTTCCTCCTCGACCCGAAGACCGTCCGGACTGGGCGCCGCGCGCCAAGCGACGGCAGCCTCCCGCGCCCCCCGAGCACGGCCCCGACGCCCCGCCGCAACCCGTTCATCGGTGCTCGCGCGGTCGGCGATCGGACGGTGTACTCGACCGACCCCGATTGCACGTCCTATCCCGCTATAGTCTGTGCGGGGCCGGCGTGACCGGTGGTCGGGTCGCTGCACAGCCTTGCGGGGGCGCAGTCCGGCAGATATACTTGACATAAATCATGTCAACTGTCGATTTGCTGTCAGGTATTGCCCGAGTCCCGATCAGCTACTTCGTCTACTCGGCGTTCAGCTACTACGGCGGGCGCCACGGCGGACAGCTGCCCGGCAGCTGGTTCGTGCGCGCCCTGACTGCGCTCGGCCGAAACGAGGACGCCGTGCGGCAAACGCTCTACCGCATGGAGCAGGATGGTGAGCTGATCGGCCGCAGGGCGCGGCGCACCAAGTTCTATCGCCCGTCGGCGTACGCGCGCGCGGAGATCGATGCGGGAACCGAGAAACTGTTCGCCGCACGCGACGAGCGGTGGGATGGCCAGTGGACGTTCGTGCACGTCGGGCTGCGGCGGCCGGCAGTGGCGAAGCAGCGTGAACGCGTGATTGCGCTGCTGGCGGTGGAGGGGTTTGCGAGCGTGGACGCGAACCTCTACGCCCATCCACGACGGGCGGAGCGTCGCCTGTACGAGGCGTTGCCAGCGGCCAGCAGGCGGGAAGTCGTCATTCTACGCGGCGTGCCGGGCAACGCCGAATCCACCGCCGCCCTCACGGCCCTCTGGAAGGTGGGGGAGCTGGGACGGCGGTACGCAAAGGTCGAAGCGCAGCTTCAGAGACTCGAGCGGACCGCAGCACGGAGAATCGACGACGCCGACGCGTTCCGATGGCGATTTGCCGTCGTCTTCGGATTCCTCGGCGTTGCGTGGGACGACCCGAACGTGCCGGGGGAACTGCTCCCGCCGGATTGGCCCGGTGAGCGCGCGCGCGATCTGGCGGCGCGCCTCTATCGGAAGCTGCTGCCGGGCGCGGTGCGATACGGCGACGCGATTTACGCCGAAACCGAAGCCTCAACTATCACCGAGGGAGCGTCACGATGAAGCCTGCATTCACTTCCGCACTGGTTGCTCTGACCACCATGAGCATGTGGCCGGCTTTGGTGGTGGAGCAGACCTGCGCGCCGGGCGTCCCCGTCGCATTCGTCGGCGCCGACGTGCTGACGATGATCGATTCTGCGCTGCTGCGGCGGCAGACGGTGCTCGTGCGCGACGGTCGCATCACCGCCATGGGGTCTGTGCAGGTGCCGCCGGACGCGTGTCGCATCGACGCCACCGGACAGGTGCTGATGCCCGGCCTGTCGGACATGCACGCGCACATGACCCGCTCATCGATTCCTCTGTTCCTCGCGAACGGCGTCACGCTCGTCCGCGAGATGAACGGAAGTCCCGCGCACATCGAGCTTCGCGACCAGATCGCGACAGGTCAGGTTGTCGGCCCGCGGCTTGTCGTCGCATCGCCGCTGCTGACTGGCATCCCACTGCGTGTCAGACACCGGCTGATCGTCTCGGAGCAGGATGCATACGAGGCGGCACATGAAGCGAAGGACGCGGGATACCAGTTCCTGAAGATCTACGACGACCTGTCGCCCGAAGCCTATGAGGCACTCGAAGCGGCTGGCCGAACGCTCGGCCTTCCGCTAGACGGCCATGTGCCAGCCAGCGTTGGCCTGAAGCGCGTCATCGCTGCGGGCCAGGCGATACAGCACACGGACAAGGTTGCGTTCGCCCTGGCCGGCCACAATCCCGATTCGGCCAGGCTGCCGGAAGCACGCGCGCTGTTCGCGGGCAAGGGCGTCTGGCTGACGCCAACTCTGGCATCGCTGCGCGCACTCGACGGCGCCGGCACATCGGAGTACGCGGCCGCGTTCGAGCGGCCGGAGATGGCCTATGTGGACTCTACGACACTGGCGTGGTGGTCGACGCTGCGGCGCGGAGACCGACGGCCGGTGAGGTTGTCGCCGTACTATCACTTCCAGACCGCGCTGCTCAAGACACTGCGCGACAGCGATACGCGCTTTCTGCTGGGAACGGATGCTCCGAATCCACTGATGGTCCTCGGATTCTCGGTGCACGATGAGCTGGAGACACTGGTGCGTGACGCGGGCTTCACCAGATGGGAAGCGCTCGTCGCAGCAACGCGCAACCCGGCGATGTTTCTCGGCGATTCGACAGGTGGGATCATTCGCGTGGGAGCGCGGGCCGACCTTATTCTTCTCCGGGGCAACCCGCTGAAAGACCTCGCCACGCTTCGCGCCCCAGTTGGTGTGATGGCCGCGGGATGGTGGCTCGATCGGGTGCGACTGGACGAGATGCTGGCCGAAGCAAAGGCGAGATAGCCTGCAAGCAGGCTTGCCGAGCGAAGCTCGGAATCGACATATGCCACGCTGCAACCCCAGGGGACCGAATGGAGACATCCAAAGTGATCGTGCCACTCGCGGACCTCCAAAGGAGATCGCACCTTCGCGTGCTCTTCTGCGCCGTCGTCGCCGGGTGTTCATATGCAGCGCTGGCGTTCGCCGCATCGACCTTCTGAGCCCAGGGCGCATAACGTGCGCTTGTGCCGCAGCCGGTTGTCAGCCCATCAAGTCACGTTAGGCGGTACGGCGTGAAGCGAGAACCATTGCTAGCGGCACCGGGACGGGGGCAAGCTGGGGGGCGCTGATCCCCCGGACGCCCAGCCACGAAGGGCACGCGCTCATCCTCGACAACGATGCGATCGGTGACGAGCTGCCGAACCGCCGTCGCCTCGCGTCGGGCGGGTGTGAAGCGTCGGCGACGGAGCGCCCGCAGGGCCGCCTCCCCGAACTCCGGCGAGGTCGCAAAGAGTACGCGCGCGCGCTCGAGAGCAGGTACACCGCGCTCGTCGACCACGAATTCGAGTTCGGCGACGAGGCATTGAATGCCGTCTGGAAATACCACCCCTGTGGGGCGCCCGCCTCCACGCGGGCGGGCTGGCGTCTCGACCTCGCAAGCCGCAAACACCGGCTGTGATCCGAATCGCACGGAGTCTGGCGGCACGGCGGCGCACTCGACCGCCGGTGTCTGCGCTGCGAGGGCGTGCCACGGGAGCAGGAAGAGGAGGAGGCCGAAGACTCTCACTGCGCATCTCCTATGACACGAAGGTCTCTGATGTCCGGTGAATTCAAGCAATCAATGCAACGGCTTCGTCGAACACTTCCGCCGGCGTGTGGAAGTCGAGCGTCTTGCGGGGCCGGCCGTTGAGCCGGTCGGCGACGGCGTCGAGCTGCCGCTGCGTAACGTTGGCGAGGCTCGCGCCGGTCGGGAAGTACTGCCGCAGCAGGCCGTTGGTGTTCTCGTTCGTGCCGCGCTGCCAGGGACTGTAGGGGTCGCAGAAGTAGACCTGCACGCCGGTGGCCACGGCGAAACGCCGGTGGTGCGCGAGCTCCGTGCCGCGGTCCCAGGTGAGGGAGCGCGTGACGTGCGTCGGCAGCCGGCGGATCTGCCGGATGAGCGCGGGCACCACCTGGCTCGGCTCCTTGCTCGCGACCTTCACGAGGATGGCGAAGCGCGAGCTGCGCTCGACGAGCGTGGCGATGTGCGTGTTGCCGCCGCCCGCGAGGAGGTCGCCCTCCCAGTGGCCCGGCACGGCGCGGTCCGCGGCCTCCGCCGGGCGCGCGCTGATGGGGACGGCGTCGACGATCTGGCCGCGCCCCTGCCCCTTGCGCGTCGACGCGCGGGAGCGCCGCACGACGCGCCCCGTGCGGAGGTGCGTGAGCAGCTCCTTCTTGAGCACGCCGCGCGCCTGGACGTAGAGCGAGCGATAGATCGTCTCGTGCGACACCTGCAGCTCCGGCGCGTGGGGGAACTCGCGGCGCAGCCAGCCGCTGATCTGCTCCGGCGACCACTGGGCCTTGAGCTTCACGGCAATGAGATAGCGCAGGCGCGGCCGGGACGCGAGGCGGCAGGCCTTCGGCCGGCGCGCGAACTCCCACGCGCGGCCGTCGGCGCGAATCGCACGGTACCTCGTGCGGCCGCCGTGCCGCGCGACCTCACGGCTGATGGTCGACGCCGCGCGGCCGAGGCGACGCCCGATGGCGCGGAAGGACTCGCCCGCGGCCAGCGCCCGCGAGACGACCTCGCGCTCCTCGAACGACAGCACGCGCTCCGAGCGGGCGCGGAGGCGCGGCGAGATGCCGCCCTCCAGGCGGATCACGCCGTGGACGGCGCCGGGGTTCTTGGCGAGGTCGGCGGCGATCTCACGGATCGAGTCGCCGGCGCGGTAGCGCCGCCAGAGCTCGGTGCGCTGCTGCCAGGTGTAGCCGTGCGCGCTGGGGATGAACATCGCAACTGCCTCCATATAGAAGGGACCCATGAAGGTGTTGCATCGACCCTTTGAACCCAGTCCGCCTAACGTTTGCTTCAGCTGTGGCCGTTCAAATAAGACGCGGCGGCGGGGCCGCCGCAAACACCTCGCCCTAGGCCAACAGGCGGCGGCCCCGCCGCCGCCTCCGACGCACGGCCATCTGCTGCAAGCGTCGTTAGGGCGTCGCGCGCGGCACCATAAGCGCTGCTAGTCTCCAGGTGCGCAGGCCGCAGCTGCCACTGGTCACGCGAAGTCCCGTTCTCACCCAGGTCTCGTACGCCGGATGCGAAATGGAAATGTCATAGACGCCAGGGCGTCCCACCGCGCTCTCCACGTGAAGCCAACCGTAAGCTGATGTGTCAACTGGCACGACAAGAGAGTCGAGGAAGCCGTCCGCACGCTGCGTCAGCGTGAAGCCCGCTGCGTTCACCTCGGACCAGGCAGTGTCCGTGACCCGCACCTGAATCGAGGGGCGGTCCCAGTTTGGGGCGCCGCCGTTGCACACGGTCAAGTTGTCCGGATTGCAGCTTGCGAGCCCGAAGGACGCCACAACTGCGCTCGAAACGCGGGCAACCCAGCGCCAGCCTGACGGAGCCGCAAGGATGAGGGGCCGTTGTCGCATCGCTGAGAACTACCCGTGCACATTGTCGGCGGTCACGAACGCAAACCGACCGCCCTAACGTGAATTAGCAAGCAGCATCATTCACACCTACAAGTGCATCTCGCACGCGCCAGGTGCTATATGCACCGGTAGGTCTGCCACACACGCCGGCGCGCAAGCTCCACCAATCCAATCACTTGCCAACCGCGCGCCCGACGCGCCCCAGCGGCGCATCCATGCCTGCCCCGCCTGTGAATGCAAAGCTGTGAGCAGGACGAAACAGCCCTACGCCAACACCCCCGCCACTTCGGCTCGTCCCCCCGCATCCAACGCCAACAACGGCTGACGCGGCACCCCACCAACCTTCCCCACCGCATCCAACGCCGCCTTCACTCCGGGCACGCCGAGCTTCGCGACAATCACGTCCGCCATCGGCTTGAGCGCCGCCTGCGCCTCCGTGATCCCGTGCGCATTCGCAGTCTGCACGCCGCGCAACACCTTGAGCGTGAGGTCTGCGGCAAAGAGTGAGACGGCGAGAATCCCGCCGCGTGCCCCAGCCTCCAGCGCCGCCCGGAACGTCGACCCAGACCCCGTGATCACGGAGAAGGAATCCGACTGCGCCTTCAGGAACCCCGCGAGCTGATCCAGCGACCCCGAGCTGTCCTTGATCCCAATCACGTTCTCGTGCTCGGCCAGCTCCGCCACCAATTCCGCCGGCAACGCGAAATGCATGTACTTCGGGATGTTGTAGAGCATCACCGGAAGCGGCGACTCGTCCGCCACGCGCCGATAGTGCGTCCGCAGCTCCGCCATCTGCATCGAGGACGCGTAGTAGTGCGGCGCCACGACGAGCACCGCATCCGCGCCGGCGCCCTTCGCGGCGGCGCAGCGCGCGACCGTCTGCCGCGTGCTCTCCGCCCCGCAGCCCGCAATGAGCCACTGGTCGGCAGCAATCAGCGGCCGCGCCGTCGAGAGTAGCCGTACCCGCTCATCCTCTGCGAGCAGCGCTGCCTCACCCGTCGAGCCAGCAACGACGATTCCCGATAGCCCCTCCGCCAGGTGCGCGCGCACGTTCGCCGCGAAGCCCTCAAGGTCCAGATCCTCCGACCCTGTCACGAACGGCGTCGTGACCGGTCCAAACACCCCGCTCAGGCTGCGCATCATCCACCCATGTTGAACTTGAGCGCCAAGTCACTCGGCCGCGTCGATGCCGCCAGTGCCACCTTGAGCTCGATCTGTTCCTCCTGCACCAGCTGCTCCAGATGCTGGTCGAAGGTCTGCATCCCATACTGCTCGCGGCCGGCGGCGATGTAGTCGCGGATCTCGTTGACCCGGTCACGGTCGAGCATCAAGTCGCGGATCGTCGGTGTCACGATCATGATCTCCAACGCGGCCACGCGCCCGTTCCCATCCTTGCGCGGCAGCAGCCGCTGAGACACGACGGCGTGCAGCGACTCGGCGAGCCGCACGCGCACGACGTCCTGCTCCTCGGGCGGAAACATCGCCATGATGCGCAGCACCGTGCTCTGCGCATCGGGCGTGTGCACGGTCGAGATCAACAGGTGCCCCGTCTCAGCCGCCTTCATCGCCGTGTCGATGGTCTCAGCATCACGCATCTCGCCGATGAGCACGACGTCGGGATCCTGGCGCAGTGCCGCGCGCAGGCCCATCCGGAAGTCGGCGGTGTCCACGCCGATCTCGCGCTGCGTCACCGAGCTCTGCAGGTCGCGATGCAGGAACTCGATCGGGTTCTCCAGCGTGACGATGTGCTTGTTGGCGTGCTGGTTGATGTGGTTGATCATCGCCGCCATCGTCGTGCTCTTGCCCGAGCCCGTCACACCGGTGACGAGGATCATCCCGCGCTCGGCCTCGGAGATCTGCTTGAGCACGGGCGGCACGGCCAGCCGCTCGAAGCTCGGCACCTCGAAGGGAATGACGCGCATCACGATCATGAAGCTCGAGCGCTGCCGCAGGATGTTTACGCGGAAGCGCCCGATGCCCGGCGCGCCCCAGGAGCAGTCGTAGTCGTTGATCTTGTCGATGCGCGCCCGGTCGTCCTCGTTGGCAATCAGCCGCAGCGCGATGCTCTTGGTCTGCTCGGGCGTGAGCGACTGCTTGGTGAGCGGCACCAGCTTGCCGTCGATGCGCGCGCGAAAGACGTCGCCGGCCTTGATGTGCAGGTCGCTTGCGCCGCGCTCCACCGCCGCCTTGATGATCTTTTCCATCGGCTCCGTCGGGTCAGTAGCCGGCGCGCTTGTCCACCACGTTGCGGAGGGGTTCCCCCGCCCGATAGCGCGCCCAATTGTCGAGGAACAACGCCTGCAACCGGTCCCAGAAACGCCGCGGCGACACACCACTGACGTGCGGGGTCCAGAGAACCTGCGGAAGGTGCCATAGCGGGCTGTCCGCCGCCAGCGGTTCCTTGGCAAAGACGTCCAATACCGCCCCACGGATACGGCCGGCCTCGAGCCCCTCGGCCAAGGCCGCTTCGTCCAGCAACGCACCTCGTGCGACGTTTACCACGATCGCGCCCGGCCGCAGTGCCTTGAGCCGCTTGGCGTCGAGCAGCTGCCGCGTCTCGTCGGTCAGCGGCGTCGAGAGGACAATCACGTCCGCGTGCGGCAGCAGGCCATCGAGTTCGCTGAGTCCGTGGATGGCCGCGAAGCCGTGTGGCGCGCCGAGTCCCGGCCGTCGACGGATACCGGTGACACGCGCGCCCAAGGCCTCGAAGCGCCAGGAGATCTCGCTGCCAAGTCCACCCGCGCCGATGACCAGCACGTGGCACTCGTCAATCTCACGCACCAAAGCGCGCGAGGTGGCGAAGGCGCTCTGGTCCCAGTTTCGGTCGCGACGCATCTCGGCGGCGAGATCCAACGCACGCAGGAAGTGCAGCACACCCGCCAGCACGTGCTCGGCGATGGTCGGGCCGTAGGTGCCGGCGGCGTTGGTCAGCAGCACATCGCCCTCACGCACTTCGTCGAACAAGAGCGTCGCGACGCCCGCCGTGCCCGTCTGCACCCACTTGAGCTGCTTGCCCGCGAGGAACAGCGAGCGCGGCATCCCAAAACCGAAGTAGACCTCGGCGTCGGGAATGACGCGCAGAGACTCGTCACTCGGCTGCTGCGCGCCATCGCCGAAGGAATCGGTCTCGGCCTCCACGATGTGCGTGCGCCAGCCGTCCGGCGTGGCCTCGCGGATCGCCGCAGCCACGCGGTCAGGCAGGTTGAAGGCCTCCGCCTTGGAGCGGAGGTCCACGACCAGCAGGCGATCAGACATCGCGCGGGAGACTACGAGCGCCGTTGGCGCAGGTCTTAGGCATCACGATCGGCTATCGTGCCGCGCGCCGCACTCGGGTCGCGATCGGCGGCCCGACGTCCGCCACGCGGCGGCGTGTCCGCCGCGCTGCGATCCTCACTGCGCTCCGCGTGCGGATGATGATTGTCGTCGTGCCGCGCGAGGAAGCGCCCCTCGATCCACCCAAGCCCGCGCAACACGATCATCACCGTCGCCGTCGCGGCCAGCGCCTCGAAGTGGTAGCCCGCGCCGACCGTGAGCCCAATCGCCGCCACGACCCAGATCGTCGCCGCGGAGGTAAGCCCGGTGATGGCCCCGCGCGTGTGCAGAATGGTGCCCGCGCCGAGGAAGCCGATCCCCGTGACCACCTGTGCGGCGATGCGGCCAGGGTCACCCACACCGCTGTCCTGCGTGATGCGAATCGAGAGATCCATCAACAACGTCGAGCCGATGCAGATGAGGATGTTCGTGCGCAGGCCTGCCGGCTTGCCCCGCATCTCGCGCTCGAGCCCGATGCCGCCGCCCGCCAGGATGGCGACGAGGATCTTCGCCCCCAGGTCGAGGCGCAGCGTCTCGACGAGCGCAAGGAAGTCAGCCACGCGCGTCGAGCCCCATCTTGTCGCGCACGGTGTTCATCGTGGCTCTCGCCACCTCGCGCGCGCGCGCCGCGCCCTTGCCGAGCAGTGCATCCACTTCGGCCGGGTTGGCCTGCAACGACTCGGCGCGCGAGCGGATGGGCGTCAGTTCCTCGACCATGTTCGCGTGCAGCACCTTCTTGCAGTCGATGCAGCCCCACTTGGCGCCGCGACAGTTCGCATCCACCTCGGCGACCGTCGCCTCGGGCGAGAAGGCCTTGTGCAGCTCGAAGATCGTCTTGCACTGCTCGGGCGTGCCGGGATCGGTCTTCCGCTGGCGCGCGGGATCGGTGATGGCGGGCCGCAGCTTGGCCCACATCTCGTCCGGCGTCTCCAGCAGGCCGATGGTGTTGCCCAGCGACTTGCTCATCTTCGCCTGCCCGTCGAGACCCACGATGCGCCGCGTCGCGGTGAGCTTTGGCTTGGGCTCGGGGAAGAACGGCGCGTCGGGCGAGAAGCGCGCATTCCAGTTGCGGGCCACCACGCGCGAGAGTTCCAGGTGCTGCACCTGGTCCTCGCCCACGGGCACGGTGTCCGCGAGATACAGCAGGATGTCCGCCGCCTGCAGCACGGGATAGTTGAGCAGGCCGGCCATCACCTGCTCCTGCTTGGCGGACTTGTCCTTGAATTGCACCTGGCGTTCGAGCTCGCCGAGTGGGGTCACGGTGTTAAAGACCCACTGCAGCTCGGTGTGCTGCGGCACGTCGCTCTGCACGAAGAGCGTGCACTTGGCGGGGTCGAGCCCCGAGGCCAGCAGCGAGATCGCCATGTCGCGCGTGCGGCGCCGCAGGTCCTCTGGCGCGTAGGCGATGGTGATGGCGTGGTAGTTTACGATGCAGAAGAACGACTCGTGCTCGTGCTGCAGCGCGACCCAATTCTTCACGGCCCCCAGGTAGTTGCCGATGTGGAGTTCGCCGGAGGGCTGGATCCCGCTGAAGACACGCGTCATCACACGAAGTTACGGAGCGTAGAGTGGGGCATCAACGGGAGAACGCGGAGCTGTTGGCGATGGCGGTCCGGGCCGCGGCGGCGGGCGCGGCGGTGATCGCCGAGGCGGCGCCACGGGTGCGGGAGCTGGACTGGCACTCAAAGGCCGCGCCGACGGACTTCGTCTCGGAGGTGGATGTGGCCGCCGAGCGGGCGATTCTGGGGCTGCTGACGGCCGAGCTCCCCGAGGCGGCGGTCCTGGCCGAGGAGTCCGCGACCTCCCTGCCCCCCGAGCGCCTGCAGCGCGGCCTGGCGCTGGTGGTGGACCCGTTGGACGGCACGACGAACTTCCTGCACGGATTTCCGGCCTACGCGGTCTCCATCGCGATCCTGCGGGACGGGGAGCCGGTGGCGGCGGTGGTGCACGATGTCCCTCGTGGCGAGGTCTTCACGGCCACCGCCGGGGGAGGCGCCTTTGTCGGGGACAGCTCGACAGCCGCGAATGGGTCCGCTGGCCGCGAGCGCCTGCGCGTCTCGACCATCTCCCAGCCCGAGCGGGCCCTGATCGGCACGGGCTTCCCGTTCAAAGACGCGGACGACATCGGGCCCTACCACCGGCAGATGGCGTCTGTCATGGCAGAAGTTGCCGGCGTCCGCCGCCCCGGCGCGGCCGCCCTGGACCTGGCCAGCGTCGCCGCCGGCCGCTTCGATGGCTTCTGGGAGCAGATGCTCTCGCCCTGGGACTTCGCCGCCGGGATGCTGCTCGTGCGCGAGGCCGGCGGCATCGTGACGGACCTGTCGGGAGCCCACCTCAGGGCCTTCGGGAGGTCATCCGTTTTGGCCGGTTCCGCCGTGATGCATCGGTGGCTGGCTGAGGCTTTGGCGCGGGCTTAGGGGAACTGCTTTGCCACAGAGACACAGAGACACAGAGAACCGCAACTTCAACTTCCTTGGGGGTCCCTCGGGCGGATCCCAGCGGGGCGACCGCCTCCGAATGCACTTGTAGTTCTCTGTGTCTCTGTGCCTCTGTGGCAATGCAGTTCCCCCCCTCCACAAGGGCTAGATTCAAGCACCACCCCGAATCCACAACAAGAGCGAAATGTCCCTAGTCGAGTGCGTCCCGAACTTCTCCGAAGGCCGCGACCCTGCGGTCATCAATGCCATCCGCGATGCCATCGCCAGTGTGCAGGGCGTCGTGGTGCTCGATGTCTCCAGCGACCACGACCATAACCGCACCGTCGTGACCTTCGTGGCGCCCACGGACGTGGCCGCCGAGGCCGCGTTCCGTGGCATCAAGGTCGCCAGCGAGCGCATCGACCTCACCCAGCACCAGGGCGAGCATCCGCGCATCGGGGCCACCGACGTCTGCCCCTTCATCCCGCTCGAAGGGACGTCGATGGAGGACTGCATCGTCCTCGCCCGCCAACTCGGCGAGCGCGTGGGCAATGAGCTGCAGATCCCCGTGTTCCTCTATGAGCGCGCCGCCTCGCGGCCGGATCGCGTCAACCTCGCGGACATCCGCCGCGGTGAGTTCGAGGCCGCGCGCGAGGAGATCGGCAAGGATCCCAAGCGCACGCCCGACTACGGGCCCAACAAGATCCACGCCACCGCCGGCGCCACCGTCATCGGCGCGCGGCCGTTCCTCGTCGCCTTCAACGTCTACCTCGGCAGCAAGGAGAACATTGCCGTCGCCAAGAGCGTCGCCAAGGCCGTGCGCGGATCCAGCGGCGGGCTCAAGGGCGTGAAGGGACTCGGGCTTGAAGTGGACGGCCAGGCGCAGGTGTCGATGAACCTCGTGGACCTCGACGCCACGCCCCTGCACCGCGCCTACGAGATGGTGAAGATGGAAGCCGAGGCGCAGGGCGTCACGCCAACCTGGAGCGAGATCGTCGGGCTCGTGCCCGAGCGCGCGCTGTTCGAGGCCGCGGCGCGGCATCTGCGTTGGCGTGGGTACTCGCCCGAGGCCGTGCTCGAGCGGAAGGTGCGCGCGGCGGCTTCGGGCGGCGAGAGCGTCGCCGGCTTCACGGCCGACGTCGCGAGCTCGGCGCCCGTGCCAGGTGGCGGCTCCGTGGTGGCACTCACCGGCTCGCTCGCGGCGGCGTTGGCGCAGATGGTGGCTGGACTCACGGTGGGCCGGAAGAAGTACGTCGCCGTCGAGGAGCAAATGAAGGAGCTCGGGCTGCGCGCTGCTGCGTTGGTGAAGCGGCTGCGTCAGCTCAAGGATGAGGATGCGGCCGCGTACACTTTGGTCAGTGATGCATACAAGCTGCCGAAGGAATCGCCCGAGCAGGTGACCGCGCGCGACGCCGCCATCCAGGCCGGTCTGATGAAGGCCGCCGAGGTGCCGCTGGAGACGGCGCGCTGGTGCGCCGAGGTGGCGGAGCTGGCAGCGATCTGCGCCGAGAAGGGGAACACCAATGCGGCCAGCGATGCTGGCGTTGCCGCACTGCTCGCCGAGGCCGCGGCCAAGGGTGCCGCGTACAACGTGCGCATCAATGTGGTCGGGATGCCGGACAAGGCCGCTGGCGCGCCGATGGCGAAGGAGTCCGAGCGTCTGGTGAAGACGGCAAGTGAAGCGGCGGCGCGGGCGACGGCAGCGGTTGAGAAGCAACTCGCGTGAGTGCGCCGCGCGCGACCGCACTCTGCGTGGGCGCCCTGGGCGTGAGTGCACAACGTAGCGCAGGCGCGATGCGAGTGCTTCGCAGCTTTGGTCGCGCGGCGTTGCTCGCGCTGCTGCTCCTGGCGACCTCCGCGTCAGATGCTCGCGCCCACCTCGGCCTGCGCAGTTCATCGCCGGCCGCAGGCGACACCGTCCGCACGCGCATCACCGAACTGCATCTCGGATTCACCCAGAACCTCACGCTTGATGTCATCCGCCTGCGGCTCTCGGATGCCACCGGTCGCGAGATCCCGCTCGGTGGCCTGCGCTACGTCGAAAGCTCGCTGCGCGATTTCGTGGTGCACGCCGGCCCCGTGCTCTGGGACGGCGACTACCGGCTCGAGTGGCACGTGGTGGGCGCAGATGGGCATCCGGTCACGGGCGAAATCCGCTTCGTGGTCGCCGGTGTGCAGCAGGCGCCGCCTCCGGCCGATCCGCTCGAGGGGTTGCGGCCTATTCCCGCCGGACCGCCAGCCGCCCTGTCGGACGTAGAGTCTACCGCCGCGCTGAACACGCCCTGGGCCGTCACCGTGCGCACGGCGCACTTCGGATTCCTGCTGGTCACCGTGGGTGTGGTGGTCTTCGCGTTGGTCGTGATGCCGGGTGCGCAGCGCCGCGTGCTCGCCGAGTCGGCGCCCTTGGAGCCGGCCGCGGTGCCAGCGTTGTCCAAGCGCGTCGCGGTCGTTGGGATGTTTGCCTCTGGCCTGCTGGCCCTGGCCACCGACCTGCGGATCGACGTGCAGGCCAATGCGCTCTTCGAGGCCTTCGGCGGCGGTGAGGCGGGCGCGCGGGCGTTCATCGCCTCGCTGCAGGGCATGCCCTGGATGCGCGCGCTGGTCTGGCAGGCCTACGCGTCCATTGTCTCGCTAATCGGCTTCGTGATGGCACGGCGGGGAGTACGCTGGGGCTGGTGGGTCGCGGCCCTCGCAGTGCCCGTCTTCGTGGCCGCGCCCGGCTTTGCGGGCCACGCGGCGAGTACGGAGCCACGCACGGCAGGCCTGATCCTCGACGCGCTGCACGTGCTTTCCGCCTCGGCCTGGCTGGGCGCGCTCGTCGTGATGTTCGTGGCGGCCATCCCTGCCCTGCGCAGGCTGCCGAACGCCATCAGCGGCCCGCAGATCGCCGCGCTGGCGGAGTCGTTCACGCCGATGGCGCTCACGGCTGCGGCCGTGCTGGGCGTAACCGGCGTGGCCGGGGCCTGGCTGCGAGTGGGCTCAGACGCCGCAGCCTGGACCGGGCCCTACGCCACGGCGCTGCAGACGAAGATGGCCGCGCTGGCGATTGTGCTGGCGGCGGGGTTCTGGAACTGGAAGCGTGTGCGGCCGCGGCTGGGCGGCGCGGAGGGTACGCGGGCGCTGGTGAGGACGACGTCGGTTGAACTGCTCGGCGGTGCGCTGGTGTTGATCGCGACAGCCGTGCTGGTGGCGACGCCGCTGCCGCACTGACGGCTGCGCCGCCATCGGCGGCGACAGCAGCGACTAGTCCAGCGTCGTCAGCACCCGCGGCCCATCGGCCGTGATCGCCACCGTATGCTCGAAGTGCGCACTCAGCGCCCCATCGAGCGTGACGATGGTCCACTTGTCCGACAGCGTCTTGGTGGCTGCCGCACCCGCGTTCACCATCGGCTCGATCGCCAGCGTCATCCCGGCCTGCAAGCGCGGCCCCCGCTTCGGCTTGCCGTGATTCGGCACCTGCGGCTCCTCGTGCATCGCCGCCCCGACACCGTGCCCGACCAGATCACGGACCACGCTGAAGCCCGCCTTCGTCACCACGCCCTCGACCGCATGGCCGATGTCGCCGATGTGGTTGCCAAGCTTGGTCTCGCGGATGCCGGCCCACAGCGACGCTTCCGTGACCTCCATCAGCTTCTTGGCCTCTGACGAAATCTCACCCACGGCGTAGGTCCAGGCCGAGTCGGTGTGGAAGCCGCCATAGTGCACGCCGATATCCACGGTGATGATGTCCCCGTCCTTCAGGATGCGCTTGGCGCTGGGGATGCCGTGAACGATCTCCTCGTTGAGCGAGATGCAGGCCGAGCCGGGGAAGCCGTAGAGACCCTTGAAGGACGGCGTGGCACCCGCGTGCGAGCGGATGAACGACTCCACCATCGCGTCGATCTCCAGCGTGCTGGCGCCGTCGACGAGGGCAGGCTTGATGTGCTGATGCGTGGCGGCGAGGATGCGGCCGCCGGCGGCCATCGTCTCGAGCTCGCGTGGGCTCTTGAGCTGGATCATCGCGTCAGGCCCACGGCAGTACGCGGTATGGCGCGGACGGCTCGCGCCGTCACTTCCCTACAGCCTTGAGCGCGCGCGCCGTCACGTCGTCGAACGAGCCCACGGCATCGATGTGCTGCACATTCGCCTTCTCGCCGACATACCAGTCCAGCACGGGCTTGGTCTGCGCGTGGTACACGCTGAGCCGGTTGCGGATGGCCTCGGGCTCGTCGTCCTTGCGACGCACCAGGGTGCCGCCGCAGCCATCCGGGCAGGGGGTGCCGGGCTGCTCGCCCGTGAACGGCTTCTGCGTCTTGTCGCAGGTGGTGCGGCCGGAGAGGCGCTCCACGAGCAGTTCGTCGGCGATCTCGAAGTTGAGCACCACGTCGACCTGCTTGCCGATCTCCTTCGTGAGCCCCTTGAGGCCCTCGGCCTGCGGCACCGTGCGCACGACGCCGTCGAGGATCGCGCCCTTCGCGTAGGTGCTCGACAGCAGCGCTTCCTTGATGATCCCGAGAATCACGCTGTCGGGGACCAGGTCACCGCGGTCCATGAAGCCCTTGGCCTCGAGACCCAGCTTCGTGCCGTCCTTCACCGCGGCGCGGAGCACATCCCCTGTAGCGAGCTTGGGGACGCCGAGGGTCGCGGCGATCCGCTCCCCCTGCGTCCCCTTGCCTGCACCGGGTGGTCCGAGCAGGACGACCAGCACCTAGAAGCCCTGCGTGACGTTGCGACCCCGGAAACGCACGCGGCCACCCTTCTTCATGAAGCCGTCGTACTTGCGGAGCAGCAGGTGGTTCTGCATCTGGGCCATCGTGTCGAGCGCCACGCCGACCACGATAAGCAGCGAGGTGCCGCCGAACTGGAACGGCACGCCAAAGATGTCGGCCAGCCAGATCGGGAGCAGCGCGATCACGGTCAGGAACGCCGCACCCGGCAGGGTGATGCGCGAGACCACGTGGTCGATGTACTCGGCCGTCTTCGAGCCCGGCTTGATGCCCGGGATGAAGCCGCCCTGCTTCTTCAGGTTCTCCGCCAGGTCCACCGGATTGAAGATGATGGACGTGTAGAAGTACGTGAAGAACATGATGAGCACGGCCGAGAGCGTGAAGTAGAGCCACGTCCCGGGCGCGAACATCTCGGAGAACTGGGCCAGCGCCGGGTTGCCGGAGAACTGCGCGATCGCGCCCGGCACCACGATGATGGACTGGGCGAAGATGATCGGCATCACGCCGGCGGTGTTGATGCGCAGCGGGATGAAGTTCTTCGCCGCCTCGCGCTGACGGCCGCGGGCCATCGTGCGCTGCGGGATCTGGATGGCGATGCGGCGCGCGGCGAGGGTCATCGCCACGGTGCCGGCCACCACCAGGAGCATCGTGATCGTCATCCCGATGAGCGAGAGCAGCGAGACCGCGCCCGTGCTCACGAAGGAGAACGTCTGGAAGATGCCCGGGATGAAGCGCTCGACGATGCTGAAGAAGATCAGCAGCGAGGCGCCGTTGCCGAGGCCGCGCTCGGTGATCTGCTCGCCCAGCCACATCACGAACAGCGCGCCCGTGGTGAGGAAGAGCACCATCTGGAAGACAAAGCCCGTGCCCGGGTTGAGCACGGCGCCCTGCACGCCCGAGGTGAACAGCGCGTAGCCATAGCCCTGCACGGCGGCGAGGGCGACGGTGCCGTAGCGCGTCCACTGGGTGATCTTCTTGCGCCCCTCCTCGTCCTTCTGGAGCTTGTCCATCGAGGGGACCACCGCGGCCGCGATCTGCATGAAGATCGACGCCGAGATGTAGGGCATGATGCCCAGGGCGAAGATCGTGGAGCGGGAGAGGTTCCCGCCCACGAACAGGTCATACAGCCCGAGCAGCCCACCGCCCTGGCTGGCGAAGAAGTCCAGCATCGCCGTCACGTCCACGCCGGGGGCGGTGACGTGCGAGCCCACCCGGTAGATCACCAGGCAGAGGAACGTGAACGTGATCTTCTGCCAGAGCTCCGGCGTGCGGTAGATGTTCCCCACCGCCGCCATCGGGTTCGGCTGGGCCATTGCTTACGCCTCGACCGCGCCGCCAGCGGCGACGATCTTGGCCTTCGCCGCGGCGCTGACCTTGAGTCCCTTGACCGTGAAGGCCTTGGTGACCTCGCCGTTGGCGAGGACCTTGGCCGGCCCCTTCGACGCCTTGGCGAGGCCAGCGGCCTCCAGCGTCTCCATGGTCACGTCCGTGCCCGACAGCAGCGCAAGCTCATCGAGCCCGATGACCTGGGCCTCGACGCGGAACGGATTATGGAAGCCACGCTTCGGCACGCGACGCGTGAGCGGCATCTGGCCGCCCTCGAAGTGCGGCTTGTTGCCGCCCGGGCCGTGGTGGCCGGCGCGGGCCTTGATGCCCTTGTGACCCTTGCCCGACGTCTTGCCCGTGCCGGAGCCGGGGCCGCGCCCGAGGCGCTTGCGGTTCCGGTGCGAGCCCGGCGTACGCGCCAGGGTGCCCAGGGTGATCTTCTCGTCGCTCATCGCTTACTCCTTCTCCGGCGTGACGGACACGAGGTGCCGCACGCGCTTGATCATCCCGCGCAGGCTCGGGCTGTCCTGGTGCACCACCGAATCCTGGTGGTGCTTGAGGCCGAGCGCCTCGAGGGTGGCGTTCATCTTCTTGTCATGGCCGATGCCGGACCGCACCTGCGTGATGCGGACCTTCCCCTCGGTGAGGGTGTTCGGCTCGGTGTGCTTGGGCCCGCGGGTGCGGTGCCACACGAACGTGCGCGGCATTTACACAACCTCCTTCGACTTCGCCCGCGACTTGTACGGCAGCGAGGAGACCTCGACGCCGCGCTCGCGCGCGATCTGCTCCACCGTCGTCAGGCTGGTCAGCCCTTCGAGCGCGGCGAGCACCATGTTGTGCGGGTTGGTCGAACCCAGCGACTTGGTGAGGATGTCGTGGATGCCCACGCACTCCAGCACCGCACGCACCGCGCCACCGGCGATCACGCCGGCACCGGGGGCCGCCGGCTTCATCAGGACCTTGCCGGCCCCGTGACGCCCGACGATCTCGTGCGGGATGGTCGCGCCGGTCATCGGCACGCTCACCATGTGGCGACGCGCGGCGTCGACGGCCTTGCGGACCGCCTCGGACACCTCGTTCGCCTTGCCCGTCGCCACGCCAACCTTGCCCTGACCGTCACCGACGGCGACGAGGGCGTTGAAGCTGAAGCGCCGGCCGCCCTTCACGACCTTGGCGACGCGGTTGATGGCGATCACGTTCTCCAGCAGGTCGCTGCCTTCGCGCTCCTGCATCGGGGCGCCGCCACGGCCGCCGTCACGGCCGCCGCGACCATCGCGACCACCGCCCGGACCACCGCGACCGCCGCCGGGACCACGGCCACCGCCCGGACCACCGCGGCCGCCGCCCGGGCCACCGCGCCCGCGCCCGCCACCCGGTCCACCACGGCCACGGCCACCAGGACCGCCCGCGCCCCCTCCGAATGCTCCACTCTGTTCAGCCATTTAGAACTCCAGCCCGCCGTTGCGGGCTCCGTCGGCCACCGCCTTCACGCGGCCGTGATACTGGTAACCACCACGATCGAACACGACCTTCGTGATGCCGGCGGCCTTCGCCTGCTCGGCCACACGCTTGCCGACCTCGACCGACTTCTCCGACTTCTTGCCCGTCAGGCCGCTGTCCGTCACGGTCATCAGGGTCTTGCGCTGCACATCGTCCACCAGCTGGGCGGTGATGTGCTTCAGCGACCGGAACACGACGAGACGCGGCCGCTCGGCCGTGCCCGCCACCTTGGCCCGCACCCGGGCATGACGGCGCTGCCGCAGCGCGGCGCGCGTCTTCGGAACTCGCTTCCCAGGCATTACTTACCTCCGGCCTTGCCGGCCTTCCGGCGGATGGTCTCGCCCACATACTTGATGCCCTTGCCCTTGTACGGCTCGGGCGGACGCAGCGACCGGATCTCGGCGGCCACCTGGCCCACCTTCTCCTTGTCCGCGCCCTCGATGACGACCTGCGTCGGCTGCGGCGCCGAGAGCTTGATCCCCGCCGGTGCCTTGTACTGCACCTGGTGCGAGAAGCCCAGCGCGAGCTGCAGCCCGAACGGCTTCGGCTCCGCCTTGAAGCCGACGCCCGTGATCTCCAGCTCCTTCTTGTAGCCCTTCGACACGCCCTCGACCATGTTGGCGATCAGGGTGCGCGAGAGGCCGTGCAGCGACTTGTGGCCTGGCTCATCCGACGGCCGCGCCACGGTGATGACATTGCCCTCGAGCTTGACGGACATCTCGGGGTGGATGGTCCGCGACAGTTCCCCCTTGGGGCCCTTCGCCGACACCGCATTCCCCTCGACCTTCACCGTCACGCCCGACGGGACGTTGATAGGCAGCTTGCCAATACGCGACATGATGGGGTCTCCTTACCAGACGTAGGCGAGGAGCTCACCGCCGGTGCGCTGCTGGCGCGCCTCGCGGTCCGTCATCAGGCCCTTCGACGTGCTGAGGATCGCGACCCCCAGCCCATTGCGCACGCGCGGGATCTCGGCGGCGCCGACATACTGCCGGAGGCCGGGCGAAGACACGCGCTTCAGCTCGCGGATGACCGGCGTGTTGCCGGCATACTTGAGCGCCACGCGGAGGACCTTCTTCCCCTCGGGCGTCTCGAGCGTCTTGTAGTCCGTGATGAAGTTCGACTCCTTCAGCAGGCGTGCGATCTCCACCTTCATCTTGGACGCCGGAATGTCCACGCGGCGATGCTTCGAACCGACAGCATTGCGGATCCGCGTGAGCATATCGGCGATCGGGTCGGTCATGCTCATTTGGTGACTCTCACTGAGTATGGATGTGGTTCCCGGGGCATTGTGCGGTCCGGGCCTTCATCCGTTGAACTGCTGAACCACAGTTGTGAGTTGTGAGTGGTGAGTTGTGAGTGAACGGCAACGACTCACTACTCATAACTCATAACTCACAACTGCCGTCCTACCACGACGCCTTCCGAACCCCCGGAATCAGCCCCTGCAGCGCCATCTCGCGGAACGCGATACGGCTCAGGCCGAAGGTGCGGATGTTTCCGCGGCTGCGGCCGGTCATTTGGCAGCGGTTGCGGATACGGGCCTTGGCACCGTTCCGAGGCAGCTTCTGCAGCGCGACCTGCGCCGCCCGCTTCTCCTCGTCGCTGGCCGTGACGCTCTTCACCACGGCGCCGAGCGCGGCACGCTTCGCGGCCTGCTTGGCCGCCATCGCCTTGCGGCGCTCGTTCTTCTCGATCGTGCTCTTCTTTGCCATAGAATCCTCAGCCCTGGACGACGATGGGCTTGTCATCGCCGCGGAACGGCATCCCGAGCTCCCGGAGGAGCGCGAAGGCCAGGTCGTCGCGGTTCGTGGTCGTCACGAACGTGATGTCCATGCCGTGGATCTGCTCCACGAGGTCATAGTTGATCTCGGGGAAGATCATCTGCTCCTTCACGCCGAGGCTGTAGTTGCCACGGCCGTCGAACGAGCGGGTGGACAGCCCACGGAAGTCACGGATGCGCGGGATGGCCGTGGACACGAAGCGGTCCATGAACTCCCACATCCGCGCGCCGCGCAGCGTCACCGACACGCCGATCTCCTGGCCTTCGCGCTGGCCGAAGTTCGCGATGGACTTCTTGGCCTTGGTGCGCACCGGCTTCTGGCCGGTGATGGTGGCCATCTCGTCCACGATCGCGTCGAGCACCTTGGGCTGCTTGATGGCCTCGCCCATGCCGACGTTCAGCGTGATCTTCGAGAGGTTGGGCAGCTGGTGCGGGTTCTTGAGCCCGAACTGCTGCATCAGCTTCGCGCGCACCACCGACTGGTAGTGCTTCTGGAGGCGGGGCGCCGGCACCGGCAGCCCCACTCCCTTATGGTCCTTCGGCAGCATCGAGGCGCGCTTCTCGCCGCCCTGGCCACCGCTCTTCTTGCCCTGCGTCTTGGTCGTTGCCATTGGTCAGTCCTCGCTCAGCGGCTGCGCGGGATGGGAGACCCGCTCTTGGCGCTGATGCGCTCCTTCGTACCGTCGGCGTCGATCTTCGCGCGCACGCGCGTCGGCTCGCCCGACTTGGGGTCCAGCAGCATCACGTTCGACAGCGCGACGGGCGCCGGCATCTCGATGATGCCCGACTGCTCGTCGGCCGTGCGCGCGCGACGGTGCTTCTTCACGATGTTGATGCCCTCGATCGTCACGCGGCCCGTCTTCAGGTAGACGCGGATGACCTTGCCGTCCTTGCCGGCGTCGTCGCCGCGCATCACGCGGACCGTATCACCCTTGGTGATCTTGGTCTCGACGCGATCGGCGTTGCGGGCGTGGCGCAGGACGTTCTTCTTCCCGCGCGTCTTGCGATGGGTCAGGATACGCATTTACAGCACCTCAGGGGCCAGCGACACGATCTTCATATAGCGCTTGTCACGCAGCTCGCGGGCGACGGGCCCGAAGATGCGCGTGGCACGCGGCTCGCCCTTGTCATCGATGATGACCACGGCGTTCTCGTCGAACTTGATGTAGGACCCGTCCTTGCGGCGGGTCTCCTTGACGGTGCGGACGACGACGGCCTTGGCCACGTCGCTCTTCTTCACGGTGCCGTTGGGGAGCGCGTCCTTCACCGCCACGACGACCTTGTCGCCAAGGCCGGCATAGCGACGGCGCGTCCCGCCGAGCACGCGGATCACGAGCGCCCGCTTGGCGCCCGAGTTGTCCGCCACCTTCACCACACTCTCTTGCTGGATCATGGTAGTCGGTCTCCCTTAGCGCGCGCGCTCGACGATCTCGAGGAGGCGCCAGCGCTTGTCCTTCGACAGCGGGCGGGTCTCCACGATGCGGACGGTGTCGCCGACCTTCGCCGAGTTCTCCTCGTCGTGCGCCTTCAGGCGCTTGGTCCGCGTCACCATCTTCCCGTACACGGGGTGCGGCACGCGACGCTCGATCGCGACCACGATTGTCTTGGCCATCTTGTCGCTCACGACCAGGCCCTGACGCACCTTGCGGGTGGCCCGGCTCGCGGCGGCGGAATTCACGGTTTCAGCCATCTGGGTCTCCTCTCGCGCGCCTTAGCGCGCGGCCTCCATCTTCTGGGCCTTCTCGCGGAGCACCGTCTGAAGCCGCGCGATGTCGCGGCGGATGGTGCGCAGGCGCAGCGGGTTCTCGAGCGCCTCCGTGGCGCCGCGGAAGCGGAGACGGAACTTCTCCTCCTCCAGCTCGCCGAGACGCGTGCGGATCTCGTCCACACTCAGTTCCCGAATCTGATCAGCCTTCATTGCCCTGCGCCTCCTCGCGCACCACGAACTTGGTCTTCACGCCCAGCTTGGCGGCGGCCAATCCCAACGCCTGCTGCGCGATCTCCTTCGTCACACCCTCGATCTCGAACAGCACGCGGCCAGGCTTGACCACCGCCACCCAGAGTTCCGGCGAGCCCTTGCCCTTACCCATGCGGGTCTCGGCGGGCTTCTTCGTCACCGGCTTGTCGGGGAAGATCCGGATCCAGACCTTGCCGCCGCGCTTGATGTGGCGCGTGAGCGCCACGCGCGCGGCCTCGATCTGGCGCGCCGTGATCCAGCCCGGCTCCAGCGCCTGCAATCCAAAGTGGCCAAAGGCCACCGTCGCGCCGCGACGGGCCAGACCCGTCGTGCGCCCCTTGAACATCTTGCGGAACTTGACCCGCTTCGGTGCCAGCATTGGTCAGCTCTCCTTAGGCGTCCGAGGAGTACGTCGAGTTGCCCCGACGACCCTCGATGACCTCGCCCTTGAAGATCCAGACCTTCACACCGATGGTGCCGAAGGTGGTCTTCGCGGTCGACGTCGCGTAGTCAATGTCCGCGCGGAGCGTGTGGAGGGGCACCCGCCCCTCGTGGTAGCCCTCGACGCGTGCGATCTCGGCGCCACCGAGGCGGCCCGAGCACTTCACCTTGATGCCCTCGGCGCCCATGCGCATCGCGCTCTGCACCGCGCGCTTCATGGCGCGACGGAACGAGATGCGCTGCGCCAGCTGGGCGGCGATGTTGTCGGCGACGAGCTGCGCCTCGATCTCCGGGCGCTTGATCTCCTCGACGTTCACGCCGACTTCCTTGCCCGTCAGCTGCTGGAGCTCGGTCTTGAGCTCCTCGACCGCCTGGCCCTTCTTGCCGATGACCACGCCCGGACGGCCGGTGTGGATGGTCACGACGACCTTCCCCGGCTTCCGCTCGATGGTGACTTCGGCGATGGCCGCGCCCGAGAGACGCGCCTTGAGGTACTTCCGGAGCAGCGCGTCTTCCTTGAGCAGCGCCGGGAAGTCCTTCTTGGCGAACCACTTGGACCGGTGCTGGGTGCTCACGCCGAGGCGGAAGCCAACCGGATGCGTCTTCTGTCCCATTATCGACCTTCCTTCTCGGCCACGACGATCTCGACGTGGCTGGTTCGCTTGATCATCGGCGTCGCCCGGCCCATGGCCGCCGGCGTCCACCGCTTGAGCTTCGGTCCCTCGTTCACGATCGCGTGCTTCACGTACAGCGCGTCCACGTCGAGCGCCGCGTTGTTCTGCTTCGCGGCCTGCTCGGCGTTGGCGACGGCCGACGACAGCACCTTGGAGATCTGCTGCGCCGCGTGCTTCTTGCTGAACTTCAGCATCGAGAGCGCGTCGTTGACCGGCAGCCCTCGGATCTGGTCAATGACCAGCCGCATCTTGTAGGGCGACTGCCGCGTCGTCCGCTGGATGGCCCGTGCCTCGGTCATGGCTTACTTGCCTCCCTTGGCCGGGGCCGCCGCCGCAGCGGGCGCCGCCTTCTTGTCGGTCTTGTTGTTGCCGGTGTGGCCACGGAAGAGGCGCGTCGGGGCAAACTCGCCGAGCTTGTGCCCGACCATGTTCTCCGTCACGTAGACCGGGATGAACTTGTTGCCGTTGTGCACGGCGAACGTGTGCCCGACGAACTCGGGGATCACCGTGCTCGCGCGCGACCAGGTCTTCACGACCTTCTTCTCGTTCTTGGCGTTCATCGCCACGACGCGCTTGAGCAGCGCCTCCTGGATGAACGGGCCCTTCTTGATGGAACGTGACATAGTTGGGTTCCTTGATCAGCTCTGGGTGGCCTTGCCGCGCTTCCGGCCACGGACAATCAGACGCTGCGACGCCTTCTTCTTGTTGCGCGTCTTGACGCCCTCCTTCTTGCCCCAGGGGCTCACCACGTTGCGGCCGCCGCGCGTGCGGCCACCGTGCGGGTGGTCCACCGGGTTCATCACTTCACCGCGCACCTTCGGGCGACGCCCCATCCAGCGCGTCTTGCCGGCCTTGCCCCACGAGACCAGCTCGTGCTCGGCGTTGCCGACCTCACCGATGGTGGCGAGGCAATCGCCGTGGATCAGGCGCATCTCGGTGCTGGCCATGCGCAGCGTCACGTAGTCGCCTTCCTTCGCGACCACCTGCAGCGAGGTGCCGGCCGAGCGGGCCATCTGGCCGCCCTTGCCCGGCTTGAGCTCCACGTTGTGCACGGCGGTGCCCAGCGGCACCTCCTTGAGCGGCATCGCGTTGCCCGTGCGCACGTCCGACCCCTTGCCGCTCACGATGGTGTCGCCCACCGCGAGGCCCTTGGGGTGCAGGATGTAGCGCTTCTCGCCGTCCGCGTACTCGACCAGCGCGATGCGCGCCGAACGGTTCGGGTCGTACTCGATGTGCTGCACGGTCGCCGTGACGCCGTGCTTGTTGCGCTTGAAATCGATGATGCGGTACTTGCGCTTGTGACCACCGCCGAGGCGGCGCATCGAGATGTGGCCGTGGTTGTCACGACCACCGCTCTTCTTGAGCGGCTCGGTCAGCGACTTCTCCGGCGTGCTGCGCGTGATCTCGGCGTTGTCGGACACGGAACGGAACCGCGTCGCGGCGCTCACCGGCTTGAATTGACGGATACCCATTGGCTCAGCCCTCGAAGATCTCGATCGTGTCGCCCGCCTTGAGCGTCACGATGGCCTTCTTCCACCGCGGCCGCAGGCCGGACGTCGACCCCACGCGACGCGGCTTCCCGCGCTGCTGCGAGGTCCAGACCCCCGTCACCTTCACCCCGAAGAGCGACTCGATGGCCTGCTTGATGGCAATCTTGTTCGCGGTCGGATGGACCTCGAACGTGTACTCGCCACGGCTCTGGTACGCCGCCGAGGTCTTCTCGGTGACGATGGGCCGGACGATGGTGCGATGCGTAGTCGGCATTGGTTACTTCCCCTTCTTCTTGGCAGGGGCCTTCTTGGCAGCCGCCTTCTTCGCCGCCGGCTTCTTGGCAGCGGCCTTCTTGGCGGCCGGCTTCTTGGCAGCGGGCTTCTTCGCCGCCGGCTTCTTGGCGGCGGCCTTCTTCGCGGCCGGCGCCTTCTTCTTCTCGGCCTTCGCCGCGGCCTTCTCGGCCTTGGCCGGCGAGGCCTTCTTGCGGGCGACCTTCACCTTCTCGACCGCCTTCTCGGCCACCGGCTCCAGCTCCTGGCCGATCGCGCCCGCCTCGACGAGCACCACGTCCGACCAGAGCAGGTCGTAGGTGCTGGCGTCGCTGTACGGCATCACGATGACGTTCGGGATGTTGCGGCCCGAGAGGTACACGTTCGGCTTCACGCCGTCGGTGAGGATCAGCGCCTTCTTATGATTGAGCTCGAGGCGGGCCAGCAGCTGCACGAGCTGGGCCGTCTTGGGCTTGTCGTAGGCGAAGCGGTCGATGACGAACACCGACTCCTCGCGGGCGCGGGCGTTGAGCGCGGACTTGCGGGCCAGCGCCTTGATCTGCTTGGGGACCTTCTGCTCGTAGCCACGGGGCTGCGGACCGAACACGGTGCCGCCGCCGACCCAGTTCGGGGCGCGGGTCGAGCCCTGACGGGCGCGGCCGGTGCCCTTCTGCTTCCACGGCTTCTGGTTGCCACCGACGACCCAGCGGCGGGTCTTGGTGGCGTGCGTGCCCTGGCGGGCGTTGGCGAGCTGCGCCTTCACCGCCTGGTGCATGACCGGCAGGTTGACAGTGCCGTCGAACGTCGCGGCCGGCAGCGCGACCTTGTCGCGCGGGGTGCCGAGCGCCGTGAACGTGGCGGCCTGGAAGTTGTTGTTGTCGGACATCGGTTAGCCCTGCTTGCGGACGAGGACGATCCCGTTGGTCGGGCCGGCGACGGAGCCGCGGATATAGATCAGGTTGCGCTCGGCATCGATCTTCTCGACGCGGAGGTTGATCTGGGTGTGCCGCGCGGCGCCGTAGTGGCCGGGCATCTTCTTGCCCTTGATGACGCGCGACGGGTCGGTGCCGGGGCCGATGGAGCCGGGGCGCCGGTGCTTGGTGTTGCCGTGGGTGTTGGGACCACCGCCGAAGCCGTGGCGCTTCACCACGCCCTGGAAGCCGCGGCCCTTCGACGTGCCGGTGACCTTGACGATCTCGCCGGGGGCGAAGATGTCCACCTTGATCACGTCACCGACGTTGTACGTCGGCACCTCGGCCTTCCCAGGCGCATCGTCCAGCCGGAAGGAACGCAGCACGGCGGGCGGCGTCTCGAGGCCCGCCTTCTTGGCGTGCCCGATGACGGCCTTGTTCGCGCGACGGCCCTTCGGCGTCTTCTCTCCCTTCTTCGACTCGCGCGGCAGGCGCTGTGCGCCATAGCCGAGCTCGACGGAAGCAAAGCCCGCCTGCTCCGACGTCACGACCTTCGTGACGGGATTCGGCGTGGCCTCCACCACCGTGCAGGGGATCTGCTGCCCCTTGTCGTCGAAGATCTGGGTCATGCCCAGCTTCTTCCCGATGATTCCGATCATTGCTCTCTCGCTCAGTTAGTCGCGGCCCGGGCGCACCCTTGTGTGCGGTCCGTTGTGGCCGGAGGACCATCAGCGGTGAGTTTTGAGGCGTGAGTTGTAAGTGGTGAGAGAAGCGGGACACCCCGCATCGCCCTTCACTTACGACTCAGAACTCACAACTCACCACTGCCGTTACTCAACCTTGATCTCGACATCGACACCGGCCGGCAGATCGAGCTTGGTCAGCGCGTCCACCGTCACGGCCTTCGAGTCGAGGATGTCGATCACCCGCTTGTGCGTCTTCAGCTCGAACTGCTCACGCGACTTCTTGTCGACGTGCGGCGAACGGAGGACCGTCCAGCGCTGCGTCTTCGTGGGGAGCGGGATCGGACCCGAGATCTGGGCCCCGGTCTTCTCCGCGGTCCGCACGATGTCCGCCGAGGCCTGGTCGATCACCGCGTGATCGAATGCCTTGAGACGGATGCGAATACGTCCAGCCATTGATTCTCCACTGGGTTCGTCGGGGGCGGCGGTCGCCGCCCCGACGTGCCCCGTTCGTTGTTAGGCGAGGATCTTGGTCACCACGCCGGCACCCACGGTGCGGCCGCCCTCACGGATGGCGAAGCGCAGCTGCTCCTCCATCGCGATCGGGATGATGAGCTCGATCGTCATCTGCACGTTGTCGCCCGGCATGACCATCTCCGTGCCCTCGGGCAGCTCGATGGCACCGGTCACGTCCGTCGTGCGGAAGTAGAACTGCGGGCGGTAGCCCTTGAAGAACGGCGTGTGGCGGCCGCCCTCTTCCTTCGTGAGGACGTAGACCTCGGCCTGGAACTTCGTGTGCGGCTTGATCGAGCCGGGCTTGGCGAGCACCATGCCGCGCTCGATTTCCTTCTTGTCCACGCCGCGGAGGAGGAGGCCGACGTTGTCGCCGGCGAAGCCCTCGTCCAGCAGCTTGCGGAACATCTCAACGCCGGTGACGACGGTCTTCTTGTCCGAGTTGTAGCCCACGAACTCGAGCTCCTCACCGACCTTGCACTTGCCGCGCTCGATACGACCGGTCGCCACCGTGCCACGGCCCGTGATCGAGAACACGTCCTCGACGGGGAGCAGGAAGGGCTTGTCGACCTCGCGGACGGGCTCCGGGATGTACGTGTCGAGGGCGCTGTAGAGCTCCTCGATCGTGGCCACCCACTTCGGGTCGCCGGCGATGGCGTTGGACGCCGAGCCGCGGATGACCGGGGCGTTGTCGCCGTCGTAGTTGTACTTGGAGAGCAGCTCGCGGACCTCGAGCTCGACGAGGTCGAGGAGCTCGGCGTCCTCGACGAGGTCGCACTTGTTCAGGAAGACCACGATCTTCGGCACGTTCACCTGGCGGGCCAGGAGGATGTGCTCACGGGTCTGCGGCATCGGGCCGTCGACGGCCGACACCACGAGGATCGCGCCGTCCATCTGCGCGGCGCCCGTGATCATGTTCTTCACGTAGTCGGCGTGGCCGGGGCAGTCGACGTGCGCGTAGTGGCGCGCGTCCGTCTCGTACTCCACGTGCGACGTGGCGATCGTGAGGATCTTGGTGGCATCACGACGACCCTGCGACTCGGACGCCTTCGCGACCTCGTCGTAGGCGACGTACTTCGTGTTGCCGAACTTGTCCGCCGAGATCTTGGTCAGGGCGGCCGTGGTGGTGGTCTTGCCGTGGTCGACGTGGCCGATCGTGCCCACGTTCACGTGCGGCTTGGTCCGCTCGAACTTTGCCTTGGCCATTTCTTGCTTCCTGAGGTGGTGTGAAAGGAATTCGACTTCAGTGCTGTGCTTCTGACTTACGACTCACAACTCATGACTTACAACTGCCGTTTGCCTACTTGACCTTCGCGATGATCTCGTCCGCCTTCGCCTTCGGCACTTCCTCGTAGTGCGAGAACTCCATCGAGTAGACCGCGCGACCCTGCGTCATCGAGCGGAGCTTGGTGGAGTAGCCGAACATCTCGGAGAGCGGCACGGTGGCACCGATGACCTGGGCCTCGCCGCGCTGCGTCATGCCGCCGATCTTGCCGCGGCGGGCGGAGATGTCGCCCAGCACATCGCCGAAGAACTGGTCGGGGCTGACGACCTCGACCTTCATCATGGGCTCGAGGATGACCGGGGTCGCGGCGCGCGCGGCCTCCTTGATGGCCATCGAGCCGGCGATCTTGAACGCCATTTCCGACGAGTCGACGTCGTGATACGAGCCGAAGACCAGCTCGACCTTCACGTCCACCATCGGGTAGCCGGCGAGGATGCCGTTCTCGAGGGCTTCCTTGATGCCCATCTCGACCGGCTTGATGAACTCGCGCGGGATGACACCGCCCGTGATCTTGTCCTCGAAGACGTAGCCCTGGCCCGGCTCGGCGGGCATCGCATTGATGACCACGTGGCCGTACTGGCCCTTGCCGCCGGACTGGCGGACGAACTTGCCCTCGATCTTCTCGACGCGCTTCTTGATCGTCTCGCGGTAGGCCACCTGCGGACGGCCCACGTTCGCCTCGACCTTGAACTCGCGCATCATGCGGTCGACGATGATCTCGAGGTGCAGCTCGCCCATGCCCGAGATGATCGTCTGGCCCGTCTCGGCGTCCGTGTGGACGCGGAAGGTCGGGTCTTCCTCGGCCAGCTTGTTCAGCGCGATGCCCATCTTGTCCTGGTCGGCCTTGGTCTTTGGCTCGACCGCGACGTCGATGACGGGCGTCGGGAACTTCATGGCCTCGAGGATGATCGGCTTGTCCTCGTCGGAGAGCGTGTCGCCGGTGCGCGTGTCCTTGAGGCCGATGGCGGCGGCGATGTCGCCGGCGCGCACTTCCTCGATCTCCTCACGCTTGTTGGCGTGCATCTGCAGGAGGCGACCGATGCGCTCGCGCTTGTCCTTGGTGCTGTTGTAGACGTGGGCGCCGGCCTTGAGCACGCCGGAGTACACGCGGAAGAACGTCAGGCGGCCGACGAAGGGGTCGGTGGCGACCTTGAACGCCAGCGCGGAGAACGGGACGTTGTCGGACACCTCGCGGGTCTCGACAGTCGCATCGTGCTGCGGCGCGTGGCCCTCGATGGCGGGCACGTCGTTCGGCGCCGGCAGGTAGTCGATGACCGCGTCGAGCAGGGCCTGCACGCCCTTGTTCTTGAACGAGGCGCCGCAGAGGATCGGCACGAACTTCATCGAGCAGGTCGCCGCGCGGATGGCGTGGCGGATCTCCTCGACGGTCAGCTCCTCGCCGCCGAGGTACTTCTCGATGAGCGTCTCGTCGTGCTCGACGACCATCTCGACCAGCGCGTGGCGCGCGGCCTCGACCTTTTCCTTGAACTCTTCCGGGACGTCGGTGACCGTGAAGGTCTTGCCCATCGTCTCGTTGTCGAAGATGTACTGCTTGCGCTCGATGATGTCGATGTGGCCCGTGAACAGCTCGCCCGAACCCACCGGGAGCTGGATCGGCAGGGCCGCCTTGGAGAGGCGGTCCTGGATCATCTCGACGCAACGTTCGAAGTTGGCGCCGACACGGTCCATCTTGTTCGAGAAGATCATGCGCGGGACCTTGTAGCGGTCGGCCTGGCGCCAGACGGTCTCCGTCTGCGGCTCCACGCCCGCCACCGAGTCCAGCAGGGCCACGGCGCCGTCGAGCACGCGGAGCGAACGCTCCACCTCGACGGTGAAGTCCACGTGCCCCGGGGTGTCGATGATGTTGATGCGGTACTCCGGCCCCTCGCCCTTCTGGTCCGACTGGCCGTGGCGCATCCAGAAGCACGTCGTCGCGGCGGACGTGATCGTGATGCCGCGCTCCTGCTCCTGCTCCATCCAGTCCATCGTGGCCGCGCCGTCGTGGACCTCGCCGATCTTGTGCGACTTCCCCGTATAGTAGAGGACGCGCTCGGTCGTCGTGGTCTTGCCGGCATCGATGTGCGCCATGATGCCGATGTTCCGGTAGTACTTGAGATCGGTCGTGCGAGGCATCGTATTCGGTCGGAAAGCTTGGGAAGTCAGGGGAACAAAAACGCGGCTGGACCAGGCGTTCCCCCCATGAAGCGATCCGGGGAACCGGTATCCATCCGCACTCGCCGGGTACAGTCGCCACTGCTGCGCGACTGGGGACCCACGGCGCGTCGAGGGCCAACGCGAACCATCCCTCGACGTTCAGTTGTCCTGCGTGCTTTTCGGGAATCTCGGCGCATCACTCGCGTGATGCGGGATCGATCGGGCTGTCCACTCCCCCCGCGCGTCTCGAACATGCCGACGTTGGCGGGCCCATATTGCCGGAACGCAGTGCTCCGGGGTGCTCGAAAATGATCGCCTCGAACACCTTGCTGCGGCGAGACGCCTTGCAGCGTTTCTCCGTAGCCCGTGAAAAGTACTCCCCAGTGACCGGAAGTCAACTCCCCGCTTGTGGTTATGCTAGGCGAGGGATGCGGGCCTAGGGTGCCCCCTACGCTCGGGGGCGGGCACGCAGGAGTGCGGCTAGGAGCCGCTGGCAGGAAGGGGCGTCCAGGTTGGACAGCACGATGACCGTCCACGAGCCGTCGACCGCCGTCCGTACCTCGTTGCAGACACCCGCGTACGGGCCGCCGCCTCCGTGGCCGACGTATCGCGTGCCGCCGATGTCGTCGACCATCATCCCGAAGCCGTAGTGGGAGGGCTGCGCGCCGCCCTGTACCTCCACCCGCGGCTGGGTGAGGCTATCCAAGAGTTCGCGGCCCACGAGGCGCCCGTCGTGGAGGGCGCCCAGGATCAGGGCCCACTCCTCGGCCGTGGCGTAGCCGCCGCCCGCACCCGTCCCCCCGTACGGACCTAGCGTGCCCTGCCGCGTACGCGGTCGGAGGTTGAGGGGGTCGGCCGGGGAGCCCGGCAGGCCGTGGGCTCGCCGTGCCATTGCGCTGCTGTCGGCCCGCCCCGGATCGCGAGCAACGCCGGCGGGCCGCAGCAGGTGATCCCTCAAATATTGTGGATACGGCTCACCGCTCACGGCCTCCACAATCGCCGCCAGAATCTCGAAGCCCTCGTTGGAATACGAAAATCCGCGCACTGGCTGAATGGGCCGCGGCGCAATGAGGCGGGCAATCTCCGTCATGCGCGCGTACTCGCGCGTGGCGTCGAACCCTGGAACGTCCCACAGTTCCCCGAAGCCTGCCGTGTGCGTCAGCAACTGGCGCACACTCACAGCGCGCGCACTCGGATCCCAAGGCAATGTGGGCAGCAGGGCGGCCAAGGTGTCGTCCCAGCGCAGGCGCCCCTTCTCGACCAACTGCGCGATGCTGATCGCCACCAGCATCTTTGGCGTGGACGCCTGTCCGAGTAGCGAGGACGGCAGCAGGCGTGTGCCGAGGGTATCGACGAAGCCCACTGCCTCGTTGGCGAGAATCCTTCCGTGGCTGGCCACGACGACCTGACCGCTGAATCCCCCGACGGCACCCAGTCGCTGCACCTCGTCGTGGACTGCCGCCGAAACCGCCTCGAGACTGGCCTCGTTCCCGGGCAGCGCGCCGGCCACGGCAATGTCGCGGACCTCGGCGGCAGGATCCACGGCACGCAAGGCCCGCAGCGACCACAGCCGGCTGGGATCCTGTCGGTCCACTGCATAGGCCAGCGTCAACCCGCGGCCGGCGCGTGTGGACCACAGTTCGAGGATGCGACCGGAGGCCGTCTGTTGCTGCCCTTGCACCACGAAGGGTGCACCATCCCGGAGGAGGACGCCCAGCAACCGACGCTGCGCGGCGACCTCCTCGGGTGACTGGCGCGGCGAGTGCTGCGCCTCAATGAATGCGTCGCCATCCGCCCGCGAGGAGTCGCCGAGCACCCGGAGCAGTGCGTCCCCCATCAGGGCGACCGCCTCGCGAGGCGGCGCGGGCGCTGGCGTGCCGAGGGACTGGGCATCGACCGTGGATATGGCAAAGGCCGCTGCGACAAGGACGCGGGCGGCGTAGCAATGGGTGGGGGTCGTCATATGCGGTATCGGACAACGCTGCCGGGGGAACAGTTGCGCGGGTGCTTGCACTCTGCCGCCCCCGTCGTAGGCTAGAGGCAGGCGTGGATCGCCGCCGCGCCATCCCCCTGACCGGAGTCGTCGATGATTACCGTCGCCCGTCCCGCGCTTGCTGCCGCGGCGCTTGCCGTGTGCGCCCTGGCGAGCGCTCCCCGGAGCACCGCCGCCCAGCAGGGCTTCATGGCCGCGATGCATGCCGACATCAATCAGGCCCAACGGAAGATCGTCGGGTTGGCCAACGCCATCCCGGAGTCGGCCTACGCGTGGCGACCTGGGGCCGGCGTGCGTTCCATCGGGGAGGTCCTGCAGCACATCGCCGCGGACAACTACATCCTCCCAGTCCTGATGGGCACACCGGCGCCCGCCTCGACAAACATCACGGCCGACTACAACACCGCGGTGGCCTACGAGTCGCGGAAGGGCCTGACCAAGGCGCAGATCGTGGCCGACCTCGAGGCGTCATTCATGCATCTGCACCGCGCCATTGGCGTCAACTCCGACGCCAACCTGACCGAGCAGATCAACTGGTTCGGGAGCCAGTCGGCGCGGTTGAACGCGATGGTCGGCACGGTGACGCACCTGCACGAGCACCTCGGGCAACTGATTGCGTATGCGCGCTCCAACAACGTGAAGCCACCCTGGAGCAACTGAGCCCGAACGCGCTCCGCCAAGCGCGCCGTGCCCTTTTGCGACTGAAGCTCGGCCTGCTCGGCGCGGCGCTCTTGGCTGCGGAGCCGACGTCGGCGCAGGAATCGCCGCCTCGGCTCTCGGCACTTCGGTTGGAACCGCCGACGCTGGCGCAGGGCTGGGCGAAGCCGACGGCGACCGGACTGCGGGCAGTCGGGAGCGCGCAGGGGCAGGATTCCTTGCCCTGCTGGGACTGCGACCGCGCGCGTCAAGCCTGGCCCGCATTCGGTGAGTGGACGCTGGGCATGTGGACGGCCTGGGCCTTTAATCGATTCCTGCGCGAGGGCGACGTCGGCGACATCTCGCTCAACCAGTGGCTCACGAGTTGGCGCGGACGCTGGGACTGGGATCCAAACGGCTTCGTCGTCAACCAGATCGGCCACCCGCTGCAGGGCGCGACCTACTTCAACGGGTATCGCACGAACGGCTACTCCTTCTGGACCGCTTCGGCGATGACCTTGGTTGGTTCTTTCGTCTGGGAGTGCTGCGGCGAGAAGAACCTTCCGGCAGTCAACGACTTGTTGACCACCTGGATCGGCGGGACGGGCGTGGGCGAGATCACACGACGGCTCTCGGACGCCGTGCTCGACAACGAGGCCCGCGGCGCCGAGCGCTTCTGGCGCGAGGCGGGCGCGTTCGCCGTGAACCCCGTGCGCGGCTTCGATCGGATCGTGCGCGGTCACGCGCACCGCGTCGGCGCCAACCCGCCGGACGCTCGCCCGCACAACTATCGGGCGAGCGTGGTCACGGGAGCGCTCGCCTTGGGCACGAACCGCACCGGCGAGACGCAGTGGCTGACCGGCGCGAAGTTGGCGGGCCGCGTCGTCTACGGCGATCCCAGCCAGCTGACCGAGGCGCCGTTCTCGACCTTTGAGGTGGACTTCGAGCTCACGTCGATTCCGGGAGCGCCGCTCTACTTCATGCGTTCGGAAGGCAACCTCTGGGGCAAGGTGCTTCGCCGCCAAGCCACCGGCACCGATTGGCTGCTGTCTTCGCACCTGCGATACGACTACGTGCGCAGCCGCGCCTTCGAGATCGGCGCGCAATCGGTGACCTTCGGCGTCGAGCGCGACTACATGTTGTTCAAGAAGGTGCGCGTGACTGCGGGCACCCGTCTGCGCGCCATCCCGATCGCGGCCGTAGAGGACGACTTCCAGCCGCCGAGCGACGAGGGGCGGAACTACGACTACACGTATGGTGGCGGGCTCGAGTTGCAGACCTCCTTCACCTTCCCCAACGACTTCCGAGTGCGCACCCGCAGTAGCCAGACGGCCCTTCGGGTAATCGACGGCGTCGCCACCTCGCACGTGCTTGAGCGGCAGGAGTTCCTGCTCGATGCCCCACTGGGACATCGCACCAGATTCGAGGCCGGTCTCCGGTACCAGACGCGCCGCAGCTACTTCGCCGATCAACCACGCACGCGGGCCTACGCGCCGGAGTTTTGGTTGGGGCTGGCCATCAACCCGCCGCGCTGGCGGCGGTAGGTGGCGGCATTGAAGGAAGGCTCGGCCTCTAAGGCCTCGAATGCCACGAGGGGCCCCGACCATCGGTCGGGGCCCCTCGTGATGCCTGCGGACGACAGCGCTTACCAGCGGTAGTGCGCGAAGGCCTTGTTGGCCTCGGCCATGCGGTGCGTGTCTTCCTTCTTCTTGATGGCGTTGCCCTCGCCCTTGGCGGCGGCGAGCACCTCGGCGGCCAGCTTCTCGGCCATCGACTTCTCGTTGCGCTCGCGCGAGTAGCTGATCAGCCAGCGCATGGCCAGGGCGGTGCGGCGCTCGGGACGCACCTCGACCGGCACCTGATACGTGGCGCCGCCGACGCGGCGGGACTTCACCTCGACGACCGGCTTGAGGTTGGTCAGCGCCTGCTTGAAGACCTGCACGCCCGGCTGCTGCGCCTTGGCCTCGACGACGTCCATCGCGCCGTAGAAGATGCGCTCGGCGGTGGACTTCTTGCCCTGGTACATCAGGACGTTGATGAACTTGGAGACGGTCTGGCTGTCGTAGCGCGCATCCGGCAGGATGGTGCGCTTCACGGCACTCTTGCGGCGGCTCATTTACTTCTTCCCTCCAGCCGGGGCACCCGCCTTCGGCTTCTTGGTCCCGTACTTGGAGCGGCTCTTGTTGCGCCCGTTGACGCCGGAGGCGTCGAGCTTGCCGCGCACGATGTGGTAGCGCACGCCGGGGAGGTCCTTCACACGGCCACCGCGGATGAGCACGATCGAGTGCTCCTGCAGGTTGTGGCCCTCGCCGGGGATGTAGGCAGTGACTTCGAAGCCGTTGACGAGACGCACGCGCGCGACCTTACGCAGCGCGGAGTTTGGCTTCTTGGGGGTGGTGGTGTACACGCGGGTGCACACGCCACGCTTGAACGGATTCTCCTTCAGAGCCGGCGCCTTGTCCTTCTTGACGACTTCCTTGCGGCTCTGCCGGACCAACTGATTGATCGTCGGCATCTTACCCTAAGGTGTTCGGACTTCTGTAACTACGTGGATCGCCCGACGGGCGGCACGGAACAGAGCCTTAAAAGGTAGGCGACCAAGGGGCCTTGGTCAACCGGCGCGGCTCAGGGCACGAGGGGCGGCGCCGTCATCCCGATTGAGGCGGAATTCAGCCCGCCGGCAATCGACCGCGCCTTGAGGGCGAGCAGGACCGTGACCGTGAGGATGCCCACCGTGATCACGGTGTTCTTGCCATCGAGCCGCTTGGACTCGATGTAGTCCACGGAGGCCAGCGGCACCTCGGTGCGGCGGGACTGCCCCGGCTGGTAGCCCTTGATGCTGTCGTTCTCCACCCACCCCGAGGCCAGCACGAGGACACGACCTGTGTAGAGGGTCACGCGCGAGGAGGGCGGCAGGGGCTGGCCCTCACGGAGCCTGCCGACCGCCCGGTAATGGAAGCAGCCGCTGAGCAGGCCGACCGCGACGACAAGCAGTGGAAGCGTGCGACGCAGGGGCATCGCCTCGAAGATGTGGGACCTAGGTCTGGACGTCCAGCCCACTGGCCTACAGGTCCACGACCTGGTCGACCGGCAGGGCATCGCGCTCTCGCACCTGGGCCGTGAAGGCGCCGCAGAGATGGGCGATGCCGTTGGCGTAGTACGAGATCAGCTCACGGCCGCGCGGCAGGACGACAAACCGGTCCCCGTCGCGGTGCAGCACGCGGCGCATCCTGAGCATCCGGTAGGCGCGCTCGAAGGTCTCGCCACCATCGCGCTGCGCCTCCGCCACCTCGGCGCCCGACGCGACCAAGACGTCACGCAGCTCCTCGATGCGCGCGAGCAGCGGTGCCTCGGGAACGATCTCGCTCTCGAAGGTCTGCAGGGCGGCGCAGACCAACGGCACGGCGGTCACGGGCACGATGGCGCCGACGCGTTGCATCATCGTGTCGGTGAAGGCCTGCACGCGGGCCAGGCGCTCGGCGCGCGGCAATTCGAATAAGGCCGTGCCTTCGGCGCGGATCCCTTCGAGCCACGGGGCCACGGGATGCGGCTCACCGACCACCACAGCAGCTCGGCCATAGCGCCGCCAGCGGCCACTGCCCAGTCGCCCGAACGACGAGATGGCAAAGTTCAGCACCTCGCGCAGCTGGCTGAGGCGCGAGGGCCGTTCCCCGCCCTCGCTCGCCCGCAGCTCCCGCATCAGCGAGCGGTCCTCGAGCACGCGGTCGTAGTTGATCCCCACCGGCACGATGTACATCCGCTCGGCGAAGCCGGGCTCGCAGGCAGTCCCCAGGAAGTAGTCGAGAAGACCAATCTTTGCCGGCCGCAACTTCCCGTCGCGCGAGAGGCCGCCCTCGGGGAAGATGCCCTGCGTGACCCCGTTGCGCGTGATGAGCTGGACGTAGCGCTCGAGCACCGTGTGGTAGAGCGGCTCGCGGTAACGGCGGCGGATGAAATACGAACCGAAGCTCTTGAACAGGTACTCGAGTGGGAACACGCGCGCCCACTCGCCCACGGCGTAGCTGATGGCGACCTGCCCGGCGAGGGCGTAGCCGGCGAGCACGTAGTCCGCGTTGGATCGGTGGTTCATCACGTAGAGCACAATGCTCTCGCGCGGGAGCGCCGTGAGCGCCGCGCGATTCCGGATCTTGACCGTGGTCTTATAGAAGAGTCCCAGCGCCGCCTTGGAAATGGCGTAGCCGAACTGGTAGTACATGAAGAGGTTGAAGACCGGGACGATCTCGTCGAGGTAGGTCTCGACGCGACGCCAGACCTGGGCCCTGGGCAGTGCGTGTTCCTCGGCGTGTGCGGCGACGCCGGCGGCGATTGCTGGATCCGCCAACAGCGACTGCACGATGTAGCGCTTGCCGGTGAGCTTGAAGCGATCCACGCGGGCGCGGAAGCGCAGCAGCGCGCGACGCGCGGCGCGGGCGGTCCAGCGGCGCCACACGAGCAACGCGACAACTGCAAGCACGGCGATGGCTGCCGTCCAGATCGCCCAGCGCGGGATCACGGCGCGAACTCGAGCTCGAGCATATCGCCGACGCCGACGGCTGCCCAGCGCTGCAAGTGCGAATCGCGCGCGTCGCGCACGGCCACGAGCGTCGCCTCGTCGAGTGCGTGAGGCTGGGGGCCGGCGCTTGATGGCCAAGCGGTTGCCAGCATCTCAGCCATGTCCTGTGCACTGCTGCGCGCCGCGCCAGCCGCTTCGCTGGCGCGTTCGGCATCCAGCAGGCCGACCAGCAACTCGACCCACAACGCCTCGGTCGGCAGGGCGCCGCGGGGATACGGCGGCAGGAAGTCGTCGAACTCCCAGCCGGAGGCCACCAGTCCATAGAAGGCACCGCGCAGCCGCAGCACGGACTCGACGGCGAGGTGCGTCAGGTCGTGCGCGGCGAAGAACGCCGCGTGCCGATCCGTCTGCCGTTGCCAGGTGCGCGAGCCGTCGGCGCGCTCGAGCACGAGCGTTCCGCCGCCGTCCGAACGTCTCGTGATGTGAACGCGAAGGAGCCTCATCCTGGCGAACCCGCCTCGCCACGCTGGCGCTTGAGGGCCGCCAGCGACTCGCGCGCCGCATCAGCCTCGCGCGTTCCGGGGAAGGCATCGATGAGCCGACGCAGCTCTGCCATCGCCCGCCCTTCGTCCTGCAGCGGACCGAGGTGGATGTCGACCACCTTCTGCTGGATGTAGCGCTTCGTGTCGACAGACCCCGCACCCGAGCTTCGCGCGTGCTGGAAGAGCTGGAGTGCCCGCGCGGCATCGCGGCGTTCGCGCAGATGGAAGTCCGCCGCCTTCACCACGACGCCGACGCTGCCGCCGCTGTTGGCGATCTCCTCGTCAAAGGCTGCGGCGGCCGCATCGAGATCCCCGCGCGCAATCATCGCGTCGATGTGTGAGTAGGTCGGCACGTACGACGTGGTTTCGCCGCTCGGCGCATAGAGTGAGCCCGCGAGCTTGGCACCTGTGGCAGCGGTCACGCGGTGCACGACGAGACCGATCAAAAAACCCGGCGGCAATCCCAGGAAGCCGCCGAGCACGCCGCCGGTGGCAATCATCAGCCAGATGAACCCGACGCCGCCCACGAGCAGCCCGTGCAGGAAGCCTTGGTCGACCATCCATTGTAATGACCAGCGGTCGCGGGACTTGTGGTCCACGGTGGCTCCCAAAGCGAGTGCGGATGGCGATAGAATGACATCAGCGGGCGCATTCCACCACGGGGGACGCCGGATGCACGACGATGGGAAGGACCCGAAGGCCGAGCCGCTGCGGTTCAAGGTCGACGAGGCAATCGAGATGCTCGCGCGCACGCCGGACCGGCTGCAGGCGCTCTGCGCGGACCTGTCGAGCACTTGGACAGATGCCGACGAGGGCCCCGACACGTTTTCCACCTGGGAGAACCTCGCGCATCTCCTGCAGGGCGAGCGCGCCGACTGGATCCCTCGCGCGCGAATCATCCTGGCACAAGGTGAGTCGCGGCGCTTCACGCCCTTCGACCGGCGCGCGCACCGTACCGCCTGCGCCGGCCGGTCCATCGCGCAACTGCTCGATGAGTTTCGCGAACGTCGCGCGAGCAACCTGCGGGAGCTTCGGGGCTGGTCGCTCAGCGGCTCGCAGCTCGCGCTGACTGGTGAACACCCCGAACTCGGCACGGTCACGCTCCAGCAACTGCTTGCCACCTGGGTCGTGCACGACTTGGGCCACATCGGCCAGATCGCGCGGGTGCAGGCCAAGCGTTATCGGGCGGACGTGGGGCCTTGGCGCGCTTACTTGCCGGTGCTGGATCGCGGGCCGCGCTGATGCCGGAGGACCCGGACGCGCGCCTCTGCGCCGTGGCCTGGCGCGGGGTGGCGCCAGCGGCGCGTTAGCTTCCCACGCATGGGAATCGCGGACATCCTCGTCGTCGCGGCCACGGCCCGCGAGCTGGCGCCACCGCAGGGTTGGGGCACGTTACTCTGCGGAGTCGGCCCCGTGGACGCCGCGGCCCGCACGGCAAATGCGCTCGCCGCGGCACAGCCGCGTGCGGTCTTGCACGTCGGCATTGCTGGCGCGCGGCGACGGGCCGCGCTCGCGCCAGGCTCGCTGGTCATCGGTTCCGCCTCGCTCTACACGGATTTGATTGTGCCGCCGGAGTTCGGCAGCAGCGAGATCCTGCCCGACCACGGACTGCTCCGCGCCTGCTCCGCCGCGTTCCCCGACGCACCCTGCCTGCCGATTGCGACGGCCGCACGGGTCGGCGCGAGTGCCGCCGGCGATGTCGAAGCGATGGAAGGCTTCGGCGTGCTGCGCGCGGCGGCACTGGCGGCGGTGCCAGCCATCGAGCTGCGCGTCATCTCGAATGAAGTCGAGGAGACCGATCGCGCGCGCTGGCACTTCGAGGCGGCGTTCGACGCGTTGCATCGCATCACCCCACGCTTGGTGGAGGCCGTGGCGTCGTGCGTGAACTGAGCTTCGGCTACTCCCCCTGCCCCAACGACACGTTTGCCTTCCACGCGTTGGCGCACGGGTTGGTCGAGGCGCCGTTCAGACTGCGGCCGGTGTTGTTGGACATCGAGGAGCTGAATCGCCGCGCGCACGAGGGCGAGTTCGAGCTCACCAAGCTCAGCGTGGGCGCCTTTGCCAGCGTCGGGTCCAAGTACCGGCTGCTGCGTAGCGGCGGCGCGCTCGGGCACGGCGTTGGACCGTTGGTCGTGGCACGCGCCACGATGTCATTGGCCGAAGCCGTGCGTGGCCGCCTGGCGATTCCCGGACGTGAGACGACGGCGTTTCGCTTGCTCCGACTCGCGGCGCCAGGGCTCGGCGACCCCATCGAGATGCGCTACGACCGCATCCTGCGCGCCGTCGCGGACGGCGCGGTGGATGCCGGGCTGATCATCCACGAGAGCCGCTTCACCTACCAGGACCACGGCCTCGTGCGCGTCGCCGACCTCGGCGAGTGGTGGGAACGCGAAACGCAGCTGCCCGTGCCGCTTGCCGGCATCTGCGCGCGCGAGGACCTCGACGTCGAGACGCGCGATGCCGCCGAGTCCGCCATCCGCGCCTCGGTGCGTTACGCCTTCGACCATCCGACGGCCAGCGCGGACTACGTGCGCGCCCACGCGCAGGAGATGTCCACCGAGGTCTGTGCGCAGCACATCGCGCTGTACGTGAATGAGTGGAGCCTCGACATCGGCGACGCCGGCCTGCGCGCCATCACGCGACTGGTGGAGTCACCGGGCGCAGCGTGAGCGAGTAGAGCCCCGAGCCAATCGCGAGGGTGCCCAGCGCGGCAAGGATGATCACAGGTCGTTGCCACACGGTGAAGCCGATCATCCAGACGCTGAGCGCGGCGAAGGCCAGCGGCACCACCGGGTAAAGCGGCGTGCGGAACGGTCGTTCGAGCCCCGGCTCGCGCCGACGCATCCGCATCAGGCCGGCCACCGCCAGGAGATTCATCAGATTGAGCACGATGCCGGCGTAGGCGAGCACCTGCTCGAACGACGCGGTGACGATGAGCAGCGCGACCAGCGCCATCTGCAGCGCGAGCGCGCGCCGTGGCACGCCATCGGGTCCTGCGGCGCCCATCCAGCGCAGCGCCGTCGACCCGGCACCGACAGCCTGTGTCACCCGTGCACCGGCGTAGAGGAAGCCGGAGATCGTCGCGACGAGCACGAGCGCGATCACGCCGCTCATCAGGCGTCCGCCAAGTGGGCCGAAGACGCGCGTGCCGGCGAGCGCGCCCACCTCAACCGTGCCGCGCAGCTCGGCGATGGGCACTGCGCGCAGGAAAACCCAGTGCAGCAACAAGTAGAGCAGCGCGACGATGAGCACGGCGATGACGACCGCCCGCGGGATCGTGCGCTGCGGCTCGCGCACCTCACCAGCGACGTAGCCAATCGCGTTCCAACCCGTGTAAGCGTAGACCACGTAGATGAGCGAGATCGCGAACGGCGCTGAACCAATGGACCGGAAGGCCGCGGCCTCCGGGGCGAATGACAGTGGTTCACGAGGGCCAATCGCCAGGCCGGCCACAATGAAGGCGAGGATGACGACCAGCGTGCTGCCGGTCGTGAGCAGTTGGAAGCGCCGTGCGCTGGAGACGTGCCGGGCGTGTACCGCGCCGACCACCAGCAACACCGCAAGCGTGAGCAGGCGGGGATCCACCGGCACGACGGCCGTGGCATATCGTCCGAACGCGATGGCGGCCAGGGCGATTGGCGCCGCGAAGCCGGCGGTCATCGAGACGAACCCACCGATGAAGCCCAGTCGCGGGGACCAGGCCCAGCTGAGGTAGACGTACTCACCACCCGAGCGCGGAATGGTCGTGCCGAGCTCCGCGTAGCAGAAGGCACCGGTGAGCGCCAACAGCGCGCCCACGGCCCAGAGCGCGAGCAGGGCGAAGCCGCTGGTGATGTCCACGACCTGGAAGCCAAGGCTGGTGAACACGCCCGTGCCCACCATGTTCGAGATGAGCACCGCGGTGGCGGTGACGACACCGAGGCTGCGGATCTCTTGGGACACGCGCACAAGTTACCGCGCTGGGCTGGAGGCGCTATCATTGGCCCATGTCAGGCACACTGATCGCCATCTGGAAGAAGCGTTCGCACCGCGGGCCGATGGATGCCGTGGAGTCGGCCACACTGGTGACGGACGCAGGCCTCGAGGGCAGCGTTGACCGCAGCCGACGGCGCCAGGTCACGCTGGTCGACGCCGAGCGCTGGGCGCGTGCCGTCGCGCTGCTGCCGGAGCCGGTGGATCCCATCGCGCGGAGGGCGAACCTGCTGGTCTCCGGCGTCGTGCTCGCGGAGACGCGGGGCCGGCTCCTGCGTATCGGCTCGACGCTGCTGCAGATCGGCGGTGAGACCACGCCCTGCGAGCGCATGGAGGAGGCCGCGGCGGGACTGCAGGAGGCGCTGCGCGACGACTGGGGCGGCGGCGCCTTCGCGCAGGTCATCGAGGGTGGCGACATCGCCGTCGGTGACTCGGTGGACTGGGTCGAGCCGAAGACCGGCGCGGCCTGAAGAGCCACGCGCTCGCGAGCCACTGCGGCGGACACAGTAGCTTTCGGGCGTGGACCGTAGGCTGACCTTCGACAATCGCTTCGTCAGGGAGCTTCCCGGCGACCCGCTCGACAGCAACGAGCGGCGGCAGGTGCTCGGGGCCGCGTGGACGCGCGTGCGGCCAACACCGGTCGCGGCACCGCAGCTTCTCTCGCACGCAACCGAAGTGGCCGCGATGATCGGTCTCGCGCCCGACGCCCATCGCGAGCCGTGGTTCGCACAGGTCTTCGCGGGCAACGCGCTACTCAACGGGATGGACCCCGTTGCCGCCTGTTACGGCGGCCATCAGTTCGGCCACTGGGCAGGCCAACTCGGCGACGGACGCGCCATCTCCCTCGGCGAGGTGCTCACGGCGGGCGGCGAGCGCTGGGAGCTGCAACTCAAGGGCGCCGGGCCCACGCCTTACGCGCGCACGGCCGACGGCCGCGCCGTGCTGCGCTCGAGCCTCCGCGAGTTCCTCTGCAGCGAGGCGATGCATCACCTCGGCGTGCCCACAACGCGTGCGTTGAGCGTGGTCACCACGGGCGAGCAGGTGCTGCGCGACATGTTCTACGATGGCAATCCCGCACTCGAGCCTGGTGCCGTGGTCTGCCGCGTGGCGCCGAGCTTCCTGCGTTTCGGCAACTTCGAGATCCTCGCCGCCCGCGGCGACCACGCGCTGCTGCGACAGTTGCTGGACTTCACGGTCGACCGCGACTTCCCTCGGCTCGGGGCGCCGGCCACTGATCGAGACGCGCGCTGGTTCGCCGAGGTCTGCGAGCGTACGGCGGTGATGATCGTGCACTGGATGCGCGTGGGGTTCGTGCACGGCGTGATGAACACGGACAACATGAGCGTGCTCGGCCTGACGATCGACTACGGGCCCTACGGCTGGGTGGAGGACTTCGACCCCAACTGGACGCCGAACACCACCGACGCGATGGGACGGCGCTATCGCTACGGCAACCAGCCGGCGATTGCGCAGTGGAACCTGGAGCGGCTGGCGGACGCACTGCGACCGTTGTTCGCGGACATCGCGCCACTGCGCGATGGGCTCGCGCGCTACGTCGAGACGTTTAACCGCGAGTACACGGCGATGTTGGCGCGGAAGTTCGGGCTCCCCGTGTTTGCGGGGGATGGCGAGGCCCTGATCACCGAAGGCTTGGCGCTGCTCGAGGCTGCAGCGATGGACTACACGCGGTTCTTCCGCGCGCTCACGGATGCGCGCAGCACCGTGCCCAGTGGAGGTGCCGAGGCTGTGGCCTGGCTGGGCGACGTGTTCTACGATGAGTCCGCGCGAGACCGCAACGCAGCAGCGATTGGGGCGTGGCTCCGACGCTGGGACGCACTGGCCACCGCACGCGAAGCAATGGCCACGACAAATCCCGTGTACGTCCCACGCAACTACCTCGCACAGGAAGCCATCGATCGCGCCGCCGAGGGCGATGCGTCGCTGCTGGACGAACTGCTCGATACGATGCGGCAGCCGTACACGTGGCAGCCGGGGCGTGAGCGTTTCGCCGAGCGGCGGCCGGAGTGGGCACGGCATCGGGCGGGTTGCTCGATGCTCTCCTGCAGTTCCTAGGTTTCGTCGCGTCGCCGTTGTTTCGGCGGCGGTTACTCGCTGCCACGCGCGCGCGGGCGTTGCGCCAAGGTGACGACGCCGACCAGTACGCCGCCTGCCACAACGCCAATCGCGCCGTTCAGCAGCCACGTGACCAGTCCACTCGCTGCACCCGCCGCGTGCGCCCAGCGCTCCACCACCACGGCGATTGGATGGATGCCATGCACGATGATGCCGCCGCCGACGAGGAACATCGCCGCCGTGCCGCCGACGCTCAACGCGCGCATCAACCACGGGGCGGCCGCGAGGATCCATCGTCCGAAGGAGGCGCCCGCGCCCCCGCCCTGCACCAGTTGCACGCCGAGGTCGTCGACCTTCACGATGCCTGCCACCAGTCCGTACACGAGCACCGTGATGGCCACGCCAATCACACTCAGTGCGACGACCTGTTGGCCGATCGGCGCCGTGGCCATCGTGCCCAACGCAATCACGATGATCTCTGCCGACAGGATGAAGTCCGTGCGGATGGCGCCCTTGATGCGCGCGCGTTCCAGCTCGACCAGGTCGATCTCGGGCGTCCGCAGCGCCGTCGAGAGCTCTTCCTTGTGCTGCGTGCTTTCCTGGGGGTGCAGCCACCTGTGGAAGACCTTCTCGAAGCCCTCAAAGCAGAGGTAGGCCCCGCCGAGCATCAGCAGGGGCACCACCAGCTTGGGCACGAAGGCACTGATGAGCAGCGCGGCGGGCACGAGGATGGCCTTGTTGACGAAGCTGCCCTTGGCCACCGCCCACACCACCGGCAGCTCACGTTCCGCGGCGAAGCCGCTCACCTGCTCGGCGTTGAGCGCCAGGTCATCGCCCACCACGCCGCTGGTTTTCTGCACCGCGACCTTGCTGAGGGTCGCGACGTCGTCGAGCAGCGTGGTGATGTCATCGAGCAGGGCGAGGAGGCTGGCGCCGGCCATGGCGTGGGGTTGGGGATGCAGGAAAGCAACGCGCGGGGGGCGAGAGAGCAAGGCCGCTTGGGCTGCGTCGCGCGGGACGAGTCGCCGGCGGGACGGCGCGGGCTAGGTTTCATCGACGGCCCTCGCGGCGAGAGCCTGGCTCCCCTCCACGAATCGCCCTTCGTGCCCACCCGCCTGTTCGTCTACGGAACCCTACTGCGCGGCGAGCTGAACTACGGCCTGCTCGCCGAGGCCCGGTTCGTGCGTCCGGCAGCCACGCCGCCGGCCTACACGCTCTACGCCCTCGACGGCCATCCAGGGATGGGCGACGAGGGCGTGACAGGCGTACTTGGCGAGGTCTTCGACGTCGATGCCACAACCTTGCAGGCGCTCGATGCGCTCGAGGGACATCCCGACTGGTACGTCCGCCGACCAATCGTGCTGGCCGACGGCGAGCGCGTCGAGACCTACATCCTGCCCGCGCGATTCACGGCGCAGCGCGCCGTGATCGAGGACGGGGATTGGCGGCGCTGGCGCCGAGAGCGCGAGCGGGACGCCGCATCAGCTGCGACGCCCCGCGACAAGCACTAGAAGCGGAAGCCGACGCCCAGCGTCAGCCAGCTGGCGCCACCACTCTCAAAGGTCTTGTTGTACGAGGCGGTGACGTCGAGCATCAGCAGGCCGATGGAGACGTTCGGCGAGTACGCCCACTCCTTGGCGTCGGTGAGGTACGCTGCCTCTAGCCCGAGGTCGAGCAGCGGAATCGGCGAGAAGTGCGGGCCGACCTGCAGCGTGATCTCGTTGGTGTCCTCGACCAGCGGATTGGCGGCCTTGAACTGCGTGAAGGTCGCACTGCCCATCAACTTGAACATCAGCAGTGGCACCCCGACGCGTGCATACGCGCCAAAGCCGGCGTCGTAAGCGTCGCCGAAGTCACCTTGCGGCAGGGCGGCGTGCGCGCCGATGCGCACGTCGAGCAGTGGGATCTGTGCCTGGGCCGGGGCGGCGACCAGCGCGAGCAGACCAAGCGTTGCAGCGAGACGGCGGATCATTGTGGTATTCCGGTTGAAGGATGGACGAGCATCCGACAGCAGTGCTCCAACATCAGGACGTTTCACCCGCCCTGTTGGTCATGGGTTCCGCAGGCCACGGCCCGCACTCCAGGGGGCGCCCGCCGCCGCCATCGCGGCCTGCAACGCCGGCAGGTCGCGCTCCAGGAGCGTCCGCAGGTCTCCCTCAAGCGCAGTGAGTTCGCCAGCCGCCAGGTCGGCCTCGCGGCGTTGCGTGGCCGTCGGCGGATAGCGATTGTCGAACTGCGCCGCAGCGCCGAGTCGCGCGCCGATGCTGTGCTCGTTGGATTCGTTCAGCGAGGAGCGGGCCGGATCGCCGTTCATGCGACGCGCGAGCCCTGCCACTTGGTTGTTCAACGCATCAATCCGCGCGAACAATGCCGCATCCGGCCGCGAGGCCGCGACGACCGACGCGCGCGCGTGCCGCAGTTGCTCGCGCAGCCATCCCAATTCGCGTCCGACAGCCGCCGACCGCAGCTGCAACCCTGCCACACGCTGCTGGAACGCGGCCACCGCCACGTAGTCGGGGTTGCCCGGGATGTTCGGCACGGGCCGCAGCGTGAAGCTTTGGGCTTCGCCGAGCGCGCGGACACCTGACGCCGACACCAGTTGCAGCTGCGCCGTGTACTCGCCCGGCGCCGCGAGCGGACCAAGCGGTTCACCAGCCCAGGGCGGCCGGAACGCCGGCGGATTCAAGTCCACAGGCTGCGGACTCGCGAGGCGCATATCCCAGTTGATGCGGTGCAGTCCCGTGCGCGACGGCGCGTCCAACAGCCGAACGACCACTCCCGACGCATTGCGAATCGCGACGAACAGCTGCGGCCCGCGCTCCTGCTGCTCCGCACGCAGGCGATCGAATCCCGGGAACGGCACGTCCGCGTTGCGCTCGGACAGCCGCCGCTCCTCGGCGCGGCGCGCCTCCTGCGCCGTGCTGGGCATCGAGGACACATAGTAGGTCAGCAGCGCACCCTGCGGCGGATTGGCCGTGGCGTAGTCGTCGGTGCCGAGCTCCGGACGGCCCGTGGCCTGGCCGACCACATAGGGCACATACCACCAGGCATCGCGCACCGGCATCAGTGCGGCGACATCGGCGCGAGCGCCGGTGCTCAGGCTGCGCAGCGCCGTATAGTCATCGAGCACGTAGAAGCCGCGGCCAAAGGTCGCCGCCACCAAGTCATTGTCGCGCCGATGCAGCTTGATGTCGCGCACAGCGATCGTCGGCATCCCGCCGCCGAGCTTGTGCCAGTTCGTGCCGCTGTTCGGCGACCAATACACGCCGAATTCAGTGCCGAGGAAGAGGAGCTCGGGCCGCTCGTGGTCCTGCTGCACTGCCCACACAACGGTGCCGCGCGGCAGGTCGCCGGCGATCGAGCGCCAGGAGCGGCCGAGGTCGGTGGACACGTACACGTATGGCGCGAAGTCGCCGTTCTTGTGCGCGTCGGCGGCCACGTAGAGTGTGCGCGCGTCGTGCTGCGAGAACTCCACGTCATTGACGAACGAGAGCGGGGGCAGGCCCGGCATCGCGGCGGCACGCGTCCACGTGGCACCGCCGTCGCTGGTGACCTGCACCAGCCCGTCATCCGTTCCGACGGCCAGCGTGTTCTCCGCGCGCGGCGACTCGCTGATGGCCGTGGTCGTTGCGTACTTGGACATCGCACCGTGGTCATAGAGCGCGTCCACGCTCCAGGTGCGACCGTAGTAGCGCTGGTTGTAGCGCTCGGCGCCCGTGGTCAGGTCGCCACTGATAGCGGTCCAGCTGTCACCGCGGTCGTCGCTGCGCCAAACGCGCTGAGAGCCGTAGTAGATGCGCGTCGGTCGATGCGGGCTCACCAGTAGCGGCGAATCCCAGTTCCAACGCTCCGGCGGATCCGATGCTGCGGGCTGCGGCTTGATGAGCACCGTCTCGTCGTTGCGACGGTCCTTCCGCGCCAGGCTGCCCTGCTGCCACATCAGGTACATCAGGTCGGGATTGCCCGGCTCGAAGGCGACGCCGTAGCCATCGGCGCCAAGCGGCACGTACCAGTCCTGGTTGCGCACGCCCTCCTCGTGCAGGGTGCGCGCCGGACCGTGCAGCGTGCCCAGGTCCTGCGCGCCACCGAGGATGTCATAGAAAGGTGCGCGGTCATTCAGCGCCACTTTGTAAAACTGCGAGACGGGCAGGTTCGGGAAGTGCCGCCAGTGAGAGCCTTCATCGAAGCTTTCGTAGAGCCCGCCATCAGTGCCCACGATCATGTGCCGACCGTCGGTGGGGTCAATCCAGAGCGCGTGGTTGTCGCTGTGCTTGTCGTGCCCGGTCTCGAGGTTGCCGAAGCTGCGTCCGCCATCGCGCGTGACCTGCAGGAAGACATCCATCTGCACGACCAGATCCGCATCCGTCGGCGAGGCCTCGATCTCCTGGTAGTAATGCGGCCCGGTGCCGCCGGAGATGTAGGCATTGCGCTTCTCCCAGCTCTCGCCGCGGTCCACGCTGGCGTAGAAGCCGCGGCTGGCGCCGGCCGCCTCGATGGTCGCATACACACGCGACGGGTCGGCCGGCGTCGTCGCCAAGCCAATCTTCCCGATCTCACCGCTCGGCAGGCCCTGCGAGACCTTCCGCCAGGTGCGGCCGTTGTCGGTGGACTTGTAGATGCCCGACCCGGTGCCTCCCGCCAGGAAGCCCCACACGTGCCGGCGCCGTTGGTACGCGGCGGCGTAGACCACGTCGGGGTTCGCGGGATCGAACTCAAGGTCCGTCACGCCGGTGTTCTCGTCGATCTGCAGCGTTGCGCTCCAGGTCGCGCCGCCGTCGGTGGAGCGGTACACGCCGCGCTCGCCGCCGGCCGACCACAGTGGACCTTCCGAGGCCACCAACACCGTGTTGCCGTCGCGCGGATCCACGAGGATGCGTCCGATGTGCTGCGAGTTGCCGAGCCCCATCTTCTGCCACGATGCGCCGCCGTCGCGGGAGCGGTAGACGCCGTCGCCCCAACCGACGTGGCGGCCGCTCACGTTCTCGCCCGTGCCGACCCACACCGTGCGCGGGTTCGATGGGTCGATGGCCAGGGTGCCGATCGAGTACGAGGCCTGGCGATCGAACACGGGCGTGAAGGTCACGCCGCTGTTCGTGGTCTTCCACACACCGCCCGAACCGACAGCGATGTACCAGGTGCGCAGGTCGCCGGGATGCACGGCGATGTCGGCGATGCGCCCGCCCATCAGCGCGGGCCCGACGCTGCGCATCGGCAGCGATTCTGCGGCGCGGGCGGGGATCGCCGTGGCCTGCGTGGCGCCGACTCCAGGGAGCAGCGGTAGAAGGATCAGCGCCGCGAGCGCGCGGCGAGTCGTGATGGTCAGGAGCGACATGCCGAACGACCTCGGGTCAGGGTGCGCCAATGCACAGTGGAATCTTGGAAGCCTGTGAACCGCGGAGAGCTAGACAGACGGAGAACGCACGAAGCATCTAACCGAAGAGCTTGCCGAGTCCCTTCTTGGCGTGCTCCTGCACATCGAGCTTGTAGAACTCGACGGCATTGCGCCACAGCATCAACTCCTTGTCCTTGGGCGGCAGCCGCAGTTCGTCCATGAACTGCAGGTAGGACTCCATCGAGACCAGCGGCCAGTCCGTGCCCCACAGCACCTTCTTGGGGTTCACGCCCCAGAGGATCATCTCCTTGAGTTGCGTGCGCATGTACGCCTCGAAGCGATCGCTGAAGTCACCAAGCGTGAGGCCGGAGATGTCCGTGTACACGTTGTTGTTCTTGTACACGACTTCCATGCAGTCGCGGAACCAAGGATTCCCGAGGTGGCAGATGAGGAAGCGGACCTTGGGGAAGTCCACCGCGACGTCATCGACGTTGATGGGGTGCGAATACTTCACGCGCCCCTGCGGCGCGTAGGTATCGCCGCAGTGGATCATCACCGGGACATCGAACTCCTCGGCGAGCTGATACGCGGGCGCGAGCTTGGTGTCCGCTGGATAGAACGGCTCGTAGCCCGGATACAGCTTGAGGCCCTTGATCTCCTTGGCCTCGAGCATCGCGCGCAGTTCGGCGACGTCCTTCTCGGAAAAGGTCTTGTACGAGATGCCGGCGATGACGTGGATGTTGGCCATCCCCTTGGTCGCGTCCACGACGGCGCGCGTGGAGGGGCGACCCGGCGTGACCTTGTACGAGGTGAGCACCATCGAGATGTCCACGCGATTGCGGCGCATCGAGGTCTGCAGCTTCTCGAGGCAGCCTGGGAGGTCGTCGAGAGTCTCGTCGTGATAGTTGTTGAGATGCGTGTGGCAGTCGATGATCATCGTCAGGACTTGAAGTGTCGGTTCAGGATGTCCTCGGCCCAGGCACGCCCTCCCAGCCCGAAGGCGATGGCCGCCGCCAGGCAGACAGCGGCGAAGGCGATCTGGAATGCCGACACGAGCACTTCGCTGCGAATGGCCAGCTGCTCGGCGGCCATGAACACGGTGAAGATGAGCACGCCGGCGCGGGTGAGGACGGCGAGCCCGCGTGCCGCCGGCGAGCCGACGTTGTTCAGGTAGCTGAGAACGGCGCGCCCAAGCACGCGCGCCGCCAGCGAACCAAAGAGCAGGATGCCGATGGCCAGCACGATGTTCGGGATGATGTCCCACACCGCGAGGATGAGGTCGTTGGCCGCGTTGACGCCGAGGGCGTCGAGCAGCGCCACGAAGACGCCGGCGAGAATCACCCAGTAGATGGCGTTCGCCACCAGGGTGACCGTCGTCATCTTGACCTCGCCTTGCACGAGGAAGTCGTCAAAGCCCACGCGCTCGGCCAGCACGTCCACCTTCAGCCAGCGCAGCAGGCGGATCGAGAGGCGCCGCGCAATCCGCGCGAGCAGCCAACCTGCCATCAGGAGTGCGGCGGCGAGCAGGAGGTCCGGCAGCAACTCGACGAATCGCGCCCACGAGTCCTGGAGCGATCCGAGCACGGAACTGGAGCGGAACATGGACAGGCTCCGGTTGAAGTGCCTCCAACCTATCGTCTGGCGCAGGCGGCGGACACCCGAGCGCGTGGGTGCAGACCGAGGCACCCGCCGTCTGCCTCTGGTGCGCGGAGTCCTCCCAAAGCACGACGGGGCGGCCTCGTCGCCGAGGCCGCCCCGTCTGTGCCGTGAATCGCGTGGGTCAGCGCTGCATCTGCTGTCCCATCCGGAACTCCCGCGGCGGCACGTTGCCCTGCAGGTGCTCGACGAAGTAGTCCCAGCGGCGGCGCATGATGTAGGCGCCGTCCGGGCCGAAGCCGTGCCGGGCGTGCGGCAGCAGGATCAGGTCGAAATCCTTGTTGGCCTTCATCAGCGCATCCACGACGAGCAGTGTGTTCGACACCGGCACGTTGTCGTCCATCATGCCGTGGATCAGCATGAGCTTGCCCTGCAGGCGCGCGGCGTGCGTCTGGTTGGCCTCGTCGGCGTAGTTGTCCGAGTTGCCGTTCTTGACGAGCAGGCCCTGGTAGCGCTCGCCCCAGTCGTCCTCGTAGTTGCGATTGTCGTGGTTGCCCGACTCCGCGATGCCGACCTTGAAGAAGTCCGGCGCGCGGAACATCGCGGCCGCGGTGGCGAAGCCGCCGCCCGAGTGACCCCAGATGCCGACGCGGTTGAGGTCGACGAACGGGTACTGCTTGGCGAGATCGCGGATGCCAGAGACCTGGTCGGGGATCGTGTTGTCGCCCATCCGGCCGTAATAGGCATCGTGGAAGGCCTTCGAGCGCAGCGGCGAAGAGCCCATGCCGTCGATGGCCACGACGATGAAGCCGAGCTCGGCCAGCGCGCGGTGATCACCGCGGGCGGGCGAGAACGAGCGCGAGCCCACCGAGCCGCCCTGAGGGCCCGGGTAGATGTAGGTGACGACCGGATACTTGCGCGTGGAGTCGAGCTGCGTGGGCGTGAACATCAGCCCGTACAGGTCGGTCACGCCATCGCGGGCCTTCACGACGATCGGCGTCGGCGGCGTCCAGCCGGCGGCCACGAGGCGCGAGACGTCGGCGCGCGCGAGTTCGCGCACCACGCGGCCGTCGGCGCGGCGGAGCACCGTGACCGTGGGCGTGTTGGGCGTGGAGTAGCTGTCGATCCACCAGTTGCCGTCTGGCGAGGGCGAAGGCGAGTGGTTGGCGTTCTCCGGCGTGAGCAGCGTGTGGCCGCGGCCGTTGAGGCCCACGCGGTAGAGATGCGCGAAGTACGGATCGCGGCCGGCCTCGCGGCTGTTGCCCACGTAGTAGACCTGGCGGGCCTTCGTGTCGATGCGTGCGATACGCAGCACGTTGCCGTCGCCCGAGGTGATACGATTCTTGAGCTGGCCGGTGTTGAGGTCGTAGAGAAACAGGTGGTACCAGTTGTCGCGCGTGCTCCACCAGATGAGTTCGTTGCTCTCCGGCAGGATGCGCCACAGCTCGGAGTCGATGCTGGCATCGCCGATGTGGGTCTCGTTGCGCTCCTCGAACAGCGTGCGCACCTCGCCCGTGCGGGCGTCGGCCACGCGGAACCAGGCCTGCTTGTGGTCACGCGAGACGGAGACGAAGGCCAGCTTGGAACCGTCGGGGAACCACTGGAGGTCGCAGAGCTCGCGGCCGCAGGCAATGTGGTCGCTGACTGTGGAACGATGCGCGTCCGGCGCCATCTGCAGGCGCGTCATCTTCGGACGGCCGTTGCCGCCATCGAGCGCGATCACCACCCGATGGATGCGGAAGATCACCGAGTCGCCAGGCAGCGGATACTTCCAGGCCTGCAGCTGCGGCGAGCCGACGTTCGTGGAGACCATGTACATGTTGTCCACGCCACGGCCATCGTGCTGGAAGGTCGCGATCTGCTTGCTGTCCGGGCTCCAGGTGACGACCGGATTGTCGGAGTGCACCCAGCCGGCGTTGTTCGTCGCGTAGCCGAAGCCATCGACGCCGTCCGTGGTGAGCGCGGACTCGGCGCCTGTGGTGAGGTCCTTCACCCAGAGGTTGTGGTCACGGATGTAGACCGCGCGCGAGCCATCGGGGCTCACGGAGCTGTTCGCGGGCGGGCGCTGCGCCGGCGCGGTCGTGCGCGTGGGCGCGCAGGGATCCTGGTCAGCCACGCAGGCGCGGCTGGTGTTGCGCGCCGGGTCCACGATGCGGAGTTCCGAGCCGCCCTCAGTAGAGAGGCGATACCACAGCCGGCCATCGGGCAGCCAGCTGACCTGGCTCGCGGTGCCGGACATCAGCCGCATCACGGACGGCGCCAGCATGCGCTCGGCGCGCTGGTAGTCCTCGACACTGACTTGCCGGGAGGTCGACTGCGCCAGAAGCAGCGCAGGCGCGGAGAGGAGCAGGACGGTCCGCAGGATCATCGCACGCATGGGAAGACGGGATTGGGGCGGAAGGTTGGCGCGCCGGGGGTTTCGACGAAAAGGCCCCTTTCTATAGATGCGCGCCGCCGGACGCCGGAAGATAGCGCGAGCGCGGCCGGGGACAGGCACCCGACCCTGGCTCCGGCCGTCCGCCGAAGGCTTGCGTTATCCGTTTGATTTAACTACATAGTTAAACTATGACTGGCGCCAAACAAAAGCGGATCCCACGATCGCGCACCGCTGCGCCCGATGCCGACACCGAGGCCAAGATCCTCGCGGCCGCGCGGCGCGTCTTCACGGCCAAGGGCACGGCCGGCGCGCGCATGCAGGACATCGCCAAGGAAGCGGGTGTCAACCAAGCCCTGTTGCACTACTACTTCCGCTCCAAGGCTGCACTCAGCGAGCGTGTCTTCCTTGAGGCCGCGGGGCGGCTCGTGCAGATCATCCCGACCGCGTTCCGCGACAGCGCGACGCTCGAGGAGATGGTCACCACCTTCGTGCACGGCTACATCGATACGGTGCGCGAGGCGCCGTTTCTGCCCGGCTATGTGCTGGCCGAGCTGCACCACGATCCCACGCGCATCCGCACACTCGTGCAGCGGCTCTCGGGCCGCGACCCGCAGGCCGTCGTCCACCAGGGCCTCGCGCGCGTGCAGCGCCTGCTCGGCACACGACTCAACGCAGAGCAGTTCCTCCTCAACCTGATGGCCCTGTCCGCATTCCCCTTCGTCGCGCGACCCGTGCTCAACGGCATCCTCGGGCAGGACGAGGCGGCCTTTGCCGCCTTCCTCGACGAGCGTCGCCGCACGCTGCCCACGTTCATCCTCAACGCCATCTCGCGATGAGACTCCTCCCTTCCCCATTTCTTGGACTGGCCACGGTCGCGTTGGCGATCGGAGCCGGCGCATCGCGGCTGCCCGCGCAACGCATCACCCTGCCGGACCTGCTCGCGGCGAGTGCGCAGGCCGACGCCCGCCGTGCCCAGCTCGCATTGGCGGACTCCCAGGCGGCGCTTCGTCGCGCCTCGCTCAACGCGGAGCGGCTGCCCAGCCTGCAGGCGCAGGCCACGGGCCAGTACGTCTCGGACGTGCCATCGATCGGTGGTGTGCCCGTGGTGCCCTACCAGCAATACGATGCCTACCTGATGCTTCGGCAGCGGCTCTGGGATCCCACGCGCAGCGCGCGCCGGGGCGCCGATGACGCGCAGGCCGCCGAGGCGGCCGCGCGGATTCGCGGCACACTCTGGCAGCGGCGGCAGGCCGTGAGCGATGCGTTCTTTACGGTGCTCGCGCTGGATGCGGAGCAGCGCACACTCGAAGCCAGCAATCAGGACCTCGACGCGCAACTCGCGCTGGTGTCGTCCCGCGTCTCGGCAGGCGTGGCCCTGCCAGGCGACCGCGAACTGCTCGCGGCGGAGCGGCTGCGGCTCGCGCAGCGGCTCGATGCCGTGGCCACGGATCGCCGGGCCACGCTGGAGATCCTGCGCTCGCTGAGTGGCGTCGCCGTCGGCGATGACGCCCAACTCGAGCCACCCAATCTTGATACCGATGCCGCGGCGACCCTCGCGGCCCTCGACACGCTGCGCGAGCGCGCCGAGTTCGCGCAGTTCGACGCCGCTCGCGCCGCGCTCGACGCGCGCGCACGGGCCAGCACGCGACAGGACCTCCCGCGCGTCTCGGCCTTCGGGCGCGGGGGATACGGCCGGCCCGGCATCAATCCCCTCGCGCGCGACTTCCAGTCTTACTGGATCATCGGCGTGCAGCTGGAGTGGTCGCTGCTCAATTGGCGCGTGAACGACCGCGATGCAGAGGTGCAGCTGCTGCAGCGCGAGATGCTGCGCCACGACGAGACGACGTTTCGGGAGCAACTGGAACGTGCGGTCACGCGCGACCGGGCCACGGCCGGGCGACTCGAGCGCGCGCTGGAGAGCGACTCAAGCATCGTCGCCATCCACAGCACCGTGCTGGCCGAGACCGAGCGTCGCTTCCGCGAGGGCACGGCCACCGGCGCGGAGTATACGGACCGCCTCACGGACCTACTGACCGCGCGCATTGCGCGCGATCGCCATCGGGTGCAGCTCGCCGAGACGCGCGCACGCATCCTCATCACCCTCGGGCAGGAGCTGCACTGATGCGTCGCCTCGCACTTGGCCTCCCTGGCCTACTCGTCCTCGCGCTCGCCTGCGGCAACGGCGACGAGCCCGATGCCTACGGCAACTTCGAAGCCGATGATGTCGTGCTCTCCGCGGAGACGCCGGGCCCGATCCTCCTGATGCAGGCGGAGGAAGGCGCCCGCGTGGCTGCGGGCAGTGTGCTCGCCATCGTGGACACGGTCCCACTCTCGCTCGAGCGCCGCCAGCTGCTGTCGCAGCGCGAGGTGCTGCGCGCCCGCGTTCGCGAGGTCGAGGCGCAGCTGCGATCGATTGACGCGCAAGCGGAGATTGCCACTCGCAACCGAGAGCGTACCGACCGGCTCCGCGCCGACGCTGCGGCGACGGCCGCGCAGGCGGATGCCGCCGAGCGTGAGGTGCGCGTGCTCGCCGCCCAACGCCTCGCCGCCGAGGCTGCCGCGTCGAGCCTGGCGGCAGAGCTGCGCGCACTCGAGACGCGGCTTGAGAGCGCCGAGGATCGCCTGCGCCGCGCCACGCTGCGTGCGCCGTTCGACGGAACGGTGCTGGCGACCTATGCGCGCTCTGGCGAGACCATCCAGCCGGGACAACCCCTGCTCGCGCTGGCCGACCTGCGCACGCTGACGCTGCGCGCCTATGTGACCGGCGACCAACTCGCGAGCTTCCAGCTCGGCCAGCGCGTCTCCGTGCACGCCGACGCTGCGGACGGTGTGGCGCAATTCGCTGGCACCGTGGCCTGGGTCTCGGCCAAGGCGGAGTTCACGCCCACCCCGGTGCAGACGCGCAGCGAGCGCTCGGACCTCGTGTACGCCGTGAAGGTGCGCGTGGACGATCCGGACGGGCGCCTGAAGATCGGTATGCCTGGCGATCTGAACTTTCGCGAGCCTGACGGGAGCCCGCGGTGAGTCCGGCCGCTGACGCGACAGGCGGCGCCAAGGGACCTGGGGTGTCGGCGCCAATCGAGGTCGACGGACTCGTCAAGCGCTTCGGCGACACGACGGCACTCGACGGCGTCAGCCTGCACGTCGGCGCCGGTGAGCTCTTCGGGCTTGTCGGACCGGATGGCGGGGGAAAGACGACGCTGTTCCGCATCCTCACGACGCTGATGCTGCCCGATGCGGGCCGCGCACGGGTGTTGGGCTTCGACGTCGCGACCGACCTGTGGGAGATCCGCGCCCGCGTCGGCTATATGCCGGGCCGCTTCTCGCTCTACGGCGACCTGAGCGTGGAGGAGAACCTCCGCTTCTTCGCCGATGTCTTCGGCACCTCGCTCGAGGCCGGCTACGAGTTGATTGCCCCGATCTATTCCCAGCTGGAGCGATTCCGCGACCGACGCGCCGCCGCGCTCTCGGGTGGGATGAAACAGAAGCTCGCGTTGTCCTGTGCGCTGGTGCATCGCCCGTCGCTGCTGCTGCTCGACGAGCCGACGACCGGCGTGGACGCGGTCAGCCGGCGCGAGTTCTGGGACCTGCTCGACGGACTACGCGCGGATGGGCTCACGATCCTCGTGTCCACCCCATACATGGACGAAGCCGCACGCTGTGATCGCGTGGCGCTGGTGCAAGCGGGCCGCATTCTCGCGGTCGACGCACCGTCGCGCATCAGCGAACGCTTTCCGCGCCCGTTGTTCGCCGTGCGCACGCGCCAGCGTGCGGCGGCCATTGCGGCGCTGCGTCAGCTTCCGCACGCCGTCTCCGTCCTGCCCTTCGGCGAGACGATCCACGTCAGCGATGCTCGCACGGGCGCGGACCAGGCGACGCTGGTCCGTGAGCTCGAGGAAGCGCTGCGCAACGCAGGCATCGAGGCGGCCGAGGTACGGCCCATCAACCCCGGCATCGAGGACACGTTCATCGCCTTGATGGGCGCCACACCTGGAGCCGCGGCGTGACCGCCATCGAGGCACGTGGCCTGACGCGGCGCTTCGGCGACTTCACCGCCGTCGATGCCATCTCCTTCGACGTCGCACCCGGCGAGGTCTTCGGCTTCCTTGGCGCCAACGGTGCCGGCAAGACCACGGCGATCCGCATGCTGATCGGCCTGCTGGCGCCCTCCGACGGATCGGCGCGCGTGGCGGGGTTCGACGTGGCCACGGAGTCTGAGCGCGTACGGCGGGCGATCGGCTACATGAGCCAGCGCTTCTCGTTGTACGAGGATCTCACCATCCGCGAGAACATCGCGCTGTATGGCGGCATCTACGGCCTCGCGGACCGCGTGATCGCCGAGCGTGGCGGCCGGCTGCTGTCCGAGCTTGGCCTGGAGGGACACGCCGACGACTTGGTGCGCAGCCTGCCGCTGGGCTGGAAGCAGAAGCTGGCCTTCTCCGTGGCGCTGCTGCACGAGCCACAGGTGGTGTTCCTCGACGAGCCCACCGGCGGCGTGGACCCAGTGACGCGCCGCCAGTTCTGGGAGCGCATCTACGCGACGGCGGCGGCTGGAACGACAGTGTTCGTGACGACGCATTATCTCGACGAAGCCGAGTACTGCGACCGAATCTGCATCATGGTGGACGGACGCGTGGCGGCGTTGGGGACACCAGAGGACCTGAAGCGCGAGTATGCGGCGGAGTCGCTCGACGCGGTGTTCGTGCGGCTGGCACGCGGCACGGGAGCGGCGGCGTGAGTGGCGCAGCTGAGGGCACGAGCGACGCGGTGCGCGGCGCGGCGGCGCGGCGGCGCGTCATTGGCAGCCGCCGCAAGGCGCTGGCGGCCTTCGTCCGCAAGGAACTCCGCCACATTGTGCGCGACCGGCAGACCTTGGTCATTCTCTTGGCGCTACCGCTGGCGCAGGTGGTGCTGTTCGGCTTCGCGCTGCGCTCGGACATCCGAGACATCCGCCTCGCGTTCGTGGAGCAGGCGCCGGACGCGGAGACGGCGGCCCTGCGCACGCGCTTCGCGCAGAACGGCCGCTTCACCGTGGTCGATGCGCGCGCCGACGAGGTCGAAGGCCTCTTCAGGGCCAACCGACTGGACGTCGCCGTGGAACTCGAATCCGGGCTGGCCGAACGCAACGCGGACGGGCGGGCGGCTCGTGTGCGGGTCGTCGCGGATGCCTCGGATCCCAACACCGGGACCACGATGCGCGCCCATACCCTCGCCGTGCTCGACAGCTGGCAGCGCGACCGCGCGACTCGCGCGGCGGGCGTCATGCTCGAGCCGCGCATCCGGATGCGCTTCAACCCGACGCTGGAGAGCGTCAACCTCTTCGTCCCCGGGCTGATCGCGCTGATCCTCACGATGGTCACGGCCCTGATGACCGCCATCTCGCTCTCGCGCGAGAAGGAACGGGGCACGCTCGAGGTGCTGCTGGTCTCCCCGCTGCGGCCCTGGCAGGTGATTTTGGGCAAGGTCGCGCCGTACCTGCTGCTGGCCTTCGTCAACGTCGTGACAATCCTGCTGGCCGCGTGGCTGGTGTTCGGCGTGCCCTTCCGCGGGTCGCTGGCCCTGCTGTTGCTTGGCAGTACGCTCTACGCGCTGGTCGGCCTCGCCCTCGGCGTGCTCATCGCCGCCGTCACAGGCTCGCAGCGCGCCGCGATGCTGGCCGCCCTTGGCGGCACGATGCTGCCGAGCACGCTGCTCAGCGGGCTCATTTTCCCGATCGCCTCGATGCCGCGCGTGTTGCAGGTGCTCTCGAACATCGTGCCCGCACGCTGGTTCGTGGAGATCTCCCGCAGCGTGATGCTCAAGGGTGCCGGGTGGCAACACCTCTGGCAGGAGTTCGCCGTGTTGACCCTGATGCTGCTGGCGATGCTCACCGTCGCCACGCGACGCTTCTCGGTTCGGCTCGACTGATGCGCGCACTCCGGGTATTGCTCCGCAAGGAGTTCCTGCAGATCCGTCGCGATCCGGTGCTGCTGCGGATGATGTTCGTCATCCCCATCATCCAGCTGATCGTGCTGGCGAACGCTGCGACCTTTGAGGTGAAGGAGAGCCGTGTGTGGGTCGTGGACCAGGACCGCAGCGCGGAGTCGCGCGGCGTCGTGGACCGCCTGGTCGGCACCGGCCGCTTCCGCGTGGTGGGCGCCTCGCCGACGTTCACCGAGGCCGAGGCCGCGCTGATGGAGCGCGGCACGGACGCCGTGGTCAGCATCCCACCCGACTTCGCGCGCGACCTGCGGCGCACACGGCGGGCGACGGTGGGACTGAGCTTTAACGCCGAGGACGGCGCGCAGGCCGGCGTGGCCTCGGCCTATGCCAACGAGGTGCTGCGGCGCTACGCGGCGGAGCTGTCGGCGGAACTTGCACTCGCCAGCCCGGCGCTTGCGGCCCGCGCGGCGCTACAGCGCGGTACGCCGCGCCTCGAGGTGCAGACGCGCGATTGGTACAACGAGTCGCTCGACTATCGGCAGTTCATGGTCCCCGGCATCCTCGTGCAGCTGGTCACGGTGGTCGGCACGATCCTCACGGCGCTCAACATCGTGCGCGAGAAGGAGATCGGCACGCTGGACCAGCTGAACGTGACGCCCATTGCCCGCTCGACGTTTGTCATCGCGAAGCTGCTGCCGCTATGGATCATCGCGCTGGTGCAGCTGTCGATTGGGCTCGTGGTGGCGCGCTTCCTGTTTGCGGTGCCGTTTGAGGGCTCGCTAGCGCTCGTCTATACGGCGGCGGCAATCTATCTGGTGGCGGCACTGGGACTGGGGCTCTGGATCTCCACGGTGGCGGAGACGCAGCAGCAGGCGCTCTTCCTCGCCTTCAGCGTCTTGATGGTCTACATCTTGATGAGCGGGCTGTTCACGCCGGTGCGCGCGATGCCGACGTGGACGCAGTGGTTGGCGCAGCTCAATCCCTTGATGCACTTCATCAAGTTGATGCGCGCGGTGCTGCTCAAGGGGGCCACGGTGCGGGATGTGTGGCCGCAGTTGGGGGTGCTGGCCACGGCGGGCGCGGTGTTGATGTCCTTGGCCGTACGGCAGTATCGCAAAGGCGGCGCCTAGCGATATCCGGCGGGCGCTTCACAGACGGCCGTCGGAGGGCGATTATTGTCCCCCGTGATCGAGACCCTCGCCCCCACCAAGGACGTTCGCCGCGTCATCCTCGCCTCGTCCCTCGGGACGGTGTTCGAGTGGTACGACTTCTATCTGTACGGGTCGCTCGCGGCGATCATCTCCCGACAGTTCTTCTCCGGCGTGAACGAGACCGCCGGCTTCATCTTCGCCCTGCTTGCCTTCGCGGCGGGATTCGCGGTGCGGCCGTTTGGTGCCGTCGTGTTCGGGCGACTCGGCGACCTCGTGGGGCGCAAGCACACCTTCCTCGTGACCATCGTGCTGATGGGTGCCTCGACCTTCCTGGTCGGCGTGCTGCCCACCTACGCACGCATCGGCATCGTGGCGCCGGTGGCCCTGATTCTCCTGCGGTTGCTGCAGGGCCTGGCGCTGGGTGGCGAGTACGGCGGCGCGGCGACGTACGTGGCCGAGCACGCGCCGCCAGGGAAGCGCGGGCTCTACACGAGCTGGATCCAGACCACGGCGACGCTCGGACTCTTCCTGTCGCTGCTGGTGATCATGGGCTGCCGCATTTGGATGGGCACGGAGCGCTTCGAGTCCTGGGGCTGGCGTGTGCCCTTCCTCTTCTCGGTTGTGCTGCTCGGCGTCTCGACCTGGATCCGGCTGTCGCTCGACGAGTCGCCGCTCTTCAAGAAGATGAAGGCCGAGGGCAAGCACTCGAAGTCGCCGCTCCGCGAGTCGTTTGGGCGCTGGGGCAACCTGCGGATCGTGCTGCTGGCGCTGTTCGGCATCGTGGCGGGCCAGGCAGTGATTTGGTACACGGGTCAGTTCTACGCGCTGTTCTTCCTGACGCAGACGCTGAAGGTGGACGCGCAGACGGCCAACATCCTCGTGGCCATCGCCCTGGCCATTGGCACGCCGTTCTTCATCGTGTTCGGTTGGCTGTCGGACCGCGTGGGCCGAAAGCCGGTGGTGATGCTGGGATGCGCGCTGGCGGTGATCGGCTACTTCCCGTTGTTCAAGGCGCTGACGCGCGCGGCGAATCCGGCGTTGGCCGAGGCGCAGGCTGCGGCGCCGGTGGCGGTGTTGGCGGACCCGGCGGGCTGTTCGGTGCAGTTCAATCCCGTCGGCACCAGCGCCTTCACCGCTGCCTGCGACGTGGCCAAGAGTGCGTTGGTGCGACGCGGGGTGCCGTATCGCAACGATGCGTCGGAGGGAGCGGTCGCGGTGCTGGTGGGTGAGGTCCGCGTGGCGTCGTACGATGGCGCCGCGGCCGACGCGTCGACGGAGCGCGCGCGCTTCGAAGGCGCGTTGGACGAAGCGCTGCAGGCGGCAGGCTATCCTCGCGCGGCCGACCCGGCGCGGTTGAACCGCGTCTCGGTGGTGGCCGTGCTAGTCGCACTCGTCATCCTCGTGACGATTGTGTACGGCCCGATCGCGGCGATGCTGGTGGAGCTCTTCCCCACGCGCATCCGCTACACCAGCATGTCGCTGCCGTATCACATCGGCAACGGCTGGTTCGGCGGCTTCCTGCCGACGACGGCCTTCGCGATCGTCGCGGCGACGGGCAACATCTACGCTGGACTCTGGTACCCGATCGCAGTGGCAGCGCTCACGCTGGTCATCGGCCTGCTGTTCGTGCCGGAGACCAAGGATGTGGATATCGCCGACGACTAGCCTCGGCGCGGGCAGTCAGGCGGCCTGCTGTTCCACCATGCCGAGCGCGCGCACGCGCTCGGCAAGCTGGTCGGGGCCGAAGGGCTTCACCAGGTAGCTATCGCAGCCGACGGCGATGGCGCGCTGCACGTGCGATCGATCGGAGAGGGCCGTCAGCATCAGGATGCGCGAGGGTTGGTTGGCGCTGACGTGCGACTCGGCGCGTCGTAGGGCGAGCACCGTCTGGTGGCCGTCCATCCCGGGCATCTGCACGTCGCAGCAGACGAGCGCGTACGGCCGCGAGCCTCGCAGGGCATTGCGATAGAGCTCGAGTCCCACGAGGCCGTCCTCGGCAGTCTCGACCGTTCCAAAGGCAGAGAGCGCCACCTCAAGGAGGAGGCGCATCTCGGGGTCGTCATCGATGACGAGGATGCGAGGGCCTGTGCCGTCGCCGGCGGCTGCGGCAGCCTCAGGCGTCTCGGCGGCGTCCACGGGCGGCAGCCTCGGCCAAGTCGTTGGTGTCGCGACGCGGGGTCGGCGCGAACTCCTTCAGCTGGGCGATGACCATCCGCAGGGCGGCGGCGGAGTCGTCGAGCAGGACTTCCCGATGGGCGGGGGTCATGATCAGGCCGGCGCGCCGGTGAGCAGCGCGTCAATCTTCTCCTTCAGCACCTGCGGCGTGAAGGGCTTGACGATGTAGTAGTTGAGGCCCGACTCGAGCGCCGTCATGATGTCTTCGCGCACGGAGCGCGCGGTGACCATCAGGATGGGCAGTTGCTTGAAGCCATCCTTGGCACGCACCGCCTGGGCCAACTCCACGCCGGACATGTTCGGCATGTTCCAGTCGGTGATGATGAAACCGATGGAGGCATCGAGCTTCTCGAGCGCCTCGACGCCATCGCCGGCCTCGACGACATCACTGTAGCCAATGCGCTGCAGCGAGTTGACGACGATACGGCGCATCGTGGCGGAGTCATCTACGACGAGGAAGCGCATACGAGGGTCCGGAGACGTGTTGAGGGACGGTCAGATCTCGCCGGAGGCGAGCAGGCGACGGGCGACGGACTGGAGCACGTCCGGCGACGAGTAGAAGTCGGTGGCGAGGCGCTCACGCACCTGCTCGAGGCGCGCGACACGATCGGGGTGCAGCGAGGCGAACTCGCGACCGGCCGCGGAAAACTCCACGGAGTCGCGGCGAGGGGCGGGCGCGCTGGGCGCTTCGGTAGACTCCGACTGGCGCGCAGGAACGCGCGGCGACGAGGTCGGGGTGGGCTGGATCGGCGCGGGGCCGACGGAACGGTCAATCTTCATGCGATGAATCCTCCTGCAACGGAGTTTCGGCCGCGCGCGCCCACACTTGAGTGCGGCAGCCGCAATCCCCTAGGCGGACCGCCGATATCCCTCGGCGGCCATGTCGATTAGGCGAAGGGCGACCTCGTGGGGCTGGATCGCTTCGTTCGCTGAATCGAGATATGACGCGATGACTTGCTGAAACTGTTTTGATGATGGCCACTTCTCTCCGCCAGACTTGCCCTGAATCGGTTGAGGCCGAGCGACACGTCCTATAGAAGACGCGGAGGCGGAGCCGCTGGAGGTCAGGGACACACGATCGGGGGTCGGAGTCGTCGACATACGCCAGAAGGTGTCGGTCGCTCGCGCCGCCACTTGAGCGGGGAGTGAAGACCCGCCGGCTCGCGCCCGATACTCCTGCATATGCGCGTCACCAACCACGCTTCGACCCTGCAGGCCATCAACGCCATCACGGCGTCGCGATCGAGCCTGGAGGATGTGCTCGCCCGGCTCTCGTCGGGCCGGCGCGTCAACACCGCATCCGACGATCCCGGCGCCGCGCTGGGCATCATGCAGAACGAGGCGCAGCTGCGTGCGCGTGAGCAGTATCGTCGGAACATCGGCAGCGCGACCTCGCGGGTGAACCTCGAGGACAGCGTGCTCAGCCGTCTCACCGACCTGATCACGCGCGCGCGCGAGCTCGCGGTGAGCCAGGGTTCCGACACCGCCACCCCGGCCACACGTGCGGCGGTGGCGCGCGAGGCAGAACAGCTGCTCAGCGACGCCGTGCAGTTGGCGGCGACGAAATTCGACAACGAGTTCCTCTTTGGCGGCGTGCGCAGCGACGCGGCGCCCTTTTCATTGGATACGTCCGGCGCGGCGCCCGTCCTCACGGTCGCCACGCCAGCACCAGTTGGAACGCGCGCCGTGGAGATTGCCGCGGGCCAGCGCTTCACCGCCACGCACGACGGACTCACGGTCTTCGGTGACGACACCACCGGGCCGCTGGCGGCGCTGACGCAGTTGACCGCCGCCCTGGCTTCGGGCGACGGCGCCGCGGTCCGCGATGCGCTCCCGGCGCTCGACACCGCACTGTCGCGCACACAGACCTTGATCGCCGAGACGGGCGCCCGCGCCAACCAGCTGCAGAGCGTCGAGCTCACGCACACGCTGGTCGCGCTGGACCTCGAGGCGAACATCTCGGACCTGCGCGACGTGGACCTCGAGACCGCGCTCACCGAACTGGCCGGTCGTCAGACCGCCTATCAGGCCGCGATGGCGGCCACGGCCCGCGTGGCGGGCCTTTCCCTCGCCGACTACATCCGATGAGTCTCGCGACGCTCCCTGCCCCGACCTCGCACTCCACGCCGCCGACCACCGGTTCGCATCGCGAAGTGCACACGCTCTTCGGCCCGCTGTCCGTGGACCGCGCGCACGTGCTCACCTTCGCGGATGGCCTGCTCGGCTTCCCCGCGCAGCGCGAGTGGCTGGTCTTGGCTTCCGACCGGCCACAGGCGGCCTGGCTGCAGTCGGCGGAGACGCCGGAGCTCGCGCTCCTGCTGGTCGATCCCTTCGCGGCGTTCCCCGGCTTCTCGGTGATGGTGCCCAGCGACGCGCAGCGCGCGTTGCGGGCCGTGCCCACCGACGACGTGGCCGTGTTCGCGCCCGTTACGCTTGGGGCCGAGGGCGTGCCGGCGACGGCGAATCTCTGCGGGCTCATCCTTATCAATTGGCGCACGCGCACGGGCGTGCAGTGCGTCATTGACGGTGGCGCCTGGTCCGTGCGGTCGACCGTTCCCGCGGGTGTCCTGGACTGACCGCAGCGAGCGGTTTGGGGCGGGCAGTAAAGTCCCGCGCCGACCGCCCGACACTGCTGGGTGAGGTCGAGGCACCTAGGCCCAGACCCGAGGGAGCACGGATGCTCCCGACACCCAATCAGGAGAAGCAAGGATGCGTATCAACACGAACGTGGGCGCGATGCAGGCCGCCCGCAGCCTGGGCATGGTCCAGGAGTCTGTGAAGTCGTCGAGCGAGAAGCTCGCGTCGGGCTTCCGGATCAACAAGGCCGCGGACGATGCCGCCGGCCTGGGTATCGCCAACAAGCTGCGCTCGGACATCCGTGCGTACCAGCAGGCGACCCGCAACGCGGAGCAGGCGAACTCGGTGTACGCGATCGCCGACGGCGCTGCGCAGTCCGTGCAGAAGATGCTTGACCGCATGAAGGAGCTGGCCTCGCAGTCCGCCTCGGACTCCGTGGACGGCGCCGCCCGCACGCGCATCAACGCCGAGTTCGTGGCGCTGCGCTCGGAAATCGACCGTACGGTCAACACCACGAAGTTCCAGGGCAACACGCTGCTCAACGGCGGCTTCGGCGCCTCGGTCTCGGGCGGCACCGCCCTGGCCGCCGGCACCGGCGTCTACAGCGCGGAGATCTCGGGCACGGCCGCCGGGACCTACACGCTCTCGCACGCTGCTGGCGCGGTCACGATGACCGACGCGAACGGCGTCTCGCAGACGATCGCCGCGGGCGACATGCCGGCGGACGGCTCGATTGCCTCGCTGAACTTCTCCACCTTCGGCCTGACGGTGAACACCGACAGCTCGTTCACGGCCGCTGGCCTGGACACGCTGACGGTGACGGTCACCGCCGGCTCGGGCACCTTCCTCATCGGCGCCTCCGGCGACTACGCCGGCCAGGACTCGCTGACGATCTCGGGCGCCACGCTCGACCTCCGCACCTCGGCCCTCGGCGTTGACGCGTCGACGGTGGACTCGCTGGCCAACGCGCAGACCGCGCTGACGGCGATCGACGGTGCTATCTCGGCCGTGAACACCGCCCTCGGTGAGATCGGCGCCGGCCAGAGCCGCATTGAGTCCGCGGTCTCGAACCTCCGCACCGTCATCCAGAACTTCTCGGCCGCGGAGAGCACGATCCGCGACGTCGACATGGCGGACGAGATGGTGAAGTTCTCCAAGAACCAGATCTTGGCTCAGGCCGGCACCGCGATGCTGGCGCAGGCGAACCAGGCTGGCCAGGGGATCCTTCGGCTCCTCCAGTAGTCGGAGCCGCAGGACGAGTTAACCCGCCGTCCCCGGCGCCGATCTAGGCACCGGGGGCGTCGGCGTCCCACAACCGGGCTTCGGCCCAAGCAGGACCAATGACGCAACCTCTCGCATCAATCAGTGGCATTGCCAGCGGCATCCAATGGCGCGACCTCGTGGACCAGATCATGGACGCCGAGGCCGCCCGCCGCTTCGACCCGTTGGCCCAGCGCCAGAGCGCGCTGCGCTCGCAGGCCGACGCCTGGCGGCAATTCCAGACGCTGGTCGGCACCTTCCGTGATGCGGCGTCGCGTCTGCAGGCCCCCACGAGCTTCGATGTCTTCAAGACGACGCTGCTCCGTCCCGCCAGTGGACGTGAGCTGGTCTCAGTCTCCGCCGGCGAGAAGGCTCAACCCGGCAGCTATGCCATCGAGGTGCTCGGCACCGCGCGCGCAGAGCGCCTGAGCGGCGCCGTCGCGTCGGCGGCGACGACCGCGCTTGGCGTGGCCGGCAGCTTCAGCATCAATGGACGCAGCGTCACGGTCACGGCGGATGACACGCTGACCACGCTGCGCGACAAGATCAACACGGCCGCCGCCGGCGGCGGTTCGACCGCTGTGACGGCCACCCTGCTCTCGTCCGGCACCGGCGTTCGCCTCGTGCTCGGCGCGCAGGCCACCGGCACTGCCGGCGTGGAACTGTTGGGCGACGGCAGCGGCGTGCTGCAGTCGCTCGGCTTCACCGACGGCAGCGTGCAGGCCAACATCGGTGCCAATGGCGCCACGAAGACCTTCCGCGTCTCCAGCGGCACGGCCGCGGTGGCCACGATGCTCGGCATCCCGTTGCCGACGCCGTCGACCATCACGGTGGGCGGTCAGAGCATCACGGTCGACCTCGAGAACGACTCGCTGACCAGCATCGCGGCGCGCATCGCGGCGGCCACCGGCCTGCCCGACTCCGCGCGCGTGATGAGCGAGAAAGTGGGATCATCCACGCGCTACTGGCTGGAGACGGATCTCCCGGTCGAAGTGGATGCGGGCGACGCGGTGAACTCGGCGCGCGCGATGGCCGTGCTCGGCTTCACGAAGGAAGGCCGCAGTGGCATTGCCCAGGTCGTGGCCGCGACGCAGGCCTACGGCGACAGCAGCAGCGGACTTGCCGCGACCGGCAGCTCCCTGCTCAGCAACCTCACGGTGAATGGCCAGGCACTCGCGCTGGCCGATGGTGACACGATCACCATCGGTGGCACGCGCGGCGACGGAACAACCGTGCAGCACACCTTCGCGGTTGGCGCGGGCAGCACGCTGCAGGACCTGCTCGATGCCATCGGCGATGGCACGAGTGGCTTCGGCGCCGGCAGCCGCAGCGCGGCCGCCTCGCTCAGCGCGGGCCGCGTGCAGCTCAGCGATGGCACCGCGGGCGATTCCGCCCTCAGCCTCTCGCTGACGCTGACGCGCAGCGGTGGCTCGTCGATCAGCCTTGGCACCTTCAACACCGCCAACGGCACCGTGGGCCGCGACCGCGTGATCACCGCCGGCGCCGACGCGCAGGTGCGCGTGGACGGCCAGCTGATCCGCAGCTCCACCAACACCATCTCCAGCGCCATCCCCGGCCTGACCATCTCGGCGCTGAGCGCCGAGGTCGGCGCGATCACGACGGTGCAGGTGCAGCAGGACCTCGAAGCCGTGGCCAAGACGCTGCGCGATTTCGCGACGGCCTACAACGCCGTGCAGTCCTGGGCCACGACCAACAGCGCCGCCGGCGGCACGTTGGCCAACAGCTCCTCGCTGCGCTCGATGGCACAGTCGATGAGCACGGCGCTGCTGCAGACCGTGGTCGGCGCCACGGGCGTGTACACGTCGGCGGCGCTGGCGGGCCTGGAGCGCGACAAGAACGGCGTGCTCTCGCTGAAGGACACCGCCTTCCGCGCCGCCCTCGAGGCCGACCCCACGGGTGTGCGGCGCCTCTTCTCGCTCGCCGGCAGCGCCAGCGATGCGTCGGTGGAGTTCATCGCCGCTGGCAGCAAGACGCAGCCCTCCGACACGGGCTACGCGGTGGACATCACGCAGGTGGCCACGCAGGCGGAGACCATCGGCGCGGCGTTCGCGACCTACTCCACCGCCGGCACGCCGGACACGATGTCCATCACGGATGGGGCGACGGGTCGCACGGCGAGCGTGGCGCTGGCTGACGGCGACACCCTGGCCGCCATCGTGCTGCGCTTGAACACGGCGTTTGCCGCGGAGAGCGTGCGGCTGACGGCTGAGGAGTCAGGCGGTGCGCTGCGCATCGTGTCGGCCGAGTACGGCTCCGACGGCGGCTTCACGGTGGCCTACACGCCGGGCTCGGCGGACGGCACCTCTACGCTGGGCATCGCCGCCGGCAGCTACAGCGGACTCGATGTCGCCGGCAGCATCAATGGTGTCGTGGCGAGCGGCCGTGGGCAGATCCTCACGGGCGGCGCCAGCGACGACGCCGAGGGCTTGGCCATCCGGTACACCGGGGCGACGGCCCGCGCGGCCGGCAGCGTCACACTCTCGCTTGGCATTGGCGGGGTGTTGGGGCGCATTGCGCAGGAGTTGGCGTCCGAAGCCAGCGGTGCGGCCCTCCAAAGCACGACGGCAACGCTTAAGGCTGACGCGATCGATCCGAGACTAGACGACATCCAGAAGCGGCTCGATGCCCGGCGCGATGCCCTGATTCGCCAGTTCGTGGCGATGGAAGGTGCCCTCGCGAAGTCCCAGGCACTGAGTTCCGCCCTGACCGCTCAGATCGATTCCCTCCGCGCAACGACCTCAGACCGTTGACGCGGGCCCACTCCCGCCACGGGATCAGGAAATGCCGCGTCCGTCGGTGCAGCAGTACCGCGAAGCCGAGATCCTCACCGCCTCGCCTGGCCGTCTACTGGTCATCACCTACGATGCCCTGCTGGCCGCGATGACGCGCGCCCGCGTCGGCATCGCGATGAAGGACGAGCAGGTGACGAGCAGCGGCCTCGACCGCGCGCGCGGCCTGCTCGGCGAACTGCTGGCCACGCTGGACCACTCCGTCGGCGGCGATCTCTCCAAGCAGCTCTCCGCCCTCTACGTGTTCCTGCTGACCGAGATGGGGTCGGTGGCGCTGCGTGGGGACGTGAACATGCTGGACCGGCACATCCACATCGTGCGCGAGCTGCGCGATGCCTGGGTGCAGATCCAGGACACGCCGCAGCGGCTGGCCTCGTGATGATGCGCCACGCCACACCGCGCGCGGCTCTGGAGACGCTGGAGCGCGAAATGATTGCCATCGGCGACGACGTCTCGACGCCCGGTGCAATGCTCGAACAGCGCCTTGGGTCCGTGCTTGAGCTGTTGCCGGTCATCGGCATTGCCGCGCGTGACCCCCAATACCACGCCGAGCGCGGTGCGGTAATCACGCTGCTGCTGGAGATGTCCGCCAAGGCTGAGGGACTGCAGGAGCGAATGCGCCAGCGGATGGGCGAGCTCTCCCGCGAGATGGGCCAGCTGCGCAACCAGCGCGAGGCCGCATTCGGTTACGCGCGGCCGCCGCGCACGCGGATGGCGCAGCTCGATATGGTCGGCTGAGCCATTCGCGGCTGTCGTGGCAGGGGGCGGGGCGTTAACGTTCCGCAGTCTGACCGTCCCACTTCCCTGCAATGGCCACCATCCTCTACGTAGACGACGAGCCGTCGGTGGGCTCGATCATCGAGGACACGCTGGAGCGCGCCGGCCACCGGGCTGTCGGTGCCCGGTCGGTCCCCGAGGCGATGGATGTGCTGGCGCGGGGTGGGATCGACCTCATCATCTCCGACTACCGGATGCCGGGCGTCACGGGGCTCGAGTTCCTGAGCATCCTGCAGCGCGAAGGCATCGACGTGCCGGTGATCATGCTCACCGGCTACGGCAGCATCGAGCACGCGGTGGCCAGCCTGAAGGCCGGCGCGGTGGATTACATCACCAAGCCCATCCGCCCCGCGCAGTTCGAGCTGGCCATCGACCAGGCGCTGGAACTGGTGCGTCTGCGGCGCGAGAACGAGGGCCTGCGGCGTGAGGTGATGGAGTTCCGCACCGAGAAGCAGATCATCGGCGACTCGCCGGTGATGCGCCGCTTGATGCAGACCGTCGCGATGGCGGCGCCCACGCGCGCCACCGTGCTGCTGCAGGGCGAGAGCGGCACGGGCAAGGAACTCATCGCGCGTGCGCTGCACAACCAGAGCGACCGCTCCAACGGACCATTCATTCAATTGAACTGCGCGGCCCTGCCCGAGGGCTTGATCGAGAGCGCGCTGTTCGGCCACGAACGCGGCGCCTTCACCGGCGCGGTGAAGCGCGTGGCCGGCGCCTTCGAGCGCGCGCACCGCGGCACGCTGCTGCTGGACGAGGTCAGCGAGATGCGGCTCGACCTGCAGGCCAAGCTGCTGCGCGTGCTGCAGGAGCAGGAGTTCGAGCGCGTCGGCGGCACGGCGCCGATTCGCGTGGACGTGCGCGTGATCGCGACGACCAATCGCGACCTCGCCGCCGAGGCGGCGGCGGGCACCTTCCGCCAGGACCTCTACTTCCGGCTCGGCGTCATCCCCGTGCTCATCCCGCCTCTGCGGGAGCGGCGCGAGGACATCCCGCTGCTGGCGCAGCGCTTCGCCGAGCTGACGGCGGCGGAATTGGGCAAGGACGTGCGTGGCATCCATCCCGACGCCATTCGCTACCTCTCGGAGCAGGACTGGCCGGGCAACGTGCGCGAGCTGCAGCACACGGTGGAGCGCGCGGTGATCTTCTCCAGCTCGTCCGTGGTGCCGATGTCGGCTTTCGATGCGTCGCGGTTCGGGCTGACGACAGGCGTGCCGACGCCGCGTTCCATCCCGAACATCCCGCCGCCGCCGTCGCGGGCGGTACCCGGCGTGACCGGGACGACACCTGTGTCCGGCGGCTCCACCCCCAGCGACGGCGTGGTCACGCTGACCACGTTCAACGTTGACGACGCGGAACGCGCCTTGATCCAGCGTGCCCTGACCGAGACCAATGGGCACCGAGCGAAGGCGGCTGATCTGCTTGGCATCAGCGTCCGAACCCTGCGCAACAAGCTGAACGCGATGGGGGTCGGCGGCGGCGAGGAGCCGGACACGAACGAGTAGCTCGCCCCCCGGAAAAACCGGAAGCAATAGAAGACGCCAGCGGCACAAGTTGCCGTTGGCGTCCCTTTTTTCCGTGCGTTCAGGTGCTGCCGATCGCGGCGACCGATGCCACGTAACCGTTTGCAATAACAGGGGTTAGCTCACCGGCGGCAGGTCGGATTCTCCTTTGGCATCGCCGTTGCCTTTACGGACGGCGACAGCAACCCGGAGACCGACCCCCGTGAGCTTCATCGACAGAACCACAATGGCAGCACCCCTCAAGGTCAGCCTGGACCAGAGCGCCGCGCGCGTCCGGTCCATCGCCGACCGTGTGGCGCGTGCCGGCCGCGATGGTTTCGTGCTGCCGCCCGTGCCGGGTGCGACGGCGGCCCAGGCGCCGGAACCGGTGGACCTCGAGGCCGAGATGTCGCGGTTGGCCGACGAGCAGCTGCGCTTCGACGCAGCCAGCACCCTGCTGCAGAAGGCCTACGCCGGGCTGCGCGCCAGCCTGCGGGATCGCTGATCGTGCCGCGCATCAACCCGCCGGTGAACCCGGCCTCCTTGGTCAACAAGCGCCCGCCGATGTTCCGCGGGCTTGGCATCGCGGCCAGCGGCCTCGATGCGCAGCGCCTACGGATGGACGTGGCGGCAGCGAACATCGCCAACGCCGACGTCACGCGCACGGCCGAGGGTGGCCCATACAAGCGGCGCGTGGTCGAGCTGGAGACGGCCTCGCAGACGCAGTTCACGAAGGCGCTGAGCAAGGCGCAGGGCTTGATGCCCGCCGAGGTCGCCAAGATCGCCGCGGTCTCGCAGTTGCCGGGCGAGACGGGACCGAACCAGGAGTTCGGCGTCGCGGTGTCCGGCGTGAGCGAGGACCAGACGGCCGGTCCGCGCGTGTACGAGCCCGGCCATCCCGACGCGGATGCCGACGGCTACGTGACGTACCCAAACGTCCGCGTGACGGACGAGATCATTGACTTGATGGACGCGCGGCGCCTGTTCGAGGCGAACGCGACGGTCTTCCAGGTCGCGAAGGCAATGCTGCGCCGCGCAATCGACATCTGAGGTCACATATGAGCATCCACGGCATCCCGTCCACGAATCTCCCGAACCTGTATCCGACGCGCGCCGAGCCGCGCACGCCGGCGCAGACGAATGACGTCGCTCCCGCCAAGGGCCAGACCGCCGCTGCGGTGCCCGCGCGGACGGACGAGGCGCAGATCAGGCGCGACAACGTTCGCGATGCGGCACGCGAGGCCAACCGTGTCGTGCCCCGCCCCACCTCGGCGGTCCCCGCCGATGCGCCCGAGGGTGTGGACCCGCAGCTGTGGAGCGTGTTGACCGCCGATGAGCGCTCGTTCTTTGCGCGCAGCGTCTCGCAGGGCCCGCTGACCTACACGCGGATGATGAACCAGATCAACCGTCCGAGCGCCGCGGCGATGCCGCGCGGTGGCCGGATGGACGTGCGGGTCTGACGATGTCCGATCCGATCGGCGCCGCCGTCGCGCGGGCATACGAGCTGGCCAGTGGCGCGATGCGCGTCGGGCAGGACACGGGCGTGCGGTCGTTCAACGTCCTTCCCGCCGACGGGCAGGGCGACAGCTTCGCCGACTCGCTGACCAAGGCGATCAACGGCGTGTCGCAGCAGCAGGACACCGCGACGGACACCCTGCAGGCGTTCCTGCGCGGCGACGACGTGGAGCTGCATCGCGTGATGGCCGCGACGGAAGAGGCGCAGATCGCGCTGGAGATGCTGATCGAGGTGCGCAACAAGTTCACGGAAGCGTATCGCACCCTCACCACGATGCAGGGTTAAGGCGCGATGACCGAGATGCTGGGACGGATGGGCAATGACCGCCGCGTGATGATCGGTGTCGTGGGCGTGGCGCTCGCGGTGGCGATGTTCGGCGTGACGCAGTGGCTGACGCGCCCGACCTGGGTGCCGGCGGCGACGGGCGTCGAGCTCGCGCTGAGTGGTCAGTTGACGGCGCGCCTCGACGAGGCGGGCATTCCCAACAAGCTGGACCGCGGTGGCAGCGACGTGATGGTACAGGAGCAGGACCTTGCGGCGGCCCGCGTTGCATTGGCCCGCGACGGTCTCGCCACGGGCAGCCGCCCGGGTCTCGAGCTCTTCGACCAACAGACCTGGGGCTGGAACGACTTCACGCAGCGGGTGAACTACCGCCGTGCGCTCGAGGGCGAACTCGAGCGCACGATCGGCCGCATGGGAGGCGTGGATCGCGCCAGCGTGCATATCGCCATCGGCGAGCGCGCGGCCTTCCGTCGAAGTGACGCCAAGTCGGCCACCGCCTCGGTGGTGCTCTCGATGCGCAACGGCCAGGCACCGAGTGCCGAGGTCGTGCGCGGCATCGCGCAGCTCGTCTCGTCAAGCGTGGACGGACTCGAGTCCGACCAAGTCAGCGTGCACGATGTCTCGGGCCGGCTGTGGTCCGAGCCCAACGATGGAAGCTCGGCCGTGCTCTCCGCGCGGCAGCTGCGGATGCAGCAGGAAATCGAGCACTATCTCGAACAGAAGGCCGAGGCGATCGTCGCCGACGTCGTGGGCGCCGGCAACTCGCGCATCCGCGTATCGGCGGCGCTGAACTTCGACCGTATCGAGCGCACGACGCTCTCGGTCGATCCGGCGCGCCAGGCGATCGCGCAGGAACAGAAGGCCGAGATCATCCCCGGCGCCGAGGGCGGTGCCGCCTCGAGCAACGTGGCGAACAGCTATGAGACGTCGAAGAGCACCGAGGTGTACTCGGGCGCCGTCGGCGGCATCGAGCGCCTCACGGTCGCAGTGGTCGTCAACGAAGTGCGGCGCGGCGCGAACGGCAATACGCAGGTCGTGCGCCGTTCGCCGGCCGAGCTGCAGCAGTTGGAGTCGTTGGTGCGCGGGGCCATCGGCCTCGATGACGCGCGTGGCGACGGAATCACCGTGGTTGGCGCGCCGTTCGAAACGGTTGCGCTGCCGACGACCGACGCGGCAGTTCCCGAGTCCGGCCCCGGCGTGGTCACGCTCATCGAGCGCTACCAGCGACCGGCGCTCAATCTCGTCGGCATCGGCGCGATGGCGATCATCGCGTTGATGACCTTGAATGCGATCCGCAACTCGGGGCCGGGCGTCCCGACCGCAGCGCTTGCCAGCGGCGGCAACGCCACGGCGACGGCTTCGCTTGCTGCCGGTGAGGCGGCCGCGCCTGCCGCCTCGCCCGCGCCGAGCTCACGCCCCGCCCCGCGCATCGTCTTCCCCGAAGCGGACACGCAGGTGCGCGACCGCGTCACGCAGACCGTGGAGAAGGACCCCGACTCCGCCGCCCGGCTCGTGAAGAGCTGGCTCAAGGAAGGCTAAGTCGTGCGCGCCCTGCCGAGTGGGAACCCGTCACTGACCGGTCGCCAGAAGGCGGCCGTGCTCTGTCTCGCCTTGGGCGCCGAGAACGCGGCCAAGGTGACGCAGCGACTCTCCGCCGAGGAGGCCGAGGTGATCTCGCTCGAGATCGCGCGGATGGATCGCGTGGATCCCGAGGTCGCCAAGAACACCCTGATGGAGTGGATCGACCTGGCCTTGGCCAGCGAGGCGGTCTCTACCGGTGGCGTCGAGTACGCGCGGTTGATGCTCGAGAAGGCATACAACACCCAGAAGGCGCAGGCGATCCTCAAGCGCATCACCAGCCATCTGGCGGACACCGCCGGGCTGCAGCGCCTGCGGCACGCCGATCCCAAGCAGATCGCGGGGATGTTCCGCAGCGAGCATCCCCAGACCACGGCGCTGGTGATCGCGCACCTCGCGACGCCGCAGGCGGCGGCGGTACTGAAGGAACTCGACCCCATCGTCGCCGCCGATGTCGCACTGCGCATGGCGCGCATGGAGAAGGTCTCGCCCGAGATGCTCGAGCTGATTGAGCGCTCGCTCGGCAGCGACTCCGACCTCGACTTCCAGCGCGGCATGTCCAGCGCGGGTGGCCCCGCCTCCGTGGCCTCGATTCTCAACCTGCTCCAGGGCGCGCTCGAGAAGTCGATTCTCGAGAAGGTCGCCGAGCAGGACTTCCAGCTCTCCGAGCAGATCAAGAACCTGATGTTCGTGTTCGAGGACCTGCGGGGCCTCGACGACCGCGCGCTGCAGCGCCTGCTGCGCGACGTGGACACGAAGACGCTCGCGACCGCCCTCAAGGGTGCCAGCGCGGAACTGCGCCAGCGCATCACGGGCCAGATGTCGCAGCGCGCCGCGCAGGCGCTGGTGGAAGAGATGGAGATGCTCGGCCCCACGCGCATGAAGGACGCCGAGGCGGCGCAGGCGACGATCGTCGCACAGGCACGCGCGCTCGAGGAAGCGGGCGAGATCGTGCTCACCGGCGGAGGCGACGATGTCGTCCTCGGCTAGGCTGCGCGCCTTCGCCAACGACGGCGTCGCCCAGGCCTGGACGCCGTTGGCGTTCGACCTGCGGTCCAAGGCCGCGCCGAAGGCGGAGCCTGACGTGGATCCCGTGGCTGAGGCCTACGCGCTTGGCTTCACGCAGGGTCGGCAGGAAGGCGAGCGCGCCGAGCGCGCGCGCCTCGGTCCTTCGGTGCGTGCCGCCGAGGAAGCCATCGAGGCGGTGAACCAAGCCGATGGCCGCTGGACCGGCGCAGTCGAGGACAACCTTGTCACGCTCGCGCTGGCGATTGCGCGGCACGTGATCGACCGCGAGGTCGCGCAGGACCCCGAGGTGGTGGAGCGGCTGGTACGCAAGGCGCTCGAGAGCTTCCCCGTGGACCAGCCCGTGCAGATCCGCGTGCACCCGGACGACCTCGCGATCATTCGCGCGTTGCGCGACGAGCGGCCGGCGATGGCCTTTGGTCGCGACGAGACGACGACCATCTGGGTCGCCGACGCCCGCGTCTCGCGCGGCGGCTGCATGGTCGAGGGTCGCGAGCGCATCGTGGACGGTCGCATCGAGACCGCGCTGGAGCGCGTGTACCGCCGTTTGGTGCACTCGCGTGCTTGAGCTGATGGAGCGCCGCATCGCGAGTCTGCCTCGCGTGGTGCCCCACGGGCGTGTGACGTCCGTGACGGGACTCGTTGTCGAGGCCGTCGGCCTCGATGTCGGCGTCGGCGACATCTGCCAGTTGCAGTCGCTGTCCACGGGCCGTCGTGTGCTGGCCGAGGTCTGCGGCTTCGACTCGGAGCGGGCGCTCTTGATGGCGCTCGGTGAACTCGAGGGCGTGCATCCCGGCGCGATGGTGACGCCGCTCGGCCATTCGTTGCTGGTCTCCGTCGGACCCGGCCTCCTCGGCCGCGTGCTCGACGGATTCGGGCAGCCAATCGACGGCGGTCCGCCGCTGCGCATCACGGACCGCGTGCCGATGTCGGCCGAACCGCCGAATCCGCTCACGCGCGCGCCGATCACCGAGCCCCTTGTCACCGGCGTGCGCGCCATCGACGGCCTGCTGACCATCGGTCGCGGCCAGCGGATGGGCATCTTCGCCGGTTCCGGCGTGGGCAAGAGCACGCTGCTGGGCATGATCGCCCGTCAGGCCTCGGCCGACGTAAACGTGATTGCGCTGCTGGGCGAGCGTGGCCGTGAGGTGCGCGAGTTCATTGAACATTCGTTGGGCCCTGAGGGCCTGGCGCGCTCCGTGGTGATTGTCGCGACCGGCGACCAGTCGGCGTTGGCCCGCGCGCGCGGCGCGTCGGTGGCGACCGCCATCGCCGAACACTTCCGCGACCAGGGCAAGCACGTCTGCCTGATGCTCGACTCCGTGACGCGCGTGGCGATGGCCTGGCGCGAGATCGGACTCGCCATCGGCGAGCCGCCGACGACGAAGGGCTATCCGCCTTCCGTGTTCGCGATGCTCCCGCGCCTGCTCGAGCGCGCCGGCACCTCGGCCACGGGCGCCATCACGGCGCTCTATACCGTGCTGGTGGACGGCGACGACTTCAATGAGCCCGTGGCGGATGCCGCCCGCTCGATCCTCGATGGGCACCTCGTGCTGACACGGAAGCTCGCGTCGGCCGGCCACTTCCCGTCCATCGACATCCTCGACAGCAAGAGCCGCGTGCGCGACCAGGTAATCCCGCCCGCCCAGCGCGACGCGGCCACGATGGTGATGCGTACCGAGGCCGCGTACCGCGAGCAGGAGGACCTGATTCTCGTGGGCGCCTACCAGAAGGGTGCGAGCGCGCTGGTGGATGCCGCCATCGCCAACCGCACGCCCATCAATGAGTTCCTGCGGCAGGCGCCCGACGAGCACGCGCCGTTCATCGGCACCACGGACCGCCTGCAGAAACTGTCCCAGCGCATCGCTGGGACACCGGATCGGGGGGCAGCCGCGTGAAGGGTGAACAGTTCGACTTCCGGATGGACCGCCTGCTCGCGCTGCGCGAGCGCTCTGAGGAGGAGGCCGGCGCGGCAGTGGCCGGCGCGCGCGCGCGTGTCGAGACGCTGCGCGATGTGCTGCGAGAGGTCGAGGGCATCGTGAAGCAGGCACGCCTGCGCATGCTCGGCCAGACCGGCCGCGACACGTCGCCGGGCGACCGCGTGGCAATGGGACTGTTGCTCGAGCAGGCCGAGAGCCGCGCCGCGGAGATCCGCACGCAGATCGCGGAAGCGGAGGCCAGCGAACGCAGCTGCCTCGAGGCGCTCTCCGCCCGCACACAGGAGCGCCGCGTGCTGGAGCGCCTGCGCGAGAAGCACCGCGCCGCGTGGCGCGCCGACGCCGAACAGCGGGCACGCCTGGCAATGGACGCCATTGCCCTGCGGCACGCGACGACTGGACCACAGCGAGGGATTGCCTAGGATGTTGAAGCCGATCATTGCCGCTGCGGCGGCCTTTGCCATCTTCGCCGCTGCGGGTACGGGCGTCGGGATGCTGCGCGCGCCGAAGCACGTGGCCACGGACAGCACGTTGGCCGCCGCCGACTCGACCCACGACGGGGCGGATGCGGGCGTGTTGGAATCCGGCGAGCTGGTGCTCAATGCCGACGCGGGCGTGGACCACGCCTCCGACGCCGAAGCAGAAGCCGCGCACACCGAGTTGGCAGCGACCGGCATCGACGCGACGTCACCTGCGGCTCCGACCACCTCCGGACTCGGTGCGCCGGATGCATCGGTGGCCGCACGCGCAACCGCCGGATTGCAGATACGGCCGACCGCTGCGGTGGCCGCCGCGGACTCGATGGCGCTTGAGCGCACCGGCAAGGTCGCCAAGCTCTTCCAGTCGATGTCCGCCCGCGACGCCGCCAAGGTGCTCGAGCAGATGGCGGACCAGGACGTGATCACGATCCTCAGCGCGCTGCCTGAGCGTCGCGCCGGCGAGATCCTTGCGCTGATGTCCGCCGAGCGCTCGGCGCTGCTGACGCGCTCGATGCTCGCGCGCGGCAACGGAGCGTCCAAGTGATGGTGCCATCCACGTTGTTCCCGACTGCCGCAGCTGCGACAGGCGAGGCCTCGACCTCGGCGACGGCGGCGAGCGCCGCGGCGGATGCCGCAACGGCGACGCGTTTCGCGGCGCTGATGTCCATGCTCGCACATCCCGGCCGCATCACCACGCGCGAAGGGCTTTCGCAGGCGGCGCCAACTGCCACGCTCGCAGGAGAGGCTGAGGCCGCGCCGTCGGCTGAGGCGCTGAAGGCGCGCGAGGCACTGCGTGCGTTCGTCGAAGGCGTGACCGCCGGGGCCACGGGTTCTGACGCCCACGCCGATAGTGCCGCTGATGAGTCATCGGACGCTTCGACCGCGGCAGCCGACGCTATCGCGTCCGGCGCTGCGTCATCGCCGACCGCTCACGCGCAGCTCGGTGCCGTCGACGACGGCATCGCCGTTGCCGCGATGGTCGCCGCCGCGGCGAGCGGATCGTCGGCCGCTGCCTCCGCTGATGCATCGGGCATTGCAGCTACGGAACTCGCGGCGACGTCCGCCAAGCCGAGTGCGTCGTCCGCGGAGGCGCTGCGCCCCGTGCGCGATCTCGAAGCGCTGCATCCAGAGCTACGCATCCGCGTCGAGCGCGTCATCTCGCGCATGGCAAGCGAGCACGGGCACAGCGTCAGCGTGGTCGAGACGTATCGCAGCGAGGAGCGGCAGGCGGCGTTGCACGCCAAGGGCCGCAGCGCGCCCGGCGAGATCGTGACCTGGACGATGGACTCGTTGCACACACAGGGCCGCGCTGCGGACCTGGTGGTCGATGGTGACTGGTCGAACACGGCCGCGTATGAGCGCCTGCAGCGCATTGCGCGCGAGGAAGGCCTTTCGACGCTGGGGATGAAGGACGCGGGACACGTTGAGCTGCGCGAGGGCGCGCTCGCCGGTGCGTCTGCGAACGCGGGCGGGCGCGCGGGCTTGGCACCGCGCGCCTCGGCTGTTGCGACGGCGGCGGCCACGAGCAGCACTGCAACGCCGTTCGCGAGTGCCGGCGCGTCCGTCGCGGCGCCGGCAGCGCCTGCTGTCGTCGGCGCTGCGGCAGTTGCCACGCCGGCAATCGTTGCGCGGGTGGCCACAGTGGCCTTGGTGCACGAGCCCGGCAGCAAGCCGATCGCAGCGTCCTCGGCTTCAGCGGCGGCGATGTCTGCAACGGCTGCGACACCTGCAACGCCGACCGCATCGCCGGCGACGGCCGCAGCGCCGGCGCTTTCGTCGGCGTCGGAATCTGCAATGGGCACACCCGTCCATTCGGCCACGTCAGACGACGCATCCGCCCCCATCCCCTCCGACGACACGAGTCGCGGGGCTCTGGGAGGGCCGGCTACTGGCACAGCCGCCGCGTCGCGCGGCGCCGAGCTGTCCCTCCGCACCAGCGAGACTCGGCCGGTCGACGAGGAACTTGAGTCCTCCGATCTCACGGACGCGACGGCAATGGATGCCGCTGCCTCCGCCGACGCGGAGCGTCCGGCGTTCGAGCTCCGCGGGCGCACCGAGCGCAGCGCGGGCAGCGGCACCACAACCGGCACCGATCGCATTGATGGGCCACGCGTCTCTGAGCGCCTCGACCGCATTGAGGCCTTGGCCGAGGCCAAGAGGTCGCAGCCGCTGCAGAGCCTGACGCTGCGCGTCGAGGACGAGGCCGGCCGCGATCATCGCATCCGTGTGGACCTCCGCGGTGACAGCGTCGCCGCGGACATCGCTGTGGCGCGCTCGTCCGAAGTGTCGGCGTTGACGCGCCGACTGCCGGAACTCGCGCAGCGCTTGGGCGAGCACGGCTACGAAGCGTCGGCGCTGCAGGTGCGCACGCTGACCACCGAGTCCAGCCACGCCTCCGACTCCCGCCACGGCGGCGAGGGGCGAGACGGACAGCAGCAGCACGCGCACCAGAACCCACATCACCGGCATCGCGCGCGGCGCGAGCAGGAAGGAGAGACCCAATGACCGCGCCCATTTCGCCCGTTTGGGGTGGCGCACCAACCGCCGCACCGCTCACGCAGGCCGGCGGGCAGCTTGGCAAGGACGAGTTCCTGAAGCTGCTCGTCGCCCAGATGACGCATCAGGATCCACTCAACCCGCTCGACGGCCAGCAGATGGCCGCCCAGCTGGCGCAGTTCTCGTCGGTTGAGCAGCTCGTCAACCTCGGCACCAAGCTCGACAACCAGGCCGCCGGCCTGGACGCGATGCTCGGCGTCATCAACAACACCGCCGCCGTGGGCCTGATTGGCCGCGAGGCGATGGTGATGGATGACCTCGTGGCGGCAGGCCCCAACGGCACCGAGCGGGCCGAGGTCATGGTGCCGTCGAGTGGCGGCGTGGGCACGCTGCGCGTCACCGACCTCGAGGGCAACACGCTGCGCACGATCCCGCTCGGTTACATGGCGGGCGGCGAGCGCAGCCTCGATGTCGCCGACGCACTCGACGGCCTTCCCGAGGGGTCGTATCGGATTGCCGTGGACTTCGAGTCCGAGGGCGAGACCACCCCGCTCGCCACCCAGGTCGCCATCCGCGTGGACGGCGTCCGCCTGAGCGCCGAAGGCGCCTACGTCACCGCTGGTTCACTCACGTTCCCCATCGGGCTGATCTCGTCGATCCGCGCCGGACACTTCACCTCCTGAGAGGAGATCCCGTAGATGCTTCGTTCACTCTTTGCCGGCGTTTCCGGTCTGCGCAATCACCAGATCCGGATGGACGTCATCGGCAACAACGTCTCCAACGTCAACACGGTCGCCTTCAAGGCCGGCCGCGTGACCTTCAAGGAAGGCTTCGCGCAGCTGCTGCAGGGCGGCAGCCGTCCGCCCGGCGACCAGGGCGGTATCAACCCGATCCAGGTCGGCCTCGGCATGCAGATCGGCTCGGTGGACACCGTGTTCGCGCAGGGCAACCTCGAGACCACCGGCCTCAACACCGACGTGGCCATCCAGGGCGACTCGTTCTTCGTCGTGCGTAAGGGCACGCAGAGCTTCTTCACGCGCTCCGGTAACTTCCAGCTCGACGCCGACGGCCGCCTCGTGGCGCCGACCAACGGCTTCATCGCCCAGGGCCGCGTCGCCGTGAATGGCGTGTTCCAGGACGGCATCCGCGACATCCGCCTGCCCTTTGGTCAGAAGACCTCGGCGCAGGCGACGACGTCGATGAACATGGCTGGCAACCTGAACGCCGCCGCCGACGTGTTCGACCTCTCGGATCCGGACGGCGCCGGCCCGCTCACCGGTGGCTTCAATGCCGACACGCGCGCACTGGCGGCCAACACCGGCTCGTGGACCGAGACCTCGATCTCGGCCTACGACTCGCTGGGCAGCAAGTACGACGTGAAGGTCTACCTCTACAAGACCGCGTCGAACGAGTGGACCTGGGAAGTCGACCCGACCAACCTCGTGAACGCCGGCGTGCCGGTGGGCTCGATTGCGGGCAGCGGCGTCTTCACGTTCGACACCGACGGCACGCTGCTCAACCCCGCGCTGCAGACGGTGAGCTTCGCCCCCCCGGGCGCGGATCCGGTCACGATCTCCATCGACCCGGGCGCGGGCGTCAACGGCATCACGCAGTACGCCTCGACGACCACCGCCGTGCTCCGTGACCAGGACGGCTACACCTCCGGCACGCTGCAGAACTTCTCGGTGGACCGCACCGGCCTCATCACCGGCTCGTTCACCAACGGCGTGAGCGTCGCGCTGGCGCAGATCGTGCTCGCCGACTTCAACAACCCGGCCGGCCTGCTCCGCATCGGCGACAACATGTACCAGGAGTCCAGCAACTCGGGCGGGCCGGTGCTTGGCTTCGCCCTCGAGGGCAGCCAGTCGACGCTGACTAGCGGCGCGCTGGAAATGTCCAACGTCGACCTCGCCGCCGAGTTCACGGCAATGATCGTGGCCCAGCGTGGCTTCCAGGCCAACAGCCGCGTGATCACGACCTCGGACGAGATGCTGCAGGAGTTGGTGAACCTGAAGCGCTAAGCGCTGAGGGGTGAAGGATGGGGAACGGGGCGGCGCCGGCGACGGCGCCGCCCCGTCTGCATCCAATAGATGTGGCCTGAGGGAAAAAGATGCCGCCCGTCCGAGGCCGAGGGACGGAAGTGCCAGACTCGGCACGCGTTTCCGCATTGGCGGCAACCATCTAAGTGATTGCAAAACAATGGTTTATCTGCCGTTGGCACGATGGCACGGCCCCTGCTTTTCCAAGGTGTCGAGAAGCACTCCGTCCATCTGCCATCTGCCATGAGCCAAGAGCCAGAAACCACCGACGCTGCACCGGCCCCCGCGAAGGGCGGCAAGAAGCTCCTGATCGGAGCGATTGCCGGCGGCGCGCTCGCCGGGCTCAGCGCCGGTGCCTTCGGGATTGCGCCCGCCCTCTCCGCCAAGCCTGCCGACGCCACCGAGGCGCACGCCGCTGACACCAGCGATGCGCACGGCGCCGACACGGTGAAGTCGACGGCGACGCGTCCGGTGGTGATCAACAACCTGATCGTGAACCCGGCGGAGTCGCGCGGTTCGCGCTTCCTGCTGGCCAGCGTCGGCTTCGAGTTCGCGCCGGCCATGTCGGACGACGAGTTCCAGCTGCGCGAGACCGAGGTGCGCGACCGCATCCTCACGGTGCTCGCGCGACAGACGCTCGAGGTGCTGGTGGACTACGCGCGCCGCGATGCCATCCGCGCCGAGGTGCGAGCCGCCGTCGACTCGGTGCTTGGCGCCGGTCGCACGAAGCGGGTGCTGTTCCCCCAGTTCGTCATCCAGTAAGCGACGATGGCGTCCGACGCACTCTCCCAGAACGAAATCGACGCGCTGCTGAACGCGGGCAAGTCCGCGTCGCGCGCGTCGGTGGCCACCCGGCAGCCGGACCACGTCGTCTATGACTTCCGGCGCCCGCACCGCATCTCCAAGGACCGGCTGCGCACGATCGAGGCGATGTACGAGCGCCTCGCCAAGTCGCTCGAGGCCTGGCTGATGAGCCGCCTGCGCCGCCAGATCGAGCTGCGCCTGCAGTCGGTGGAGCAGTACAGCTTCGGCGAGTTCACGCTCTCGCTGTCCACGCCCTGCGCCGCCTTCGGCTTCGACATCAAGAACTTCGAGGGCCAGAAGGGCGTCATCGACATCGGCCACGAGCTGGCCTTCCTCACGGTCGACCGCTTCTTCGGCGGCACGGCGCCCTCGGTGTCGATGAACCGCGCACTGACGCCGATCGAGCGCCTCACCGTGCGCACGCTGATCGAGCGCACGCTGGGCCTGCTCAAGGAAGTCTGGCAGGACCACGCCCCGCTGGACCTCGAGATGACGACCTTCGAGTCGTTCCCCGAGATGGTGCAGGGCGGCAGCCGCGAGGACCCGGTGCTGGTGGCGAACATCGAGATCGCCGCCGACAACCTGCGCTCGCTGCTCATCATCTGCCTGCCGCTCGGCGTCCTCGAGAAGTTCTTCGCCGAGGGTGATGGCCGCCGCGTGAAGCCGATGGTCGGCTCCGCCAGCGAGCGCGCGGAGACGCGCCGCATCGCCGAGCTGAGCCTGCGCGGCGTCTCGGTGGATGTCGCGGCCCGCCTGCCCGTGTTCGACATCACGATGCGCGAGCTGCTGCGCGTGGGCGAGGGCGGCATCCTGCCGACCGGCCTGCCCACCGACACGCCGCTGGAGTTCTTCGTCGGCGGCCGCGCGCGCTTCAACGCCTCGCCGGGTCGCATCGGCCAGCGCGTCGCCGTCCAGCTGGGCGATCAGATCGAGCCCGGCCGTCCCACCTCTTCGCTGTCCTCTTCACCCATCGCCTTCACTCCCGACCAATGACCGCTCCGACCGCAGCCGCCGGCGACCAGGTTCCCTTCGCCGCGTTGATGGACCTCCCGCTCTCGGTGAGCATCGAGCTGGGCCGCACGCGGATGTCCGTGCAGGACCTGCTCAAGCTCGGCCGTGGCTCCGTGATTCGCCTTGAGCGTCTGGCCGGTGAGCCGATCGATGTCTACGTCGCCGACAAGCACTTCGCCGAGGGCGAGGTGTTGGTGGTGAACGAGCACTTCGGCATCCGCATCACGCGGATCCTGGCCCCGATGCAGCCGCAGGAGTCGGCCGCGTAACCATGACGGGGATCCTCGGCATGCTCTCCGCCCTGGCCTTCGTGCTGGGGTTGATCTTCCTCGCGGCGAAGCTGCTCAGGCGCTATGCGCCCGTGGCCGGCGCGGGCGCGTCCGGGATCCCCATGCAGGTGCTCCGGCGTTTGCCGCTGGGGCCGAAGCAGGCGATTGCGCTGGTGCAGATCGACCAGCGGGTACTCGCGGTGTCCGTGGGTGACGGCGGCGTGCGACTCCTGACGGAGTTCGACGCCGACGCACCCACGGCCGCCGCGGTCCTGCCGCCGGCACGCGCGGCAGCCCTCGCTTCCAATGATGTACAGCTGCGCGCGAGCTGGCAGGAGACCCTGAGCCGCGCCGTCTCGCAGACGCTGCGCAACACGGGGCTCGCGCTGCTGGTCGCGCTCTCGCTGGCTGCTCCGCGTTCCCTGAATGCGCAGGCTGCGCCGCGTGCCGCCACCCCCGCGCAGGCCGTGGCCGCGCAGGGCGGTGCCTCGGCCGCCCGCCTCGACAGCCTGATCCCGCGCCTCGCCCCGCAGATGTCGCTGCAGGTCGGGCAGCAGAACAACGGCGGCCTCCGCCTCTCGGGCACCGTGGGCATCGTCGTGATGATGGGCCTGCTCACGATGCTGCCCATGCTGGTCCTGATGATGACGGGCTTCACCCGCATCCTCATCGTGATGCACTTCCTGCGGCAGGCCATCGGCGCGCAGAGCGCCCCGCCCGCCCAGTTGGTCGCCGGCCTCTCGCTGCTGCTGACGCTGTTCGTGATGGCGCCGACGATCGAAGAAGCCAACCGCACGGCCTTCACGCCCTGGATGGACGGCGCGATGGAGCAGGCCGAGATGCTGAAGACGGCCTCGCATCCCTTCCGCACGTTCATGCTCTCGCAGGTACGCGAGGAGGACGTCGAGAACTTCCTCGAGCTCTCCAACACGCCGGCCGTCAACAGCCCCGAGGAGATCCCCATCCTCGTGCTGACCTCGGCCTTCGTCACCTCCGAGCTGCGCACCGCGTTCCAGATCGGCTTCGCGCTGTTCCTGCCGTTCATCGTCATCGACATCGTCGTCGCCTCCGTGCTGATGTCGGTGGGCATGATGATGGTGCCGCCGGCGATGATCTCGCTGCCGTTCAAGCTGCTGCTCTTCGTGCTCGTGGATGGTTGGACGCTGGTCATCCAGGGCCTCATCCGGAGCTTCGCCTGATGTCGGACGCGATGATCGTCGATCTCGCGCGCCGCGCGATGCTGATGGCCATGCTGCTCGGCGCGCCGATGCTGCTCACCGCGTTGGCGCTTGGCCTCGTGGTCAGCCTCCTGCAGGCGGTGACGCAGATCCAGGAACAGACGCTGGCCTTCGTGCCCAAGTTCGCGGCAGTCGCGATTGTCTTCCTGCTCGCCCTGCCCTGGTTGATCCAGACCGCCGTGCGCTACACGGCCGAGATCTTCCGCGCCATTCCGGGGATCACGGGCTGATGGCCAGCTTCGATCCCCTCGCTCCCGGCTCCGCCGCGACGCTCGTGCTTGTCGGCACGCGCGTGAGCGGGATGATGCTCATTGCCCCGAGCTTCGCCACGACCGTGGTCCCGCGCCTCGTGCGCGTCGCCATTGTGGTGCTGCTCACTGTGCTCTTGCAGCCGGCCGTGCTTCCGTTGGTGACCGATCCGCAGCTGACGCTGTCGGCGGTCGCCACGGAAGCACTGGTCGGCTTCGCTATTGGATTGGGTGCCGCCGTCATCGTCGGCGCCGCCGAGATGGCCGGTGACGTGATGGCCGTGCAGATCGGCCTGTCCGGTTCCGCCATTCTTGATCCCGTCGATACCAGCGCGCAGCTGCCGGTGCTCGGCGTGCTGCTGCGGATGTTCACCATCGCGCTGCTGCTCACGCTGGACCTGCACCACGTGATGCTGCAGGCGATGGCCGACAGCTTCTCGACGCTGGTGCCGGGCTCGGCGGTGGACGCCGCCGGTGGCCTGCGCTCGATGGTCGCGGTCGGCTCGGCGCTGTTCGCGATTGGCATCCGCTTCGCCGCACCGGTCATCGCCGTTGTGCTGCTCGCCACGATCGCGCTCGCGATCCTCTCGCGCGCGGCGCCGCAGATCAACCTGATCAGCGTCTCCTTCCCGGTGCAGATCGCCATCGGGCTGTTCGTACTCTCCGCTGCCCTGCCGGCCATTGGCCGCACGCTGCAGGGCTGGCCCTCCGTCTACCAGGACCTGCTTGCCCGCACGGGCGACGGGTTCGTCGCCACGCCGTAAGCCCCATGGCCGAGCAGAGCGAACAGGAAAAGACTGAGGACCCGACCCAACGCCGCCTCCAGCAGGCGCGTGAGGACGGCCGCGTGGCGCGCTCGCAGGAGCTCTCCACGGCGACGCTGCTGCTTGGCGCCGCGCTCACGATCACGATGCTGGCGCCCAGCGCCGGCGGCCAGCTGCTGCAGTTGGTCGGCGAGTCGCTCTCTCGCCTCGGCGAGGCCCGCGACGCGGCCAACGTGCTGCGGCTGATCGAGCACAGCGGCTGGTCCATGCTGATGATCGTGGCCGTGCTCTGCGCGGCCACGGCACTGCTCGCGTTGGCCACCGGCGCCGTGCAGGCCCGTGGCACGCTGACGCCGAAGCCGCTGGCGCCCAAGTGGAACCGCGTCTCACCGCTCGCGAACGGCAAGAACCTCGTCAGCTCCAAGGCTCTGGTCGAGCTGCTCAAGGCGCTGGCCAAGGTGGCGCTGATTGCGCTCTGCACCTATGTGGTGCTGCGCCGCGCCTGGCCGGACCTGCTCGACCTTGGCGCACGTGATGCGCAGAGCCTGCTGGCCGTGCTGCGCCAGACCGGCGTGCGCCTGTTCTTCGTCGCGGGTGGCGCCTTTGCGCTGCTCGCCGCCGGCGACTTCGGCTGGCAGCTCTGGCAGCACCAGCAGCAGCTCAAGATGACGAAGGAAGAAGTGAAGCAGGAGATGAAGCAGACCGACGGCGACCCGATGCTCAAGTCGCGCGTCCGCGCGATGGCCCGCGCCCGCCTGCGCAAGCAGATGATGGCCGCCGTGCCGAAGGCCGACGTCATCATCGTCAACCCGACGCACCGCGCCGTGGCCCTGCAGTACGACCCGATGACCGCCCCCGCGCCGATCGTGCTGGCGATGGGCGAGCGCAAGGTCGCCGAGCGCATCAAGGAGATCGCCAAGCAGCACGGCATCCCGATGATCGAGAACAAGCCGCTGGCCATCGCGCTGATCGCCAGCGCCAAGGTCGGCATGATGATCCCTGCGGAGCTCTACGTGGCCGTCGCCGAAATCCTCGCCTTCGTCTTCCGCCAGCGGGCGCTGCGCGGTGAGCAGCCCTCCTGGGTGCGGGGCGCCAACTGATGGCCGCCACTGCCATGACCTCCGACCGCGGCACGATGGGCACTCGCCTGATGGAGGCGGGCACCGCCATCGGCGTGATCTTCATCCTCGCGCTGCTGATCATCCCGCTGCCGTCGCTGCTGCTGGACCTGTTCCTCACGCTGTCGTTCGGCGCCGCGCTGGTCGTGCTGCTGACGGCGCTCTACGTGCGCGACCCGCTGGAGTTCAGCTCCTTCCCCGCCCTGCTGCTGATCCTGACGCTGTTCCGCCTGGCGCTCAACGTGAGCACCACGCGACTCATCCTGGGTGAGGGCCACGCGGGCGAGGTCGTGAAGGTGTTCGGCGAGTTTGTCATCGGCGGCAACTTCGTCGTCGGCATCGTCATCTTCCTGATCCTCGTCGGCATCAACTTCATCGTCATCACGAAGGGCGCGAGCCGCGTGGCCGAAGTCGCCGCGCGCTTCACCCTCGATGCGATGCCCGGCAAGCAGATGGCCATCGACGCCGACTTGGGCGCCGGGCTGATCGACGAGGCCACCGCCCGCACGCGCCGCGAGACCATCGCGCGCCAGGCGGACTTCTACGGCGCGATGGACGGCGCCTCGAAGTTCGTGAAGGGCGACGCCATCGCCGGCCTGCTTATCACGGGCATCAACATCGTCGGTGGCATCATCATCGGTGTGGCGCAACGCGGGCTGCCGCTGTCGAAAGCGGCCGGCACGTACACGGTGCTCACGGTCGGCGACGGCCTTGTGACGCAGATCCCGGCGCTGATCATCTCCACGGCTGCCGGCCTTATCGTCACGCACTCCGCCACCGGCTCGCGCATGGGCACGGTGGTCGGCCGCCAGCTCGGTGGCCAGCCGCGTGCGCTGTACGTGGCGGGTGCGGCGCTGGCCGTGTTCGGCCTGCTGCCCGGCCTTCCCACGATTCCGTTCGTTGCACTCGGCGGCGTGTTTGGCGCGCTGGGTCGGATGGGTGAACTGCGCATCGCCGAGGAAGAGGCACGCGCGGTGATCAGCACGCCGGAACCAGCCGCCGCCGAAGTTGCACCGCCGAGCCCGGTGCAGGACCTGCTCTCGCTGGATCCGATCGAGCTGGAGCTCGGCTTCGGCCTCATCCCGTTGGCCGACGAGGTCTCGGGCGGCGAGCTGCTCAAGCGCGTCGGCCTGCTGCGCAAGCAGGCGGCGCTGGAGAGTGGCGTGCTGATCCCGGCGATCCGCATCCGCGACGACATCCGCCTGGGCACGCACGCCTACGCCATCAAGCTGCGCGGCACCGAAGTCGCGCAGGGCGAAGTGCTGCCGCGTCACCTGCTCGCGCTCGATACGGGCTCAGTGGTCGCGCCAGTCGAAGGCATCGAGACCGTGGATCCGAGCTTCGGGCTGCCGGCGCGCTGGATCGCGCCACGCGCGCGCGAGGAAGCCGAGGCGCTGGGCTACGCCGTGGTCGACGCCACGACGATGATCGCCACGCACATGATGGAGACGCTCAAGAGCCACGCTCACGACCTGCTCGGTCGCCAGGACGTGCAGGAGATGCTCGATACCGTGAAGCGCACGAACCCGGCACTGGTCGAGGAGCTGATCCCGGCCAGGCTCACGTTGGGTGTGTTGCACCGCGTGTTGCAGCGCCTGCTCAAGGAGCGTGTGCCGATCCGCGACCTCGTCACGATTCTCGAGGCCGTCGGCGACGCCATCGATATCACAAAGGACCCGGACCAGTTGGCCGAGCACGCGCGTCGCGCGCTGGGCCCGGTGCTGGCGCGCCTGCACGCCGACGAGTCGGGTGTGGTGCGGGCCATCGGCATGGGGCCCCGCCTCGAAGCCACGCTGACCGCGCTGTTCACCAACCGCGGTGGTGGCGCCGGCATGCTGGCCCCCGAGCAACTGGTGAACGCGCTGCGCGACCTGCAGCGCCTCTCGGGCGAGAGCCCGGATGGACGCCCGCTGCCGCTGCTGGTGCCGGCGGGTCTCCGCATCGGCGTGCGCCGACTGCTCGAGCCGGTGCTGCAGAAGCTGCCCGTGCTCTCGTTGGCCGAGCTGCCGCCGACGGTCCACATCAACACGATCGCCACCTGGGAGATGAAGAATGCGGCTTGAGACGTTCAAGGGACGCGATGTCGCCACCGTGCACGCGCTTGCGCGCAAGGCGCTGGGCGACGACGCGCTGATTCTCGAGACGCGTGCGTGCTCGGTGGATGGACGCCCCGGCATCGAGGTCGTCGCCGCGCTCTCGCAGGATCTCGAGCGCCTGCGTCGCCTGTTGCGTCCGACGCGTGTGTCCGGCCCGAACGGTGCGCGCCCGCGCGTGATCGCGCTGGTCGGCCCCACGGGTGCCGGCAAGACGACCACGCTGGCCAAGCTCGCGACGCATCCCGACGCCTTCGGTGGTCGCCGCATCGGCCTGCTGACGCTGGACACGCATCGCGCGGGTGGTGTCGAACAGCTCGAGGCCTACGCGGACGCCGCCGGCCTCAGCTGCGCGCAGGCCTACGATGCCAACGAAGTGAAGTTGGCATTGCGCCGCTTCGCCCAGTGCGAGGTCGTGCTCGTCGACACGGCGGGCCGTGGGCCCGCCGCCGCCGCACTGCAGGCCCGTACGCGCGACCTGCTCGGCATCCTCCGCCCTGACGAAACGCACCTCGTCGTGCCGGCCACGCTGCGCCTCGACATCGCCGAGCGCGTGCGCGAGGCGCACCAGGTGCTGCGGCCGACGCACGCGTTGCTCACCAAGCTCGACGAAGTGCCCGCCGACCGTGCGCTTGGCACGCTGACCTCGCTGCTCGGCTTGCCGATGCGCTGGGTCACCGACGGTCAGGACGTGCCGCTCTCGCTGCACGATGCGCCGACGCCGATCCTCAAGCCGCTGGGCCTGGCCCCGCGCGCGGAGGCGGCGTGAGCACGCAGGTGGACGGTCTCCGTCGGTTCGTCGGCTCGCGTCCGCGCGATGGCTGGCGTCCCAGCGATGTGCCGGTCGTGGTCGTCGTCGGCACCGCTGGCGGTGTGGGCACCTCCACGGTTGCCGCGCTGCTCGCCGCTGCCACGGCGCAGACGGGCCGCCGCACGTTGCTCGTGGACTGCGACGAGATGGTCGGTGCGCTGCACCGCATCCACAACGTCGGCATCCGCCACGGCATCGCCGCGCTGCTCGATCCCAACGTCGCCGTGAACGATGTGGCCGTGGAGATCTCGTCGGGTTGCACGCTGCTGCCCGGCGGCGAACCGCCCAGCGCGCGCCGCGTGCCCTTCGATCCCACCGCACGTCGTACCGTGCTACGCCGCATCGCGCAGGCCTACCCGGCCTACGACGCTGTGGTCATCGACGCGCGCTCACAGCTCGACGGCATGCTCGCCGCCGCCGAGGCCGGGGTGCGCCGCTTCCTCGTCGTCGGCGGCTGCTCGCCGGCCGGCATCGCCGCGTCGTACGCCGTGCTCAAGACGGCCGAGTCGCGCTGGCCCGGCATCACGGTCGATGTCGTGTTCAACCGCCACAACGCTGACGTCGCCAAGGCTTCCTTCGATCAGATCCACCACGGCGCGCAGCACTTCCTGAATCGCTCGCTGGGATTCGCCGGCACGATCCCGAATGACGCCGAGATCACCGCTGCGCCCGACCAACCGTTCCACCGCTGCGCCTCCACCACCGAACTCGCCATGCAGCAGCTCGCTGCCGCTCTCTTCCCCGAGGTACCCGATGCCGTCCGTGTCTGAACAGCGCACCGAACCCGTGGCCCGGACCACGGCCGCCCCTTCGTTGAGCCTGTGGTCACGTGCCCAGTCCGGCGACGAGCTCGCCCGCAACCAGTTGCTCAACGAGCACCTGGGCCTGGTGCACTACATCGCGCGCCAGCTGGCTCGCGGCCGCAAGGGCGAAATTGAGCTCGACGAGTTGTTGAGCGCGGGTGCCCTCGGCCTGACCGCGGCGGTCGATAGCTTCGACGCCTCGCGCGGCCTGGCCTTCAGCACCTTCGCGGCCCCGCGCATCCGCGGTGCGATTCTCGACGAGCTCCGCCGCCAGGACCACGTGCCGCGCTCGGTGCGTCGCAAGACGCGCGAGATCAAGGCGGCCAGCGAGGCGCTGAACCAGGACGGCGAGGAGATCAGCGACGACGCGATGGCCACGCGCATGGGTGTCGACCTCGACACCTTCCGCCGCTGGCAGCTCGACGTCGAAGGCGTCGTGCACGTCTCGCTCGACAGCGCGCCGCGCAATGGCGACGAAGACGAGGCTGGCCCGACGATGGCCGAGCAGCTTGCCGGCAGCAGCGACGAGGACATCGAGGAAGATGTGAATCGCCGGCAGGAGATCGACGTGCTCGCCGGCGCGCTCACGCACCTGAAGGAGCAGGAGCGTCTGGTGCTCACGCTGTACTTCTACGAAGACCTCAAGCTGCACGAGATCGCCATCGCGCTTGGCGTGTCGGAGTCGCGTGTTTCGCAGATCCGCACGAAGGCACTGGCCAAGCTGCGCACCGAGCTGGCGCCGATGCGCGGGAAGGTCGCGTGATGATCCCCTTCACGGAGTCGCTGGCCATCGTCGGCCTGCTCGTGCTGCTCTTGGTGGCCGGCCGTGCGGGCCGTCCGAACCCGGCGCGTCAGCAGCGCCGCGCCACGCGGGACGCCCGCCGCAACGCCCTTGAGCTCGCCCGGGCCCTCGCCCGCCAGGGCGCGACCACCACAGCCATCGCCCATCAGGCGCGGCTGCCGTATGACGTGGCCACCCTCACCGTGCAGTTGCACCGCGTCCCGATGGTCGGGCAGAAGATGCCGCGAGCGGCAGCCCCTGCCGCCGCTCGGCAAAAGTGGTCGGCCTGAGGCGAATCTAGCACCTAGCTAACTCGTTATACCGCAACGCCTTACGAGAGTCCAGGACTGGCACGGCGCTTGCCTTCTATAGATAGCGACCAGTCACCGAGGATCAGACCGTGGGGACAAGCATCAGGCCAATGGGACTGCCGCACGCGGCAGCCGCCCTCCGAAAGCTCGAGCGCCAGCAGGAGATTGTCGCCAACAACCTGGCGAACGTCTCCACCGCAGGCTTCAAGGCGGAGCGCGCCTTTGCCCACCTGATGGGCAACACGGACTACGTGCAGCTCGGCGCGGCGACCGATCGCCGCCAGGGCTCGATCGCCGTCACCAACAACCCGCTGGACCTGGCGCTTGAGCGCGACGGCTTCTTTGTCGTCCAGACGCCGACCGGCGAGCAGCTCACGCGCGGCGGCAGCTTCCGCCTCGACACCGAGGGCTATCTCGTGGACGCCCGCGGCGCCAAGGTGCTCGGCGAGGATCCGGCCAAGCCCGGCATCAGCGAGCCGGTGAAGTTGCCGGCAAATGCCCAGCGCATCGCGATTGGCCGCGACGGTGCCATCACCGCCGACGGTGTGGGTTTCGGTCGCCTTCGTGTGGAAGGCGTGCCGCCGAATGAATCGCTGCAGCACGCCGGCGACGGCCGCTTCCTCCCCTCCGACAACCGACGGCCGCTGATCAATGCCGAGCGCGCCGTGCGACAGGGCGCGGTGGAAGAGAGCAACGTCTCGCAGATCGAGGCGATGGTCTCGTTGATCGATATCCAGCGTGCGTACACCTCGGCGCAGCGCGCCGTGTCTGCTATCGACGATGCCCGTGCGATTGTCGTCGGCGACCTGGCCCGCCCCCGCTGACGCCTGACCCTTCCAAGGACCGCAGATGAATCCCGCCCTTCGTACCGCCGCCACCGGCATGCTCGCGCAGCAGACGCGCACCGAGGTCATCGCCAACAACCTGGCGAACGTCAACACGACGGCCTTCAAGCGCAGCCGCGCGCACTTCGTGGACCTGCTCTACCAGACGCTGCAGGGCACCACGACGATCGCCGGCACCGACTCCGAGACCCTGCCCGCCGTGCAGGTCGGCCGTGGCACGCGCCTCGCCGGCGTGTTCCGGATGCAGGGCAACGGCCCCATCGAGGCCACGCAGCGCTCGCTGGACATCGCCATCGAAGGCGATGGCTTCCTGCAGGTGCAGATGGAGAACGGGCTCACCGGCTACACGCGCGATGGCGCGCTGCAGATCTCCGACCAGGGCGTGCTCGTTAACTCCCTCGGCCACACGATCGTCCCCGGCATCCGCGTGCCCGACGATGCGAACAACATCTCCATCTCGCGCAACGGCATCGTGACCGTGACGCGGCCGGGCGACGCGCGGCCGCAGGAGATCGGGCGCTTCGAGCTGGCGCGCTTCGCGAACCCCTCCGGCCTCGAGTCGCTGGGCGAGAACCTCTACGTCACCACGCCGGCCTCCGGCGAGCCGATCGTCGGATTCGCGGGTGAGGACGGCATCGGCCGCCTGCTCCAGGGCCATCTCGAGGGCAGCAACGTCGAGATCGTGCAGGAGATGGTGGACATGATCGCCGCGATGCGCGCGTACGAGATCAATGCCAAGGTCATCCGCAACGTCGAGCAGATGTCCGACGTGCAGGCTGGGCTGGGTCGATGAGCGCGCGCACGGCCAACCACGCCGCGGTCGGGCTGGCGTTGCTGGTGGCGGCCGCCGCGCCCAGCGCGGCGGCCCGCGCGCAGGCCTCGCTGCCCGATGTGCCGGCCTTCCGCGCCGCCCGCGTCATTGCCCGCGGCAGCATCCTCACGGCGCAGGACATCGAAGGGGGCTCCACGCTCGAGGCTGGCCGCGCGCCGCTCGGCTGGGTCGCCCGTCGGCTCATTCATCCCGGTGAGTCGTTGCGCACGCCGGCTGTCGCCCCGCGACCGGTCATTCGACGCGGCGACACCGTGCAGGCCGACTTTGTCAGCCCGGGCATCCGCATCACGCAAACTGCCGTCGCGCTCGCCGATGCCGCCATCGGCGACACGCTGATGGTCCGCATCGATCGTCGCCGCAACATTCCCGCCGTCGTTCGCGACAGCGGCACCGTCACCCTTCTTCGTCGCTGAAGTCCTATGCTCTCCATCGACACGCGCCTCTGGATCATTGCGATGCTGCTCTATGTCGCGATCCCGGCATCCGTCACCGCCCAGGCCACCGCGAACGCCGCGCGCCGCTCCTGGACTTCCGACCGCATCCAGCTCGCCGTGGGCGATGTGGTCACCGTCTTCATCGATGAGCAGACGCTGGCCGCCGCCAACCTGCGCGAGGACGCCTCGGACAACCGTGGCCGCGTGATGAGCGCCGGCGCGCAGATGCCCGACGGCAGCGCGATGGGCGCCGGCATGAGCGCCGACAAGGCTGTCGACTCGCGCCGCAGCGGCCAGTCGGTGCGCGGCAACAGCTTTCGCGCGGAGGTCAGCGCGCGCGTCGTGGCCATCTCGCCGACCGGGATGCTGCAGCTTGAAGGACAGAAGGAGCTCTTCGTGGACAAGGCCAAGCAGACCATCATCCTCAGCGGATGGGTGCGGCCCAATGACATCGCCGTGGCCACCAACTCGGTGGACTCCTGGCGCATGGCCGACGCGAAGATCGAGTACAAGCAGAAGGGACGGCTCGGCAAGGCTCGCGGTGGGCTGATCGGCAAGATCTTCGGCGCGATCTGGCCGTAAGATGCGCGCACCTCGACTGGTCACGACGCTCGCGCTCGCCGCGGCCGCACTCGCGACCGCGCCGGCAGCCACCACAGGCGGCGCCGCGCTGCTCGCGCAGGACGTCACCATCCGCGACCTCACGATTCCCGAGGGCGGCGGACCGGTGCGCCTGGTCGGCTATGGACTCGTCACCGGCCTCAGTGGCACGGGTGACCGCGTCACTGGCACCGTCGGCTCGCGCCACACCGTGCAGTCCATTGTGAACCTGCTGCGCAACTTTGAGGTGCAGGTGCCGGCCAACCTGCTCCGCACGCGCAATGTCGCGGCGGTGCTCGTGACGGCCGAAGTCTCGCCGTACCTACGGCCCGGTGGTCGCTTCGATGTGCAGGTGAGCTCCATCGGCGATGCTCAGTCGCTGCGTGGCGGCATCCTGTGGATGACGCCGCTCGTTGGCGACGTCGGCAGCAGCGCGGTTGCCGCCGCCCAGGGCGCCCTGATGATCACCGAGTCCGGCAGCGCCACCCGTGTCAGCCTGCGCGCGGCGACCGCCGGTCGTGTGCCTGACGGTGGCGTGATCGAAGTCGAGCTGCCGCGTCCGCAGCAGCGGCGCACCTCGCGCCTGCTGCTCAAGCAGCCTGACGCCGCGATGGCGTTGCGCATCGCCGCGGCCATCGACTCGGTGACGGGTCGTCGTGGCACGGCCGAGGTCGAGGATCCGGGTTCCATTCTGCTCAAGCCGCAGGGAGGCGCCGACGGCCTGCCCGCGCTTTACGAGCAGATCAACGACCTGCGCATCCGTCGCGGCGCGGCGAACCGCCTGCTCGTGGACGCGCGCAATGGCACGGTCGTCGCCGGCGCCGACATCGTCGTCGGTGACGGCATCGTGAGTGCCGAAGGCATCACGCTGGTGATTGGCGGCGGTGGCCCAGACGCGCTGCCCACTGGCACGACGGTGCAGCACGTGGCCGAGGCGCTTCGCAATGCCAAGGCGACGCCGCAGCAGACCGCCGCAGTCTTCAGCGCCCTGCGCGATGCGGGCGCCCTTCACGCCGAGGTCGTGATCCGATGACCAGCCCGATTGGCGCCAGCACGCCGCTCACGCCCACGCCGGGCGAGAACAAGCGCGAGCAGCTGCACGCGCAGGCCCAGGCGCTCGAAGGCATGTTCGTCCGTCAGCTCTTCGCCGCGATGCGCGAGACCGTTCCCAGTGACGGCATCACGCACGGCGGGGCCGGTGAGGAAATGTTCACCGCCATGCGCGATGAGTTCATCGCCGACCAGCTGCCCGCGCAATGGTCGCGCGGGCTCTCCGCCTCACTCGTTCGCGAACTCGCCGCCGGCCCGGCAGCGGCCCCGGCCGCAATGCCCGCTGCGACGACGGAGTCGAAGTGACCCATCTCACACCGACGTCCACCCTGGCCGCGCCGACGCGCACGGTCGGCGCCCACGCTGCTCCCACCGTCACCGCGCTGGCCAAGGCGCTGCGCGAGGAGAACCAACTGCTGCTGGACCTTGCCTCGATCCTCAAGCGTCAGCGCGAGGCGCTGGCCCGCGACGACCTGCAGGGGCTCGATGACTCGGTCTTCGCCACGCATCGTGTGCTTGTCACATTGGGAGAGGCGCGCCGTCGGCGCATCACGCTCAACCAGCGGCTCGGCGAAGCCGATGATTTGAGTATGCCGGCTCTTCTTGACACCTTCGGTGGCACGCCGCCCGCCGAGGTGCAATCCGCCATTGATGCGCTGACCGACACTGGCGAGCTGCTGCACCAGGAAGTGCAGCTCAACCAGCGTGTCCTGCGCACCGCCGTCGAAGCCGGCGACCAGCTCGTGCGCGCCCTCGCGGGCGCGTTGCAGCCGCCGTCCACCTACGGCCGCGACGGTGGGACGCCGGGCGATCCCGGCCTGCTCGACCGGACGATCTGATGTCCAGCATCGGCAGCATCCTCAGCGTGGCCCGCACCGCCCTGCTCTCGCATCAGGCGGCCATGGAAGTCACGGGCCACAACATCGCCAACGCCGAGACCCCTGGCTACACGCGGCAGACGCTGTCGCTGGAGCAGGGTCCGGTGCGGAAGATGACCTACGGCATCTTCGGCTCGGGCGTGCGTATCGCCACGGTCGGACGTGCGCGCGAGATGCTGCTCGACCAGGACGTGCGTACCCAGCTCGCGCCCGCCGGCTATTCCAGCACGCGTCGCGATGCACTCGTGCGCGTGGAGCAGATCTTCGGCGAGCCGTCGGACAACGGCCTCGCCGCTGCCTTCGACGCGTTCTGGAACAGCTGGAGTGACCTCTCCGCGCAGCCCAACAACGCCGGCGCCCGCGCCGTCGTGCGGCAGCGCGCCGAGGCGCTGATCCAGCGTTTCAATAGCTACGCGAACGAACTGCAGCGAATGGAGACGGACACGCGCACGCAGGCGTCCACCGTGCTCGAGCAGGTCAACCAGCTCACGACGAGCATCGCCGCCATCAACAAGCAGATCGTCCCGATGGAAAGCGGTGGCAACACCGCCAACGACCTGCGCGACGAGCGCGACCGGCTGCTCGACGAACTCGGGACGCTGGTGCCCATCACGGTCATCGACCGCGCCGACGGCGGCAACCAGGTGATGCTGGGCGGTCGCCCGTTGGTGGACGGCGTGTTCACGAACGCGCTTGAACTGACGGTCACGATCCCGCAGGAGATCCGCATCGCGGGCGAGACCAGCCCCGTGCGCACGATGGGCGGCAAGCTCGGTGCGCTGGTGGAGCTGGCCAACGTTGATATTGCCGGGACGCGGGCCGAGCTCGACGCCCTGGCCGCGGCGCTCATCACCGACGTGAACGCGCTGCACACCACGGGTTGGTCGCCCACGGCGGGCGTGAGTGGCAACTGGGACCCCCTGCTCGGGCCCACGGGCTCAGGCATCAGCTTCTTCGACGCGGACCCCACGGCGCTGAGCGCGGGTGGTATCCGACTGTCGGCCGAGGTCGCAGCCGACGCCGGCGCGATCGCCGCGAGCGCAACGTTGCAGGCCACCGGCGACAACGCCGTGGCATTGGCCATCGGCGAACTGCGCGATGGGTCACCAAGTGCGGTGAGCGGCAGCTTCGGCGGCGCATTCCAGCGCATCATCGCGACGATCGCCGGCGCAGGCCGCGCGGCCGGCGATGCGGCGACAGTGTCAAACACGTTGCTGGCCCAGTCCTCGGCGCGCCGCGACAGCGTCACCGGCGTGAGCACAGACGAGGAGCTGATGCGCCTCATGCGGCACCAGCAGGCTTATGCGGCGGCCGCGAAGGTCGTCCAGACCGTGGACGAGATGATGGAGACCCTTATCAGCCTCAAGCGCTAGCCGGGATCGCGATGCTCATTCTCTCTCGCCGCGCCGGCCAGGGGTTCGTCCTGGACGGCGACATCCGCATCGAGGTGTTGGCCTGCGACGGTCGTACCGTGCGCCTTGGCATCGAGGCGCCGTCGTCGGTGCGCATCCTGCGCGGCGAGCTGGTGGACAGTGTGGCGGAAGAGACGCGACGCGCCGTCGAAGCCGCGGCCAGCTTTGCGGCGGCCGGGGCGGCCGCTGGTGCCGTGATCCAGCGGCTCAGTCCTGCTGGCGCTCCGCGCGCCGCGACGCCGCCAGCGACGGAAGCGTAAGCCGCAGCGCGGCACCGGACGCGTCGGCCTCCCGCACGATCTCCACGGGCGGCACCACTGAACGCAGCAGCCAACCAATGGCGTCGCGCGTGGCCTCCGTGCTGTCGACAGCCGCGCCGCCGCTGACGCGCACCGCCACGGCCTCCGGCGTTCCCGTGACCCCGACCGAGGCCGCAAGGTTCGACTCACCACCGACCGGCAGCAACATGAGCGCCAGCGCCTGCGTGAGGGCGCGGAGCGGCGCCAGGATGGCCGGCGGATCGCCGGAGGCCTGCACCTCGCATCCAGGCTCAAAAACGTCCACGTGCAGTGCCCGCAGCGCGATGGCCGTGGGCAGTATGTCGGCCACCCGACAGGGCTGAGGCTCCTCGTCGTCGAGGAAGACCAGGATCCGATTCCGCTCGACAAGACTGGTCAGTGTCTCGAATTCAGACCCCAACTGGTCGCGAATCTCGGCCCCCATGACCTCACCCGGCTCCAGGGACTCCCGCAGGAACTCGAGGGCGTGGAGCCGGTTTCCCATGGCGTGGGAAATGCCGCGAAGAACGCCAGCGGTCCGGGCCATCCAAACGGCTGCGGCACGACCTTCTGCCAACTCGGCGGTTGTGTGATTTGGGGGGGTCACAGGGGTCTATTTTCGGGCCGATGGTCCGATACTCGGATGGGTGAGACAGCCTGCCGTCCTCCTCCCCCGAGTATCGCCACTCCCATGATGATCATTATCGGCCTCGTGGTCGTCTTTGGTAGCGTCATTGGTGGCTACGTGATGCACCACGGGCAGCTCGGCGTGCTGATCCAGGTCAGCGAGTTCATCATCATCGGTGGTGCCGCCCTCGGCGCGCTCATCATCGGGAACCCGAGCAGCACCATCAAGCGGGCCGTCGCCATGACCCTCGGCCTGCTCAAGCCCTCCCCGTTCTCGCACCAGGCCTACGAGGAGTTGCTGCAGGTACTCTACGCCATTTTCCAGAAGGCCCGCAAGGACGGCCTGGTGGGCCTCGAGGCGCACATCGAGGATCCCGAGAAGAGCGACATCTTCAAGAAGTACCCGGCCTTCCTCGGCAACCATCACGCGGTGGCCACGCTCTGCGACACGCTCAAGGTCCTGCTCACGGGCGCGGTGGAGAACCACCATCTCGCCGACGTGCTCGACATGGACCTCGAGCAGCACCACCACGAGCAGATGGCGGCGCCGACGGCGCTGACCAAGGTCGGTGATGCGCTGCCGGGCTTCGGCATCGTGGCCGCGGTGCTCGGCGTGATCATCACGATGGGCGCCATCGGTGGCGATGCGTCGATCGTGGGCCAGAAGGTCGCCGCCGCGTTGGTCGGCACCTTCCTCGGCATCCTGCTCTCCTACGGCGTCGTCGGCCCGATGGCCCAGGCCATCGAGGCGCGCATCCAGGCGGAGCACGCCTACCTGCTGACCATCCGCACGGCGCTGCTGGCCTTCGCGCGTGGCGACTCCCCGATGTCCGCTGTCGAGTTTGCGCGCCGCAGCATCGAGCCGCACGAGCGTCCCTCGTTCTCCAAGCTTGAGGCGCTGGTGCGCGGGAAGGCCTGACGATGGGGCTCGAGCAACGACCGATCGTCATCGTCAAGAAGATCAAGAAGGCGGGGCACGCCCACCACGGCGGATCGTGGAAGGTGGCCTACGCGGACTTCGTGACCGCAATGATGGCCTTCTTCATGGTGATGTGGCTCGTCGGCCTCGACGACAACACGCGTCGCCACATCGAGGAGTATTTCTCGCACCCCACCGGCTATCACGTCGGCCAGTCGTCGGGCGACAGCCCCATCAACGCCGGTCCGTCGCCCAACTCCGACGGCACGGTGCGGTTCAACCTCATCGTGCGGCGCAGCGAGACGATTGCGATGGAGGAGGTTGCCGACAAGATCCAGGCCCGCCTCGATTCCCTGGCCGCCGGGATGCAGTCGCCCAAGGTGGAGATCGTCGTCGGCGAGGACGGCCTGCGCATCGAGCTGCTCGAGTCCGGCGACGGCGAGACCTACTTCCCCCGCGGCTCGGCGCACTTGCAGCAGAGCGCCCGCGTGGCCCTCGAGGTCATCGGCGGCGAACTCGGGGCGCTGCGCAATCCGATCATCCTGGAAGGACACACGGACGCCGTGCCCTACGGACGCAACGCGCAGTACACCAACTGGGAACTATCGGCGGACCGCGCCAACGCGGCGCGACGCGTGCTCGAGCACGCGGGCATCGCGGCGGACCGACTGCGCGAGGTGCGCGCCCTTGGGGCCTCGCGGCTGCGCAACGCCGATCAACCCGCCTCGGCGGAGAATCGGCGCATCTCGATCATCCTGCCCTTCCTGTCGCCGAAGCCGGCGCGCTCGACGCTCGCCGACCTCAACGTCTCGCCGGTCGGTTAGACGCCCACCGCGGCAGGGGCAATCCGCCCCGACGCGTCCATCGGAAGCACGCGCGGCCTGACCCAACGGTCGAGCACCAGCATATGGTTGGCGGGCACAGCCTGCCAGCGCGCATCCGTGGTGAGTCGCTCCGACGCGACGACCGTTGCCTCGCCCTCGTCGGTGGGACGGCGCTGCGGGAAGTCGCGCCCCGCCGGAGGATACAGTTCGCCGTGGAGCAGGTACAGCGTCTCCGGCTGCGCACCATCGCCGGAGGCGAAGCGGCACACGGCCACATGATCCCCGTCGGTGACGGCCACGTTGAGAAAGCTGGGCTCGCCGTTGCCAAAGCGCGCCGACACGGCCAGCGTGCGCTCGATCGCCGATGAGAGCCGCTGCGCGAGGCCCAACGCGGCCTCGCCGTTGCGTCCCCCCTCGCCGGGCGCGTCCACGGGACAGCCGTGGCGCACGATCTCGTCCACGAAGATCGCGAAGAGATGCTCGGTATCGGTGCTCCCGCGGATGATGCCATAGGCCTCGTCCGTCAGGTCCTCGAGCAACCGACGCCGCAGTCGCCGAAACCCGCCGATGTGCCCGTTGTGCATCAACAAGTAGTTGTCGTACGCAAACGGATGGCAGTTCGAGAGATCCACCGTGCTGCCCGGCGTGGCCGCGCGCACGTGGGCCATCACGCAGGCGCTCGCCACGACCTTGGCGATGCTCTTGAGATTGCGGTCACTCCAGGCCGGCGTGATCTGATGGAACGTCGCGGGCTCGCTGTGCAGGCGCGGTGAGTACCAGCCGATGCCGAACCCATCGCCATTCAATGGCTCGGCGCGTTCGGTCGCGTGGCTGCTCTGGTGGATCAGCGAGTGTTCAGGCTCGGTGACCAGCGTGGAGAGCTTGATCGGCGGGCCGAGGTACAGCGTGAAGCGGCACATACCTCAAGTATGCACGCCGCGTGCCCTGGCCGCTGGATGCTGCGGTTGGCGGTCGGCACCGGAACGGTTTGCTGGCGCCGGACGCCCACGCCGCGCTTCGACTACGCCGCCCGCAACACCTCGCGGGCCCAGCCGCCGGCCGCGCCGTAGAGCTCGGGCAGTTCCTCTTCCACGCCAAGCCGGTCCGCCGAGGGCGCCACCCGCTCCCAGTCGCCGGCGGCGTAGGCCGTGGCCACCGCGAGGTAGGCCGTGTGCGGCCCGGGCTCGCCACGCAGCGCAGCAGCGACCTCACCGGAGAGCCCCATCTGCGTGATGAGCTCGTCACGCGAGACGCCGAGGATCTGGTCGAGGTTGGCCAGCAGGCCGGCGAGGAACAGCGGGTCCGCCTGTTCGCGACGCCCGGTGCCCAGCGCCATCAGTTCGCAGAAACGTCCGCGCTCCAGCGACTGCAACACGATCTCCTTCTCGGCGTCGTCCTTGGTCGGCACGGAGCTCACCATCAGGAGGGCGAGCCAGTGGTACAGCGTCCGACGGCCGGCGAGCTGGATGGCGTGGCGCAGCGAGGACACCGAGTGGTAGCCCGTGGCCGCGTTGTTCACGATACGCAGCAGCTTGACGCTGAGGCCGGGGTCCGCGCGCAGTTCGGCCTCGAGCTGCTGGTCCGTCACGCGGGTGTCGTTCACGAGCGACATCAGGCGCGCCACGCGGGCCATGCCCACGGGCAACACCTTTCGCTGCAGCGTCTCCGGCTTGCGGAAGTGGTAGCCCTGGAAGTACTCGAAGCCCAACGACACGCAGTCGAGGAAGCTCGCCTGGTCCTCCACGCGCTCAGCCAGCAGCTTCACGCGATACGGCTTGAGGCGGAAGACGCGCGGCGCGATCTGCTGCTTGGTCTGGTTCATCACGTCGAGCTTCACGATCTGCGCCATCTGCAGCAGCGGCTCCCATTCCGGGCCGCCCTCGAAGTCGTCCAGCGCGATCGTGTAGCCGAGCTCGCGCAGGCGCTGGACCGCGGCCACGACTTCGGCGTCGGGCACCACCGTCTCGAGCACCTCGATGACCACGCGCTTGGCGTCGAGCACCTCGAGCACGCCGCTCACGAGGAACTCGCGTGAGGCGTTGATCCAGGCGGGGACGGGCCCCGTGAGTTGGTCGAGGCCGATGTCCAGCACACCGGTGACCACGGTGCTGCCGGACATCTGTTCGGGGCTGGTGCCGCCGATGGCGCTGGACGCGCCACCGTGCGAGCGGAACAGGAGTTCATAGCCCTTGAGCCGGCGCTCGCGGTCGAAGATCGGCTGGCGCGCCACGCAGCGGGCCTGGGCCTCTGCTGCGTGGACGGATGGGGCGGTCGCCGCACCCGGCGCCGTGACGGGCTGGGCGCTCACGCGGATTCCCTTAGGGCGTGGTGGTGAAGATCTCGTCCGCGAGGGCCTGGCGGCCCTGCGGGTTGGCCATCGTTGCGTTCGGGTCGAACGCGCGCATCGCCGAGGAGACGGCGGCGACCTTCACGCTCGCCGCCTGGTTGTGCGGTTCCAGCGCGTGGGCGAGGCCCTTCATGCGGTCCTCCATCTCGATGAGCATGCTGGCGGCATACGCCAGCTGCTGCGCCGTGATGTCCTGGAACTGCAGCGCGGCCTGCGCCTGGAACAGCTCGTCGCGGAGCGCGTTGCGCGTATCCACCGCCTCGCCATTGCCGCTGGCGTCGAGCGTGTCGAGCTTGTCGACGAGGGCAATCGAGCGATCGAGGCCGTCGAGGATGCCGGTGGCCGCGACTTCGGTCGCGTCCGTCACTTCCTGCAGCTTGGCCGTGGTGTTGCGGAGGTGCGAGACGCTGCTCTTCTGGAGCAGGTCACGGCTGGTGCGCAGGGAGTTCAGGATGGCGCACACTTCGTCGTGCGCCATCATCAGCATGTCGGGCAGCGTTTCCGGATTCTTGGAACGCGCCGACGGTGTGGCGTCGCTCATTCGGGCCTCTCCTGGTTCGCGGGGTCGCGCCCGATTGGCACGACCTTCGTCCATTAGAGCTTCGGCAGGGACAGGCGCCCGCTTGAGCCCGGATCCGCCCGCAGCACTGCGGCGAGGACGCCGGAACCGCCGCCGTCGGGGCTAGGCCGCCGGAGCGGCCCGCCGCTGGGTCAGGTCCGCGCTGCGTTGGTAGACCGCGGTCGGACAGCCCGGCAGGCGCACCAGGGCATCCGTGACGCCCAGCGTGTTCTCGGTGCCGCCAAGCACGATCACGCCGCCCGGCACCAACTGGGCACTCAGGCGCTCCAGCACCTCGCGCTTCGTCGGCACGTCGAAGTAGATCAGCACGTTGCGCACGAAGATGATGTCGAACGACCCGTGGCCCGCCCCCGACGTCAGCAGGTTGTGCTCGCGGAACGCGACGCGCTGCTTGAGCATATCCTTCACCCTGAAGCCGTCGGGCGTCTTGTCGAAGTACTTCACGAGCAGCTGGATGGGCAGGCCGCGCTGGACCTCGAGCTGCGAGAACGTCGCCTGCGCGGCGCGTTGCACGGTCGGAGTCGAATAGTCCGTGGCGAGGAACTCCACGCGGGTACCGGCCAACTGGCGCTGCTGTTCGTCGGCGATCATCGCCAACGAGAAGACCTCCTGGCCCGACGAACAGGCGGCGCTCCAGATGCGCACCGGACGGCCGGTCGGGCGCGCACGCTGGACCGCCTCGGGCAGCAGCGTCTCGCGAAACACCGTGAACGGCGTCTGGTCACGGAAGAACAGCGTCTCGCCGGTGGTCATCGCGTCGGCCACGGCCTTCACCATCGCGCGATTGCCGCCCATGCGCAGGGCGCGCACGAGCCCGGCGACGCCGTCGCAGGCAAAGTTCGCCGCGACGGGTGGCAGCCGGCTCTCCAGCAGGTAGTCCTTGCCGGGGCCGAGGCTCAGGCCGCTCTCCCTCTTCAGGAAGTCGCTGAGGAAGCGGTAGTCGTCCGGGGCAATCATGCGAGGGCCAGCTCAAGGTGGGCGATGCGCTGCGCGATCAACGGCAGGGTGAGCACTTGGTCAGCGAGTCCAGCGGCGACGACGGCGCCGGGCATGCCCCACACCACCGACGATGCCTCGTCCTGCGCGAGCACGCGGGCACCGGCGCGGCGCAGCACGTCGGCGCCACGCTTGCCGTCCTCGCCCATCCCCGTCAACACCACGACCAGCGTCGATCCACCGACGGCATTTGCGATGGAGCGAAACATCACATCGGCCGACGGGCGACAGTGGTTCTCCGGCGGCGCATCGCTGAGGCGGATGCGCAGCGCACCGTTCTCGCGCTCCACGAGCAGGTGCTTGTCGCCGGGCGCGATGTACGTGTGCCCTGGCTGCACGGGCATCCGGTCGCTGGCTTCCACGCAGGTCCGACCGGATTCGCGCGTCAGGCGCTGGGCCAGCATCTGCGTGAACAACGGCGGCATGTGCTGCGTGACGACGATCGGGGTCTTGCACTCGTTCGGCAACGCCTTGAACAGCTGGGCCAGCGCGTTCGGGCCACCGGTGCTCGAGGCAATCGCAATCAACTCCGGCGCGCGGCCGCCAAGCCCGCGACGCAGTGCACCGGTCGTCGGTTCGGGAATCGGCGCACTGTCGGACTCGGGCCCCACGGCGCGCGTGCGCAGCGGTGTCGCGGGCCGCAGGTGCCGGTGCGGCCGCGCCAGGCCGCGGATCTTGCCAAGCAGTTCGGCCGCCATCGGCGCGAGTGCGTCCGGGCCGGCCCGTGCCGTGGGCTTGGTGATGTAGTCGGCCGCGCCGAGCGCCAGCGCGTCCATCGTGACCTGCGCGCCGCGCTGCGTGAGGCTCGAGGCCATGATGACCTTGAGCCCCGGATTGGCGGCCAAGAGGCGCGGCAACGTCTGCATGCCGTCCATCTCGGGCATCTCGATGTCGAGCAGCACGACGTCGGGCCGGTGCGCGGCCACCGCCTCCAGGCCAAGCCGGCCGTTGGACGCGGTCCCCGCAATCACGATGTCACCCGAGGGCTCGATGATGCGGCGCAGCGCGCCGCGGACGACGGCGGAGTCGTCGATCAGGACTACACGGATCGGCGCGTCCATCACCCAATCCCGACAGATGCCAGCTTCTCGGCGATGATCTCGGGGGTGAAGGGCTTCATGATGTACTCGTTCGCCCCGCGTCCGAGCGCATCGCTGATGCGCTCAAAGCTGTTGTGCGTGGTGCACATGATGACCGGCGGCTGCGGCAGGTCGCTGTCTTCACGCAACGCGGAGAGGAAGGTCAGGCCGTCCATCACCGGCATGTCGATGTCGCAGAGGATCGCGTCGAGCCCGTGGTCCTGGCGGACGGTCTCGAGCGCTGCGGCGCCATCCGCCGCCTCGACCACGTCGTGCGTGAGGCCGTTCAGGATCTGGCGGATCGCCTTGCGGATCGTCGAGGAATCGTCAATGACGAGGATGTGCGGCATCGGAGTCTCAGGCGGCCTTGCTGTGGTGGCGCGGGCGACGCGCCGTGATGTCGACCACCGGCGTGTGGTTGCGCCCGCCGGCCTCGAAGGTGAAGCGCGCCACCAAGGTCTGCAGCGCGCTCGCCATCGCCGCCAACTCCTCGGCGGCCTGACGCGTGTTCTGCACGCCCTGCGCGGTGCTCTGCGCCGCCGACGACACACCCGTGATGGTGCTGGCGATGTCCTTGGCGCCCACGGCGGCCTGCTCCACGTTGCGCGCAATCTCGCTCGTGGTCGCGGCCTGCTCCTCCACCGCCGAGGCGATGGTGCCGGAGATGTCGTTCAGCTGGCGGATCACGGCACCGATCTCGCCGATGGCGGACACGGCACCCTGCGAGTCACCCTGGATCGCCTCAATGCGGCGCGCGATGTCCTCCGTCGCCTTCGCCGTCTCCTTGGCCAGCTCCTTCACCTCGTTCGCGACGACTGCGAAGCCCTTGCCCGCCTCTCCGGCGCGGGCTGCCTCGATCGTCGCGTTCAGCGCCAACAGGTTCGTCTGCTCGGCGATGCTCGTGATGACCTTGATGACGGCGCCGATCTCCTGCGACGAGGCGCCGAGCTGGGTGACGGTCTGGTTCGTGCGGTCCGCCGTGGCGACCGCGCCCTGCGCGACCTGGGCTGCCTGCGCGGCGTTCGAAGCGATCTCCTTAATGGACACGCCCATCTCCTCGCTGCCCGAGGCCACCGTCTGCACGTTGCGCGAGACCTCCTCGGCAGCCGCCGAGACCATCCCGGACTGTTGCGAGGTCTGCTGGGCGTTGGCGCCCATCTGGGTCGAGGTCGCCGAGAGTTCCTCGGATGCCGCGGCCAGCGCCTGCGCGTTCTCGGCGATCTGCCGAATGCTGTCCTGCATCGCGGTCGCCGCCGCGTTGATGGCGGCCTTCATCTCGCCGAACTCGTCCTCGGAATCGACGACGGCGCGTGCAGTGAGATCGCCCTGTGCCACGCTCTGCAGGGCCCGTAGCGCCTCCACGAGGGTTGTCGTTGCCAGCCGGGCGATGAAAAGCCCACCGAGGACAGAGGCGATGAAGGCCAGCGCCAGCAACAGCGATGCGACGACCGTGGCGCGCTTGGCGAGCGCCGTGTTGTCGCGGGCCAACTGCTCTCCGCTCGTCGCCAAAGCGGAGGCGAGGGCCGTCAATTGCCGCGCGAGGGCCCCGGCGGTCTCGTCCACGTCCGCCCGCGCCTGCTCAGCCTCGCGCACGCGACCCGCCGACGCAAACTCCAGCAGCCGCTCCCGTGCCGGGACCCAACTGTCGTGCGCCTGCCGCACGGCGGTCACTGCCGCCTGGTCGGCGCTGTCGAGTTGCAGGGCGTCGAGGCGCGCCAAGGCCAACTTGGCCTGCGCCGCCTCGTCGTGCGTGCGATCCACGGCGGCACGGCGACCGCTCGCCGTCGTCTCGAGCAACACGCTGCGCATATGGATCCGTGCCACGTGGACGTGGTCGATCAGCGACATCGCCTCCGCGTACGGCTTGACGACGCTCGTGAACATATACGTGTCCGCGTCGTCGATCTCCCACATACTCCTGATGGCGAAGGTGCCGGCGAAGGCGCCCGCCGCAGCCACGATGGCGAAGCTGCCGATCAGCTTGGGCCGGATGCGGATGTTCTTGAACCACTGCAGCATTGGAGAGGCGTTCCGGAGTAAGGGTGTGGTCCTACAGGATGCTTCGAGGTTGGTCCTGCGACGAGTCGGGTCTCGCGGCCGCTCAGGCGGCCGCGAGTTCAAGCACGCGGTCTACGTCCAGCTGCAACATCAGTTGTCCGGCAAACTTGAACGCGCCGGGGATCAGCTCACGCACCGAGGCCTGCACCGTCGACGGCGCCGGCTCCCAGTCATCCTGGTCCACCGAAAGCACGTCGCCGATCTCGTCGACCAGCAGCGCCACCGGCCCGTCCTCGGTCGTCACCACGACCGTCATCGGCGTGGCCTCGGCCTGGTACGCGCCCAGGTCCAGGCGCACGCGCAGGTCGAGCGCCGTCACGATCTGCCCGCGCAGGTTGATCAGGCCACGCACCACGGCGTCGGCCATCGGCACGGGGGTCATCGGCTGGTGGCGGATCACTTCCTGCACCCGCTGCACGTCCACGCCGAACAGCATCCCCTGCACTTTGAACGTTGCGTACTGTGTCACGCGACGGCCTCCAGGACGACGGGCGTCGGACGGCGGACTTCGCCGACCTGGCTCCCGACGATGTGATCAAGGTCCAGCAGGTCGGTCACGCGGCCCTGCACCGAGGCGGTGCCAACGAGTCCGCGTCCACCGCGCCCGCGCTGCACGTCGAGCTCCTGCTCGACGATGTCGATGATGCGGTCCACGATGAGTCCCACCGTGCGCCCGCCGTGCCGGTGGATGACCACCGGGATCTTCCCACGCGCCGCGACGTCCACGGCCTTGTGGCCGAACCACTCGGACAGCGAGATGAGCGGGATGATCTCGCCGCGGTACTGCGCCACCTGTCCGCCGTTCGAGAACTCGACCTGGTCGGCCGCCAGCTCCTCGAGGCGGCTGACACGGGCCAGCTCGACCGCCGCGCGGTCACGCTCGCCAACCTGCACCACCAGCAGCGTGCGCTGGTCGCCCTTGGCGGCGTTCTCCTCGTCGGCGCGGGTCTGCGCATCGCGCACCGCGCGATCGTCCACCACCCGGGCGTGCCGGGCGAGGCCGGGCACGTCAAGGATCAGCGAGACGCTGCCATCTCCCATGATGGTCGCGCCGGCATACGCGCCGGTGGACTGCAGGTGGCGGCCCAGCGGCTTCACGACGATCTCTTCCGTGTCGCGCAGGCCGTCGACCACGAGGCCGAACGTGCGGCCTTCCGCCTTGAGCACGACGATATTGAGCACGCGCCCCTCGAGCGACTGCTCCACGCCGCTGCCGAGCAGGCCGTCCAGGAACACCAGCGGCAACAGGCGACCGCGCAGGCGGTAGACCGGCGCACCGTGCAGGTGCTCCACCGCGGGCTCGCCCGCGACGCCAGAGACGCGCACGAGCTCCAGCAGGCTCACCTGCGGGATCGCGTAGCGCTGTCCGGCCGCCGTCACGACCAGCGCGGGGATGATCGCCAGCGTGAGCGGAATCTTGGTCCGCACCACGCTGCCCTTCCCGAACTCGCTCTCGATCGACACCGAGCCGCCGATGCGCTCGATGTTCGTGCGCACCACGTCCATGCCGACACCGCGGCCGCTGACGTTCGTGACCTTCTCCGCCGTCGAGAAGCCCGGCTCGAAGATGTAGCGCAGGATCTGCGCCTCGCCCATCGCCGACGCCGCCTCGCGCGTCACCAACCCACGGGAGATGGCCTTCTCGCGGACCTTGTCCACCGACACGCCAGCGCCGTCGTCACGCACTTCGATGATGACGTGGCCGCCCTCGTGGAAGGCGGTCAGGCTGATGGTCCCGTGCGCCGGCTTGCCGGCCGCTACACGGACCTCGGGCGACTCGATGCCGTGGTCGGCCGAGTTGCGGATCATATGCGTCAACGGATCGCCGATGGCCTGCAGGATCTGACGATCCAGCTCGGTCTCGGCGCCGTGCTGCTCAAGCTTCAGCTGCTTGCCGCTCATCTGCGCGAGGTCGCGCACCAGGCGCGGCAACTTGGTCCAGGCGCCGCCGATCGGCTGCATGCGCGTGCGCATCACCGCGTCCTGCAGGTCCGAGGTCACGCGGTTCAGGTGCTGCACGGCGCTCGCGGCGGCCGTGTCCTCGCGCTGGGCGGTCAGCTGCAACAGGCGGTTGCGGTCGAGCACCAGCTCGCCCACCAGCGTCATCAGGCGGTCGAGCAGGTCGACGTTCACGCGCAGGGAACTCTCGGCGAGGCTGCTGCGCACTTCCACGCTCGCGTCGGCACTCTCGGCGACGGGCGCATCGGGCGCGCGCGGCGCAGCAGGCTTCTTCGCGGCGACCTTGGCCGACGGACGCTCCTCGGAGCGAGCCGCCGCGGCCTTGGCGGACGGATGCTCGACGACCTTCGCGGACGGACGCTCGGCGACCTTGGCCGACTTCGCCTTCTTGCCCTTTCGCGTCGGCTCCGGAACGGGCGAACCCTCCGGCAGCGACGACGGCTCAGGGGCGGAGGGCGCGGCGTCACCGGTCAGCCAGGCCTCCAGGCGAGCGATGAGCACGGAGTCGTCTCCGGCCGGCTCCGCCTGCGTCTGCTCGAGCGCGTCCAGGATCGCCTTGATGACGTCGATGGCGGCGAGCACGTCGGTGATCAGCGCGTCGCTGACCCCGAGCTCGTTGGCACGTACGGCGTCGAGCACGCTCTCGGCCGCGTGCGCCACGCGCTCGAGACGGTCAAGCCCGATGAAGCCGCAGGTCCCCTTAATGGTGTGGATCGCGCGGAAGATGCGGTTGATCAGCGTCGGGTCGTCGGAACGCTGCTCCAGCTCGACCAGGTCCTGGTCCAGCTGCTGCAGGTTCTCGGCGCTCTCGGTCAGGAAATCGCGAAGCAGGTCATCCATGGGAATGGGCGGGATGAGGAAAAGGCCCGGTCGTACGGGCTCACCTTCGAAGGTCGGGTCGTGGGGGCCGAATCTTTACCGCTCCGGGCGGCGAACTCCGTCACGGCGTAACGACGGGCACTCAAGTTTTTCGGCGGGCGTCCGATAGGGACGCCCCGGAACGCGGACGGGGTCCCGCGCGCCCTTCGCGCGGGACCCCGTGCCGCACCACCAAGCCTTATGCGGCGCGGGCTACGCCAAACTCCGCCGCAGCACCGGCAGAGGGCAGCTCCACCACATCGGCCGAGCTTCCGCTCAGCCGGAAGTGCGAGACCAGCGTGCGCAGCGCCGCCGACATCGCGGCCAGCTCACGGGCCGCCTGCTGCGAGTCCTGCACGCCGTGCGAGGTGCTCTCCGCAGCCGACGCGACGCCGGAGATGCTCCCGGCGATCTCGTGCGCGCTCCGGGCCGCCTGTTCCACGTTGCGCGAGATCTCGTTCGTGGTCGCGGCCTGCTCCTCCACCGCCGAGGCGATGGTGCCGGAGATGTCGTTCAGCTGACGGATGACGCCGGCAATCTCGCCAATCGCACCCACCGCGCCCTTCGTGTCGCCCTGGATGGCCTCGATGCGGCGGGCGATGTCTTCCGTCGCCTTCGCCGTCTCCTTGGCCAGTTCCTTCACCTCGTTCGCGACCACCGCGAAGCCCTTCCCCGCCTCACCGGCGCGCGCGGCCTCGATCGTCGCGTTCAGCGCCAGCAGGTTCGTCTGCTCGGCGATGCCCGTGATCACCTTCACCACGGCGCCGATTTCCTGCGAAGAGACACCGAGCTGGGTGACCGTCGAGTTCGTGCGGTCGGCGGTCTGCACCGCGCTGAGCGCCACCTGCGCGGCCTGTGCGGCATTGCGGGCGATCTCCTTGATCGACACGCCCATCTCCTCGCTGCCCGAGGCCACGGTCTGCACGTTGCGCGAGACTTCCTCGGCGGCCGAGGACACCACGCCCGCCTGCGACGAGGTCTCATGCGCGTTGTTGCCCATCTGCGAGGCCACGGCGCTGAGCTGGTCCGACGCGGCGGCCAGGGCCTGCGCGTTCTTGTCGATCTGTTCCATAGAGTCGTGCATCGCCGAGGTCGCGCGGTTGAGCGCATCGCTCAGGCGGCCGAGTTCAGCCGAACCCGCGATCTCACTGCGCACCGTGAGGTCGCCCGAGGCCACGGCCTCCAACGCCTCGACGGCCTTCGCAATCGGGACGCCGATCTGCCGGGCAATCACCAAGCCAAGCAGCACACCGAGTAGCACGGCGAGAATGACCACCGCCGCCAGGGCGATGGTCGCGTTGCGCGCCAGCACTGAGTTCTCGCGGGCGATCTCGTCACCGCGACCACTGAGCGCGAACACCAGGTCGCTCTGCGCGGAGACCAGGGCCTCGGCTGCCGCGTCGAGCGACTCGGAGGCAAGGCTGGCGGCGGCGCTGCGCTTGCCGTCGCGCATCAGTCCGGCCAGCTGGTCCTTGACCGGCGCCCAGGCGTCGTGCGCCTGCTGCACGGCCGTCACCGACTGCTGCACGGACGAGTCAAGCTCGGCGCGTGCCAGCAGCGACAGCGACGACGACAGCAGCGATGCGGACTCCTCAAGGCCATCGAGCGCGTCCTGCGTCTCGCTGCCGGGATCCGCCATCAGGGTCATGCGGACGTCACGACGGGTGCGCTGCACGCCCTCGGCGACACCGAGCACGTCGGCGTACGGCGCCACGACGGTCTCGTACATCTTGGTGTCCGCCTGATTGAGCGTCCGGATGGCCCAGCTGCCCACCGCGCCCGACAGCACGGTGAGCGCGGCGACGACGGAGAACCCGATCGTGAGCTTGGTCTTGATCCGAAGGTTGGCAAACCACTGCATGGTCCTGACTCTCCTACACGTGAGGGGGAGGAGGCCCGCGTCGGCGATCTGGGCGCCAGACCGCGGCAACGAGGGCTCATTCCCCAGCTAGAGTCGGAGGGGGCGGGCAATACTTGAGGTGACGCTACGGCGGCGGGAAGGGGCTCAAGTTTCTCCGCGGGCTGCCGATATCCGCGCGCGTGAACAGTTGCGCGGCGGCGCGCTAGTCCCCGCGGTCGAGGGCCTCGCGCAGCGTCCCGACCAAGGTCGCCACCGTAAACGGCTTGCGCAGCCGCAAGGTGTGCTCATCGCGCAGTTCCCGGGGGTCCGACTCCTCCGGCGGGTGCGCCGAGGTCACGACCACGGGTAGGTTGGCGCGGTGGCGCCGCAGCCGGGCGACCAGTTCGCCGCCCGACATATGCGGCATCTGCAGGTCGGTGACCACGGCATCGATCTCATCGCGATGTTGCTCGAACAGCTTGAGCGCCGCAGGACCATCGCTGGCCTCAATGACGCGGAACCCCGCACGGGCGAGCACCCGCTGCGTCGTGGTCCGGACGGTCGCGTCGTCCTCGACCAACAGCACGCATCCGCCCTTGGCCTCGGGCGTGACCGGGCGAGGCGCGCTGACGGCCTTCGGCGCCTCCTGCTGCACGACGGGCAGGTACATCGCGAAGGTCGCGGGGCTGTCCGCCGCCGACTCCAGGAGCAGGTCGCCGCCGTGCTCACGCAGGACGGCCAGCGCGAAGGCGAGGCCGAGGCCGCTGCCGGCCGGCTTCGTGGTGAAGAACGGAGTCCACAGCCGATCCATCAAGGAGGCCGGGATTCCGGGACCCGAGTCGGTGATCGCCACACGCACGGCCTCGCCCTCGCCACGCGTCAGCACGCTGAGCGACACCGTGAGATGCCCGCCAGTCGGCATCGCATCGCGGGCATTGAGCACGAGACCCAAAAGCGCCTGCTCGAACTGCGGTCGGTCCACCGTGACCGCCACGCGATCCGGCGGCAGCTCGAGGTTCCAGTCAATCGTGGAGGGCAGCACGCGACGTGCGACCGCGGTGAAGGCCCGCAACACCTCGCGCAGGTCGAACGTGGCGCGCTCGGAGATGCGCTCCGCCGTGAGGTCCAGCAGTCGCCGCGTGAGGTCGCTGGCGGACAGTGTCACGCGCAGGATCTCGTCCGCGTCGCCACGTCGCGGATCTGCCTCGGGTAGGTCCTCCGAGAGCAGCGACGCCAGCCCGCTGATGGCCGCCAGCGCGTTGTTGAACTCGTGCGCGAGGCCGCCGGCGAGATGGCTGAGCGCCTCGCGACGCTGGGCGAGTCGCAGGGTCTCCTCGCGCTGGCGGAACGCGCGCGCCACCTGGTCACCGGCACTGATGTCCTCGACCAGCTTGAGATACAGGTGCTTGCCCGCGTCGGCGTAGCGCAGCGCGGTCACGACCACGCGCACCCGCGTCTCCGAACCGTCGGCGTGGCGCAGGCGCCGGTTGCCGCTGTAGCCGTGCCGCCGACCCGCACGCAGGTCATCGAGTCCGGCGTCAGACTCCCCCAGTTCCGGCTGCACGAGCGCGCGCGCTGGCAGGCCGACGCAGTCCTGCACGGAACGCTGCGCGAGGGCCGCGAGGGCCGAGTTGACGAATCGGATACGGCCGTCTCCGTCCATTAGGAGGATCGGGAGTGGCAGGCGCTCCAGCTCGCCCTGCAGGCGCTCGAGGTCGCCGCCCTCACGCGTGCCGGCGCCCTGCTGGCCCGCACGTCGTTCGCCGAGCACCGCCTCGTAGGTCATCCACTGGGACAGGGCGCGGGGCTCACGTCGGCCCCACGGCAGCCCCGACGCCCGGCCGATGAGCAAGGCACCAACCGGGACACCGTGGCTGATCAACGGCATGGCCGCCGCACTACGCCATCCCAACGCCTCCACGTCCTCGTAGCCTTCCGTGCTCTGCTGCGCATCGTCGATGAAGACCGGGTCCCCAGCCAGCAGTGCGGTGTCCACGAGTGTCCGGTCAGGATGGATACGCTGCGTTGGTTCCTGACACGCATACGCGCCACACCAAGTGATGCCAGCAGCGTCCCGTAGCGCGACAATGGCCGCATCCGCGCGCAACAGCAGAGCCCCGTGCTCCGCCATCTGCTTGCAGAGCTGCGTGCCGGGGATGCCGTGCACGCGTCGGAATGCCTCCAGGGCGGCCGGGCGCCGGGGATCAGCCAGCAGGGCAGCGCGGCGCAGTGCCGCGGAGGGGGACGAGGACTTGGATGGCATCAAAAGGGTGACACGGACTTAACCATTGGCCTGACGCGCCGACACTGAGGCTATCTCACCCCTGGAACCATGTCACCTGCCGCGCATGCCGCTGCGTCGTCCAACCATAGTAGTATCGGCAGCGCGCCGCCGGGCGACCCATCCGGATCGCCGGTCGCAGCGGGGCGCGGCGACGCGCTCTCGGACGCGACCAACGGCTGGCGGCTGCACGACGAGCTGGCGCCCGTCATCGTCTACGAGCGGGGCCTCGACGGCAGTGGCGCCTACGTCTCCGGCGCGATGGAGCGCATCCTCGGACACTCGCCCGACGAAGCGGCGGCCCGCGGGCTCGCCTGGTGGCTGGAGCAGGTGCACGAAGAGGACCGCGGCGTGGTCCGTTCGCGCATCGGCCCGGCGCTGCCTGGCCGCACACGCGAGTGGTCGCTCGACTATCGCGTCCGTCGGGCCAGCGGCGAGTACGCCGTGGTCCACGACCAGGGCCGCGTCATCGAGGCCACGGCGGGCCACGGCGCCCGCGTTGTCGGCGTGCTCACGGACGTCACGCGACTCCGCGCGATGGAGCAGCGCCTCCAGCACTCGCAGCGCCTCGAGATCGTGGGCCAACTCGCGGCCGGCGTTGCGCACGACTTCAACAACGTCCTCACGGCCATCGGCGGCTTCGCCGACGTGCTGCTCGAGGAACCCGCGCTCGGACTCACCCCGCGCGACGACGTCGAGCAGATTCGGCTGCTCGTGGCGCGCGCAGCCGGACTCTCGCGCAACCTGTTGGGACTCGCGCGACGCCGTGAGGACAACCGGATGCGCCTCGTGGATGTCGGCGCGCACCTGCAGCGCCTCAAGCCCACGTTGCGCGTGCTCGCCGGTGCATCCATCGACCTGCGCGTCGACGCCGAACCCGTCGAGCTCTCCACGGCCATCGACCCCGGGATGCTGGACCAGGTGGTCCTCAACCTCGTGCTCAACGCGCGCGACGCTTCGCGTCCGGGCGGACGCATCGAGGTCGCCGTCGCCGCCGAGCTCGACGGCGATGAGCCCCGTGTCCGTCTCTCCGTGCGGGACAACGGATCGGGCGTTCCCGCCGAGGTCCGCGCCCGCGTCTTCGAACCGTTCTTCACCACCAAGGGCGAGCGCCGTGGCACCGGGCTCGGCCTCTGGTTGGTGCGCGAGATCGTGCAGGGCGTCGGAGGGCGCATCGCCCTCGACAGCCAGCCAGGCGAGGGTACCGTCGTGAGCATCCATTTCCCCGCGATTCCCGAGCCGCCGTCCGGCGACGCCGCCGTCCCCGCGACTCGTGCCCCACACGACGCGCCGGGCCTGCGCGTCCTGCTGGTCGACGACGAACCCGCCGTGCGCTACGTGACCCGACGGCTGCTCGAACGCAATGGCTTCCACGTCGATGACTGTGACTCCGGCCATCGCGCCATCGCGGAGCTCGAGGCGCGTCGCGGCGAGATCGACGTCGTGGTCACCGACTTCCATATGCCCGGCATCTCCGGCACCGACCTGCTGCAGCGCCTTCGCGACCTCGCGCCCGAGGTGGGCTGCGTGGTGTTCTCCGGCGTGGCGGATCGCTATGCCGCGGTCATCACCGAGCCCGGCGTGATGAGCGTGCTGGCCAAGCCCTGCGAGACCTCCGTGTTGGTCGCCGAAGTGAACCGGATGGCCAGCGGCACGGTCGACCGACGGCGAGCCGCCTGAGCCCCGCGTCACGAAATGATAACGCGCCCAGTTCCGCTTCAGCGTTCCTCGCTGTTGCCGACACTGCTCCTCAAGTCCCAGACCACCCCAATCCCTACGACAATGACCTTCCGCACGCTCCGTCTCTTCATCATCGCCCTCGCCGCCGTCCTCACGCCGTCGCTCGCGACCGCCCAGGGCGCCATCGTCGCGCAGTCCGACCTCGACACGCCGCCGCGTCTCGCCTCGCAGGAAATGACCGCCCGCATCCTCGCCCGCTCGTATCCGCCCGCGCTCAAGCGCCAGGGCATCACGGGCAACGTCGAGCTCGAGTTCGTCGTCGACGAGTCCGGTCGCGTCGAAGGCCCGTCGGTCAAGGTTGTCGAGTCCACGAACCCCGAGCTGGCCGACGCCGCCAAGTCGGTGATCGAGGAGATTCGCTTCCGTCCGGCGCAGGCCGGTGGCAAGGCGGTGCGCACCGTCGTCACGCTGCCGATCACGTACAAGTAAGTCGCGTTCCGCGCGGCACCGGCCGGGGCTACCTTTTCGAAGGTGAGCCCCGGCCTTGTGCTTTCCGCCATTGAGCGACGCCGTCCCGCGCGGCGCACAGAACCCTCGCACCGGTCCCCGTGCTGAGACTCCTCGTCCAGGGCACGCTCGTGCTCGCCACGCTCGCGGCCGCCGTCGCCCTCTATCTGCTCGTCTGGCCCGTGCCGGTCTCCCCGGTGGCATGGGAGGCGCCCGATAGCCCCGGCTACGTCGGCGTCTTTGCGACCAACGACGTACTCGCGCGCGCGGATTCGCTGACAACGCTCGGTGAGAGCGGACCCGAGGCCATCATCGCGGACGCATCGGGCCGTCTCTACACCGGGACCTCGGATGGTTGGATCATCCGCTACGACAGCGGTGGTGTGGCACCGCAGCGCTGGGTGCGAACTGGCGGCCGCCCGCTGGGCATGGCCTTCGACAGCACGGGCACACTATGGTGCGCGGACGGCGCGCTCGGCCTGATTGCCATCGCGCCGGACGGCAGCCTGCGCGTCGTGGCCACCGAGGCCGACGGCGTGCCGATCGGGCTTGCCGACTATGTGGACGTGGCGCGCGACGGACGCGTGTACTTCTCGGACGCCACGACCAAGTTCGGCAGCTCGCACGGCCACGCCCTCGAGGCCAGCCTGCTGGAGATCCTCGAGCACCGCGGCAATGGCCGCCTGCTCGAGTATGACCCGAGCACGGATTCCATCCGCGTGCTGCTCGGCGGCCTGGTCTTCGCCAACGGCGTGGCGCTGACGCACGACGACTCGGCCGTGCTCGTCACCGAGACCGGCAGCAACCGCGTCCTGCGCGTCGAGCGGCTTGGTCCGGGCCGCGGGGCGGTCACGACGCTGATCGATGCCCTGCCGGGGTTCCCCGACAACATCACCCGCGGTGAGGACGGCAGGTACTGGATCGCCCTCGTCTCACCGCGTAACGCGCTCGTCGACCGCCTCGCGCCGTATCCGTTCCTGCGTAAGGTCGTGCGGCGACTGCCGGATGCGATCCGCCCTGCGCCGGTGAACTACAGCCACGTCGTGGCGGTGAACGACTCCGGCCGCGTGCTCGCGTCGTTGCAGGATCCCGATGGGCACTTCCCGATGCTCACGCACGCGCTCGAGCACGACGGCTGGCTCTACCTCGGCAGCCTCTCAGCCCCACACGCGGCGCGGCTGCGCTGGCCCGACGGCCGCTAGTCGCGACGCGATCGCCCGCCGGGACGTCAGCGGCGCGGCATGACGTCGCTAGAGCCGCGCAATCCCCGGCTGCCCGTGCGTCAGCCGCCAACGCGTCGCCGTCGTCACCGGCACACCGGGCCGCGACACATACGGCACTTCACGATACGTGGCCTCCCACGAGTCCGCCGCAACGTCGTTGACGAAGTAGCCGCGCCAGGCCGAATGCCACTTCAGATGGGGATTCTCGCCCATCGACTCCGGCACGCCGCGCCACTGCGCCTCGCCGTCCCCGCCTGAGGATATCGACGTGCCGACGAACTCGGCCGCCACGACGTCGCGGCCGGGACGATCAAAGCCCGCGGAGAGTTCGTTCACCCAATTGGAGTGGATGTCGCCGGTCAGCACCACCGTGCGGTTCTTCGCGCGCTCCCCGATCGCGCGCAGCACCCGGTCGCGTTCACGCGGATACCCGCTCCACTGGTCCATGCTCAGGTCCACGTCGGCCCCGACCGCGCGGTCCCAGGGCGCCATCATGATCTGCTGCGCCAGCACCTGCCAGCGTGCACGTGAGCTTCCCAGCCCATCCGTGAGCCAGCGCTCCTGCGCCGCACCCATCAACCGCCGCTCGCCGGAATCCCAGTCGCCGCAGGGCACCACGCGCATCCCGTCGCCACAGGCTTGGTCGTCACGGTACTGCCGTGTGTCCAGCACCCAGAAGCGCGCCAGGTTGCCCCAGTCGAACGCGCGCGTGATGGTCAGGTCGGCCCACGAGCGCGCGCGTGGGACGCGCACGGGCTGATTCTCCCACCAAGCCTGGTAGCCCGCCGCGCGACGCGCCCGCATCTGCTCGACCGACTCCATCCCGTTCTCGCCGGCGTCGCCGGCGTAGTTGTTGTCCACCTCGTGGTCGTCCCAGGTGACGATCCAGGGACAGGCCGCGTGCGCCGCCTGCAGGGCCGGCTCGAGCTTGTACTGCGCATAGCGTGCGCGATACTGCTCCACGCTGCGGACCTCCGTCGTCGCGTGGCGCCGGATGCGGCCTTCGGCGGGTCCATACTCGTAGATGTAGTCGCCGAGATGCGTGACCAGGTCGCAGCGCTCCGCGGCGAGATGGTCGAAGGCGGTGAACAGGCCCTGCTCGTAGTTCTGGCAGGACACGGTACCAAATCGCAGCGGTGTCGCGGCCCCGGCTGTCGGTAGCGTGCGCAGCCGCCCCACCGGACTCAGCACGTCGTTCAGCACGAACCGGTAGAAGTACCAGCGGTCCGGCTCGAGGCCGTCCACGTCGATGTGCAGGCTGTAGCCAAGTTCGGGGGCCGCGGTGGCGCGGCCCTGCCGCACGATCTTGGTGAAGGCCTCGTCGTCGGCCACCTGCCAGCTCACGATCGTGCGCAGGCCACTCATCCCGCTGTCGGGCTCGAACGGCGACGGGGCCAATCGCGTCCACAGCACCGCACCGGCCGATGTCGGGTCCCCGCTCGCCACGCCGAGTGAGAACGGATAGTCCGCGAGCCGCGGTCGCGCCGTGAGACGCCAGTCGTTCGGGAGGCCCGCGCAGAGGATGGCGTAGCGGGAGAGGTCGGCAAGAAAGAGTCGGCGGTCCATGCACAGACGCTCGCGCCAATCGGGCGCGCCGGCAAGTCGGGCAGGTCACGACCTCGCAACGGGCGGGTCGCTGTCGGCGATGGTATGTTTGCCCGATGCACGGTCTCATCGGCCGCATCACGGCCACACCCGGCCAGCGCGACGCGCTCATCCGGATCCTGCTCGATGGCGTCAGCGGCATGCCCGGTTGCCTCAGCTATGTCGTGGCCGAGGACCCATCCAACGCAGATGACATTGTGATCACCGAGGTCTGGGAGAGCGCGGAGGCCCACAAGGCCTCGCTCGGGCTGCCCTCGGTGCAAGCTGCCATCGCCAAGGGCCGACCGTTGATCGCCGCGTTCGCGCCAGGAACCATTACCAAGCCCGTGGGTGGCCACGGGCTGGCTCGCTAGCCACAACCGTTCACCCCCACAAGGATCGTCGTATGCGTCGCTCCATCGCTCGCTTTGCCCTTGCCGCGCTGCTCCTCGCGCCCGCGTCACTCGCCGCCCAGACCGGCGAAGCCCTCATCCGCGAGGTCGGCGGCACGCCCGGCATCACCGACCCAACCTTCCCCGCGCCCAAGGACCTCATCTACAAGATGGCCTGGCACGTGACGGTCGGGCCGGAGAACGCGGGCGATCGCGTCGCCGGCTTCGGCTCGCCGGCCAACTTCTTCCGCCTGATGGACGTCAACGGCGTTGCACGCACGAACGTGAAGCTGGCCATCATCGTGCACGGCACGGCCACGCCATCGCTGCTCAACAACGCGGCCTACAAGGCGCGCACCGGTGCGGACAACGGCAGCATCGCGCTGCTCACGGCGTTGCACGAGGCCGGCGTGCAGATCATCGTCTGCGGCCAGGCCCTGATCAACCGCAACGTGCCGCGCGACCAGCTGCTGCCCTTCGTGAAGGTCGCGACGACGGCGACCAGCGCGCACGGCATCCTCGCCGCGCAGGGCTACACGGTCATTGGGCAGTAGGCGGGGCGGATCCCAGTGCGGCCCAGTCACGCTTCTCATCGGTGACTGGGCTGAGGATCCAGCGCGAGATCAGCACCATCCCGAGCAGCACCAGCACGCCGATGCCCTGCCCCGTCGTGGGCGCCATGCCGAGCTTGCCGATGAACAGCCAGGCCACGAAGGCCCAGATGCCCGGGCCGATGATGGCGCTGAAGCGGCCAACCATCCCGTACAGGCCGTAAAACTCCCCGATGCGATGCGGCGGCGTGAGGCGTAGCATCAGCGGGCGGTCCGCGCTCCAAATGCCGCCCAGCGCCACGCCAGCCATCGACGCCACGAGGAAGAGCAGGTTGGCGCTCAAGCCAAGCAGGCCAATCGCCGCCGCCAGCGCAAAGGTGGCCAGCCAAAGGGTCAGCACGCGGTTCAGCGTCGCCTTGGGCCCGATACGATCCACCATCGCCCCCCACACGAACCCACCGATCACCGCGAAGCTGATGGCGAACAGCATCACGAATCGGGCCTTCGCCTCGCCCGCCGCGGTCTCCAGCCCACCGGCCACCGCGATGTTCACCGTGTACAGCGTCATGATGCTGATAACGGTATTGATGGCGTCGGTATAGAACACGCGCCCAACCAGGAAACGGATCAGCCCCGGGAACTCCCGCCCGCCGCGCAGCGTGCGCAGCGTCTCGCCCGTGGACTCCTTGATCATCGCCCAGCCGAACACGGGTCGCGGATTTGGGTTGCCGCGCTCGTGCACGAACAGGAAGCACGGAATCGACAACGCAAGGAAGGCAATCGCGATGGCCGTGAACAGGAAGGGCTTGTCCGCCGACTGCGGCAGGAAGCCGATGCCCACCGCGAAGTAGGAGCCGAGGTAGCCGATGCCGACGCCGATGCCGGAGATCCTGCCGCGATTCTCCTCGGTGGTCACCTCGGGCAATAGCGCATCATAGAACTGCAGGCCGGCCTGGTACGCGGCGTTCGCGAACACGAAGGCCAGCATGGTCATCCAGTAGCCCGTGCGCGCGAGGGTCGCCGTGAGGAGCACGCAGATGACGGTGCTCACCACAAGAAACGGCATGCGCCGCCGCGCCCTGTCGGTCATGGCCCCCAGCAGCGGGCTGATGACGAAGATGATCCCCATCGACACGGCCGTGATGATCCCATACACGGTGTCTGCCCGCTCGGCGCCCACCTCGTCGCGCACCCAGAGCGAGAAGTACAGCGACACCACGCCCATCGAGAAGATGGTGTTGGCGAGGTCGTAGAGGATCCAGCTCGAGACGGCCCGTTTGGGGATGACCCGGTCGGTTGTCATATGGGGCTGGAATCTCCCGGCCTTTTTGTGGCGCCGCTAGGGTCGGGGCTTGGACGGATCGTGTTGATTGCCACAGAGGCACAGAGGCACAGAGGGGTCGGAACGCACGTTGGCCTCTGTGTCTGATCCAACTGCAACTTCTTTGGGGGCTCGGGGGACGGATCTTTCCGCCAAGCCCCCTTCAGTTCCAAGGAAAGAAGACACAGAGACCTCGGCTCGCACGAATGCCCTCTGAGTCTCTGTGCCTCTGTGGCAAAGCAGTTCCCAGCCTCAAAGCGAAACCCGCCCCCTGACCACGAAGGCCAGGGAGCGGGTTCGAAACAAAGCAGACCGAAGAGCTACTCCTCGTCCGGCAGCGGCGCCAGCAGAGAAGCATCCGCCTCGGCAGGCGCCGAGAGGAACGACTCCGGCAGCGCGCCGAACCCACCGAACTCCGGCGCCGGCATCGGCGGCGGCTCGATGTCCATGTCCACGTCCGAGTACCGGTACATACCGGTGCCGGCCGGGATCAGGTGGCCGATGATGATGTTCTCCTTCAGGCCCAGCAGGTTGTCCTTCGCGCCGCGGATCGCCGCATCCGTGAGGACGCGCGTCGTCTCCTGGAACGAGGCCGCCGAGATGAACGACTGCGTCGTCAACGAGGCCTTCGTGATGCCGAGGAGCAGCGGCTCCGACGAGGCCGGCTTCTGCTTCTTCTTCTTGGCCTTGTCGTTCGCCTCGCGGAACACCGACTTGTCCACGTGCTCGCCCTCGAGGAACTCCGTGCTCCCCGGGTCCATGATGCGGACCTTCTGCAGCATCTGGCGCACGATCACGCCGATGTGCTTGTCGTTGATCTTCACGCCCTGCAGGCGGTACACCTCCTGCACTTCGTTCAGGAGGTACTCCTGCACCGCGCGCGGGCCCTTGATCCGCAGGATGTCGTGCGGGTTCACCGGGCCCTCGGAGAGGCGGTCACCGGCGCGCACGCGGTCGCCCTCGTGCACGCGCAGGTGCTTGCCCGACGGCACCTCGTACAGCTGCGGCTGCTGCCCCTCGTCGATCGAGTTGTTCGCATCCAGCGGCTGGACGAAGATCTCGCGCTTGCCGCGCTTGATGTCGCCGAAGCGGACCACGCCGTCGATCTCGGAGATCGTCGCCGGATCCTTGGGCTTGCGGGCCTCGAACAGCTCGGCCACGCGGGGCAGACCACCCGTGATGTCGCGCGTCTTGTAGGCCTCGCGCGAGATCTTGGCGATCGTCTGGCCCGCCGCCACGTCGGCGCCGTCCTCGATGATGAGCTGCGCGCCCACCGGGATCACGAAGTCGCGGACCTTCTTCTCCTTGCCGCCCTTCGTCTGCCAGATCTCGATGTGCGGGTGCAGCTTCTTCTCGCGGTCCTCGATGACCACGCGCTGGCGGAGACCCGTGAGCTCGTCGAGCTCCTCGGAGATCGTCTCCTCCTCCACGAGGTCCACGAACTTCACCACGCCCGTCACGTCCGCGATGATCGGGTTCGTGTACGGGTCCCAGGTGAAGATCGTGTCTTCCTTCTTCACTTCCACGCCGTCCTCGACCATCAGAATGGCGCCCAGCGGCACCTGCAACCGGGCCATCACCGGCGCGTTCTTGTCCTTCGTCGCGCGGATGAACAGCTCGCCCTCATAAGAGGTGACGATCTGCTGGTTCTCCGGGTTGGTGACTTTCACCAGGCGGTCGCCGTACTCCACCACGCCCGCCACCTTCGACTTGCGCGCCGTCTGCTCCGCGATGCGGGCCGCCGTGCCGCCGATGTGGAAGGTGCGCAGCGTCAGCTGCGTGCCCGGCTCACCGATGGACTGCGCCGAGATGATGCCCACCGCCTCGCCCAGGTCCACCATCTGCATGGTGGCCAGGTTGCGGCCGTAGCACATCCGGCAGAGCCCACGCTTGGCCTCGCAGGTGAGCACGGAACGGATCTTCACCGTCTCGATGCCCGCCTCCTCGATCCCCGCGGCGGTCTCCTCGTTGATCATCTGGCCGGCCTCGACCAGGAGCTGCGGGCGCCCGGCCTCGTCGAGCAGCTGCGGATCGACCACGTCGTCCGCCGCCACCGTGCCGACAATGCGCTCGGCCAACGGCTCGATGATGTCCTCGCCTTCCTTCAGCGCGCCGATGTCCAGGCCCATCACGGTGCCGCAATCCTCCTCGGTCACCACCACGTCCTGGGCCACGTCGCAGAGGCGGCGCGTCAGGTAACCCGCGTCGGCCGTCTTGAGCGCCGTGTCCGCCAGACCCTTACGGGCGCCGTGCGTGGACGAGAAGTACTCGAGCACCGAGAGGCCTTCACGGAAGTTCGACTTGATCGGGTTCTCGATGATCTCGCCGATGCCGCCTGTGAGCTTCTTCTGGGGCTTCGCCATCAGGCCGCGCATGCCGGCCAGCTGACGGATCTGGTCGCGGCTACCACGCGAACCGGAGTCGAACATCATGAACACCGGGTTGAAGCCGCCCTGCGACTCGCGCATGCGCTTCACCATCGCGTCGGCGATGTCGTTGTTGGCGTGCGTCCAGGTGTCGATCACCTTGTTGTAGCGCTCGCCGTTCGTGATGTTGCCCGTCTGGTACGCCTTCTGGAAGCGCGTCACGCGCGCCGTGGCCTCGTCCAACAGCGTCTCCTTCTCCGCCGGGATCTCGAGGTCCTCGATCGCGATCGACACACCACCACGGGTCGCGTTGCGGAAGCCGAACTCCTTCAGGCGATCCAGGAACGCGACCGTCTCGGCCAGCCCCGCCTTGCGGTAGGACTCGAAGACCAGCTCGCCGAGCTTCTTCTTCTTCATGTCGTGGTTCTGGAACGGCAGCGCCGCCGGCACGATGCCGTCGAACAGCACGCGGCCAGCCGTCGTCACCACCCACTGCGCGCCGTCCTCGTGCCGCGCCAGATACTTCACCGGCGACTGCACGTTGATCTGCTGCAGGGCCAGCGCCATCTCCACCTCGGCCGCCGAGCCGAAGGCGCGCAGCTTGGCCTGCGCCTTGGCGTCCTTCTGCAGGGCGTCGAAGCCCGACGGCGCCTTGGTCGCGAAGTAGCAGCCCAGCACGATGTCCTGCGAGGGCTCCGCCACCGGACGGCCGTCCGAGGGCTTCAGGATGTTGTTCGAGGACAGCATGAGCACGCGGGCCTCGAGCTGCGCCTCGTACGAGAGCGGCACGTGCACGGCCATCTGGTCACCGTCGAAGTCGGCGTTGAACGCCGCGCAGACGAGCGGGTGAATACGGATGGCCTTGCCCTCCACCAGCACCGGCTCGAAGGCCTGGATGCCCAGGCGGTGCAGCGTCGGCGCACGGTTGAGCAGCACGGGATGGTCGCGGATGATCTCCTCGAGGATCTCGAAGACTTCCGACGACTCGCGCTCCACGATCTTCTTGGCGCGCTTCACCGTCTCCGCAATGCCCTTCTCCACCAGCTTGTGGATGATGAACGGCTTGAAGAGCTCCAGCGCCATCGCCTTCGGCAGGCCGCACTGGTGCAGCTTGAGCTCCGGGCCCACCACGATCACCGAGCGGCCCGAGTAGTCCACGCGCTTGCCGAGCAGGTTCTGGCGGAACCGGCCCTGCTTGCCCTTCAGCATGTCGGACAGCGACTTGAGCGGACGCTTGCCGCGGCCACGGATGGCCTTGGAGCGACGCCCGTTGTCGAACAGCGCGTCCACCGCCTCCTGCAGCATGCGCTTCTCGTTGCGCAGGATGACTTCCGGCGCGCGGTGCGAGATGAGCTTGGTCAGGCGGTTGTTGCGGTTGATGACGCGGCGGTACAGGTCGTTCAGGTCGGAGGTCGCGAAGCGCCCGCCATCCAGCGGCACCAGCGGCCGCAGGTCGGGCGGAATCACCGGGACCACGTCCATGATCATCCACTCGGGCTTGTTGCGGAGGCCCGACTGGTCGCCGGAGTTCCGGAACGCGTCGACGATCTTGAGGCGCTTGAGCATCGCCTTCTTCTTGTGCTGCGACGTCTCGTCGACCACGGCCGCGCGCAGCTCCTCGGCGACCTTGTCCACGTCCAGGCGACGCAGCAGCTCGCGCACCGCCGGCGCGCCGATGTCGGCCAGGAAGGCGCTGTCGCCCTCTTCCTTGGCCTTCATGCGCAGCTGGAGGTACTGCTCCTCGTCGAGCAGGTCGTTCATCTTGACCTCCTGCTCGCCGGGGTCGATGACGACGTACATGCTGTAGTAGATCACCTTCTCGAGGTCACGCAGGGTGAGGTCGAGGAGGTTGCCCATCGGGCTGGGCAGGGTCTTGAAGAACCAGATGTGCGCCACCGGCACGGCCAACTCGATGTGGCCCATGCGGTCGCGGCGAACCTTGCTCAGCGTCACCTCGACGCCGCAACGGTCGCAGATCACGCCACGGTAGCGGATCCGCTTGTACTTGCCGCAATGGCACTCCCAGTCCTTCACCGGGCCGAAGATCTTCTCGCAGAAGAGGCCATCCTTTTCCGGCTTGAACGACCGGTAGTTGATGGTCTCCGGCTTGGTGACCTCGCCCCAGGACCACCACGAACGCAGGCCGGCCATCTCCAGCCGCTCACGCTCCTTGGAGTCCTTGGGACCGCGGATCTCCTCGGGCGAGGCGATGCGGACCTGGATGTAGTCAAACGCGCTGGCGCTCTTTTCGCGCACGCTGCGGAAATCGATCATCGGTTACTCCTCCGACCCGGCGCCGAGTAGACCACCCTCGGCGTGCGAGTCCATCGTGACGTGGATGCCCAGCGCCTGCAGCTCCTTCACCAGCACGTTGAACGACTCCGGCGTGCCCGGCTCGGGGAGGTTCTGCCCCTTCACGATGGCCTCGTACACACGCGAACGGCCGTTCACGTCGTCCGACTTCACCGTGAGGATCTCCTGCAGGGTGTGTGCGGCACCGTAGGCCTCCAGCGCCCACACCTCCATCTCACCGAAGCGCTGGCCACCGAACTGCGCCTTGCCCGCCAGCGGCTGCTGCGTGACGAGGCTGTAGGGGCCGATGCTCCGGGCGTGGATCTTGTCATCCACCAGGTGGCTGAGCTTGAGCATGTAGACCTGGCCCACCGTCACCGGGTTGGTGAAGGTCTCGCCCGTGCGCCCGTCGCGGAGCCGGATCTTGCCGCCCGGCATCATGCCGCCGGCCGTCATCAGCTCGCGCGCCGCCGCGTCCACGTCGGCCTCGCTCTTCTTGCCCAGCATCGCCGACAGCGCCGGACGGCCCAGCTGCTCCAGCAGCTCAGCGTCGTCCATCGCCGCCTTCTTCTGCAACTCCTTCAGCGCCTTCTTGAGTTCCGACTTCTCGGCTGCCGAGACGCCCTCGGCGTCCTGCGCGGCCTCGTGGTGCGCCACTGCGTGCTCCGTGGCCACCCGCTCGCGCGCGGCCAGCTCCTTCGCCGCCGCCACGAGGTAGTCATAGATGCGCTTGTGCACGTCCTTCGCGGTCGCCGACATGCCGCGGCCGTTCAGGTCGTTCACCGTCGCGTCGGCCAGCAGCTCCACCTTGTTCAGGTGCGCCACTTCCGGCCGCAGGTCCGTGACGATGGCCTTCAGCTCCTCGGGCGTCACGCCCGGGGCCGAGGTCTCCAGCGCCAGCGACCCGCGCACCCACTCCAGACCGGCGATGCGCAGCGCCAAGCCGATCTCACGCTCCGTGGCGCCCTGGAACACCGGCGTCTTGGCGTAGAAGCCGAGGATCTTCGCCGCCCACCCAAGGTGGGTCTCGAGGATCTGGCCCACGTTCATGCGCGAGGGCACGCCCAGCGGGTTGAGCACGATGTCCACCGGGGTGCCGTTCGGCAGGAACGGCATGTCTTCCTCGGGGACGATGCGGGCCACGATACCCTTGTTGCCGTGGCGGCCGGCCATCTTGTCGCCCACCGAGATCTTGCGCTTCTCGGCGAGGTAGACCTTCACCAACTGGATGACGCCCGGGGGCAGCTCGTCCGGCTTGAGGATCTGGTCGATGCGCAGCTCCGCGCGCTCTTCGATCTTGCCCTTCACCTCGTCGGCAGCCTCGATGATGCGGCGGACTTCCTCGTTGACCTTCTTGTTCTCGACGCGGAAGGTCTTGAGGTCCAGCGTGGCCAGGCGCAGGCCGTCGAGCACGTCCTTCGTCAACTCCGTGCCCGCCGGGATGGCCTCCTCGACCGTGCCGCTCTGCAGCGCCAGGGCGACCTTCTGGCCCTCCAGCAGCGCCTTGATCTCCTCGTCGCGCACGTCGTTGACGCGCACCTTCTCCTCACCCTCGAGGCGGCGCACGTCGCCGATCCGCTCGCCGCGGTCCTTCTCGACGACCTGGTCCTCGATGCGCGAGAAGATCTTCACGTCGATGACCACGCCCTCGACGCCCGGCGGCACCTTGAGCGACGAATCCTTCACGTCCTTCGCCTTCTCGCCGAAGATGGCGGTCAGCAGCTTCTCTTCCGGCGAGAGCTCCGTCTCGCCCTTCGGCGTGATCTTGCCGACGAGGATGTCACCCGGGCGCACATGGGCGCCGATGCGCACGATGCCGCGCTCGTCGAGGTCCACGAGGGACTCCTCCGACACGTTCGGGATCTCGCGCGTGATCTCCTCCTGCCCGCGCTTCGTGTCGCGCACGTGCAGCTCGTGCTCCTGGATGTGGATCGACGAGTACACGTCGTCCTTCACCAGGCGCTCGGACAGCACGATGGCGTCCTCGAAGTTGTGGCCGTACCACGGCATGAAGGCCACCGTCACGTTCGAGCCCAGCGCGAGCTGGCCGAACTGCGTGCCGGCACCGTCGGCGAGCACCTCGTTCTGCTTCACCTTCTGGCCGACCTTCACCAGCGGACGCTGGTTCAGCGCCGTGTCCTGGTTGGTGCGGCGATACTTGCGGAGCTTGTAGCGGTCCTGCGCGGCGAGCCGCTTGAGCGGCGCGTCGGCGTCCTTGTTGGCGCCCTTGGTCTGGCCGGCGTCGACGATGATCTCGTCGGCCGTCACGCGCGTGACGACACCGGCGCGCTTGGCGATCACCACCGCGCCCGAGTCCGTGGCCACCTTCTCCTCGAGGCCCGTGCCTACCAGCGGCGTCTGCGGGTTGAGGAGCGGCACGGCCTGGCGCTGCATGTTCGAGCCCATCAGCGCGCGGTTCGCGTCGTCGTGCTCAAGGAACGGAATCAACGCCGCGGCGATGGAGACGAGCTGCTCCGGCGCCACGTCCATATAGTCGATCTTCGACGGCGCCATCAGCGGCACGTCGCCCTGCTGACGGCAGAGCACGAGGTCGTTGATGAAGGTGCCATCCTCGTTGAGCAGCGCGTTGGCCTGCGCGATCACCGCCTCTTCCTCGCGGTTCGCGTCCAGCCAGGCGATCTCATTGGTCACCTTGCCGTTCTTCACCACGCGGTACGGCGTCTCCACGAAGCCGAGGTCGTTGACCCGCGCGAAGCAGGCCAGCGACGTGATGAGGCCGATGTTCGGGCCTTCCGGCGTCTCGATGGGGCACATGCGCCCGTACTGCGAGTAGTGCACGTCGCGGACCTCGAAGCCCGCGCGCTCGCGCGTCAGGCCGCCAGGTCCCAGCGCCGACAGACGGCGCTTGTGGGTGAGCTCGGCCAGCGGGTTCGTCTGGTCCATGAACTGCGAGAGCTGCGACGAGCCGAAGAAGGCCTGGATCACCGCCGAGACGGTGCGGGCGTTCACGAGGTCGTCCAGCGAGATCTTCTCGCTGTCCTGGTTGATGCTCATGCGCTCCTTGACCAGGCGCGCCATGCGCGACAGGCCGACGGAGAACTGGTTGGCGATCAGTTCGCCCACCGAGCGGATGCGGCGGTTGCCCAGGTGGTCGATGTCGTCCACGTGGCCGCGGCCCTGCTGCAGCTCCACCAGGTAGCGGATGATGGCGATGAAGTCCTCGGTGGTGAGGACCGTGTGGCTGGCCGGCGTGTTGAGGTGCAGGCGCTGGTTGATCTTGTAGCGCCCGACGCGGCCGAGGTCATAGCGCTTCGGCGAGAAGAACAGCCGCTCCAGCGCCTGCTTCGCCGTCTCCTTGTTCGGAGCGTCGCCCGGCCGGAGCAGCGAGTAGATCTGCTTGAGCGCCTCGTCCTCCGACTTGGTCGGGTCCTTGGCCAGCGTGTTGCGGATCAGCGTGCTCTCGGCGCGGCCCGAGGCCACGAAGCAGGAGACCTTGGCGACCTCCAGCTTCCGCAGCTTGCGGACCAGCGTGACGTTGAGCGACTGCCCCGGCTCGGCGACCACCTCGCCCGTGGACGGATCCACGACCTCGAGGGCCACCGTGCGCGGCGACGGGCGCTCCTGGCGCTCGAAGGCATCGAGCTCCTCGCGCACGTCCACTTCCTGGTACGAGGCGAAGACCTTGATCTTGTCGATCTTCTGGCGGCGGAGGCGGTTGAACACCTCTTCCGTCAGCTCGTCGCCCTGCTTGACCAGCATGGCCGCCTCGGCGCGCTCGCGCGCCTCGCGGGCCTTCTTGGTCTCCTTCTTGGCCTTCTTGCCCGGCTCCGGCGCCGGCATCTCGACCTTCTCGCCCTCGAGCTCGATGTCCTCGGCGATGATCGCGCCGATGACCTCGCGGTCGCGGCCTTCCTTGCGCTTCGTGATGTCCAGCTCACGGACGCCGAAGAACAGGCGGTAGATGTCCGCGTTGTTACCGTAGCCGAAGGCGCGGAGCAGCGCCGTGGCCGGGAACTTCTTCTTCTTGTCGATGTGGACGAAGATCACGTCGTGGATGTCCACCGTGAACTCCACCCAGCTGCCGCGGAAGGGGATGATCCGCGACGAGATCAGGCGCTGCCCGTTGGGGTGCGTGCTCTCCTCGAAGACCACGCCCGGCGAGCGGTGCAGCTGCGAGACGATCACGCGCTCGGCGCCGTTGATCACGAAGGTGCCGAGGTTCGTGAGCAGGGGCAGCTCGCCGAGGTAGACCTCCTTCTCGATCTGGTTCTTGAGGCGCTTCTTCCCGTCGACCGGGTTCTCCTCATAGACCGTGAGCACCAGCGTCGCCTTGAGCGGCGCCGAGTAGGTCATGTCGCGCTCGATGCACTCCTCGACCGAGTACTTGGGCTCGCCGAGGGTGTAGCGCTTGAAGTCCAGCGAGAAGTTCTCGTGGACGTCGGTGATGGGGAAGAGATCCTTGAAGACGCGCTCGAGTCCGACGTCCTCGCGGTTATGCGCCGCGGCGTCGAGCTGGAGGAGCGACTGGAAGGCCTGCGTCTGGATGTCGAGCAGGTGCGGCATCTGCATGCCGTGCTCGAGCTTTCCGAAGGAGATCTGCGTGATCATATCGACCTGGGCGATGGCCCAAAGACAGGCGAAAACCGCCCCGTCCCCGCCCGGAAGGTCCGGGCGGAGCGGAGCGAAAGGTTCTTCAGATGTGCGTGGACTGCAGTGGGGTCATCTCAAAACCAAGCAAGGGTGAGGGATCGCGGGGGGCGCCGGATGGCGCCCGCCCGTGAGCCATCGGCCCTTACTTGATCTCGACGACCGCGCCCTCGGCCTCGAGCTTGGCCTTGACCGAGGCGGCCTCGTCCTTCGAGACGCCGGCCTTGAGGGTCTGCGGCGCGCCGTCCACCATGTCCTTGGCTTCCTTCAGGCCAAGGCCGGTGAGCTCGCGCACCACCTTGATGACCTGGATCTTCTTGCCGCCGGCTTCCTTGAGGACGACGTCGAACTCCGTCTTCTCCTCGGCGGCAGCGGCGCCACCACCCGCGCCACCCGCCGGGGCGCCAGCGGCCACGGCAGCGATGGTCACGTTGAACTTCGTCTTGAACGCCTCGATCAGGTCCGTGAGCTCGATGACCGACATGTTGCCGATCGCCTCGAGGATCTCGTCCTTGCTCAGGGTCGCGTTAGCCATTGTTCCATTCTCCAAAGGTGTTCCCCCAGGGGTCCTGAGGGGCGTGTGATCAGGCAGACGCCTGGGGAAATCAGTTTGAACCTTCGACCTGCGTCTTCCGCGCATCGAGCGCCAGCGCGAACATCATCAGCACGCTGTTGAACGTGCCGACGAGGATCGAGAGGGCCTCATCGCGCGTCGGAAGCGACGCGAGCTTCTTGACCGTCGCCTCGTCGATGACGGCGCCTTCATAGATGCCGCCCTTGATCGCAGGCTTCGAGTCGTTCTCCTTGGCGAAATCGCTGAGGAGCTTCGCGGCGCCGATGGCATCCTTCGTCACGACGACGCCGGTCGGGCCCTTCAGCTTCGTGCCGGTCAGGCCGGCCTCGTTGACCGCACGCAGGGCGAGCGTGTTCTTGATGACCACGTACTCCACGCCGGCCTTGCGGAAGCGGCGGCGGAGGGTCGTCATCGCCTTCACGTTCAGCCCGGTGAAGTCGGTATAGTAGACCGCGTCGGCGCCATCGAGCTTGGCCTTCAGCTCGGCGACGAGCTGGTCCTTGTCGGATCGCTTCATCGTTGGCTTACCGGTACGGGGTGGTATCGATGCGCAGGCCAGGCCCCATGGTGGAGCTGACCGCGACGGTCTTCACATAGACGCCCTTCGCCGCGGACGGCTTCGAGCGGATGATCTGGTCCATGAAGGCGCCGAAGTTCGTCTCGAGCGCCTCGAGGCCGAACGAGACCTTGCCGATGGCGGCCTGCACGTTGCCGGCCTTGTCGACGCGGAACTCGATCTTGCCGGCCTTCGTCTCCTTCACGGCCTGGCCGACGTTGAACGTCACCGTGCCCGCCTTCGGGTTCGGCATCAGGCCGCGGGGGCCCAGCACGCGACCCAGCTGGCCGACCTGGCCCATCTGGTCGGGGGTGGCGATCATGACGTCGAAGTCGGTCCAGCCATCCTTGATCTTCTGGATGAACTCGGTACCGACGAAATCCGCGCCGGCGTCCTCGGCCTCCTTGGCCTTCTCGCCGACGGCGATGACCAGCACGCGCACGGCCTTACCCGTGCCGGCCGGCAGGACGACGGTGCCGCGCACGACCTGATCGGCGTGGCGGGGGTCGACGCCCAGGCGCACCGCCACTTCGACGGTCTCGTCGAACTTGGCGAACGCGGAACCCTTCACGGCCTCGAGGGCCGCCTTGGGGGTGTGCAGCGCGCCAGCGGTGAGCTTGGCGGCGGCAGCGCGGTACTTCTTGCCGTGCGTCTTCATCCCTTCACCTCCACACCCATCGACCGCGCGGCGCCGGCGACCATCGCCATGGCGCTGTCGAGCGAATCGGTGTTGAGGTCGGGCATCTTCATCTCGGCGATCTTCCGGACCTGCGCCTGGGTAATCGAGCCGACCTTGTTGCGGTTCGGCTGACCCGAGCCCTTCTCGATACCAGCTTCCTTCTTCACGAGGAACGCCGCGGGCGGCGTCTTCAGGATGAAGGTGAAGGACTTGTCGGCATAGATGGTGATCTCGACCGGAAGGATCGCATCCTGGCCCTGCGTCTTGGAGTTGAACTCCTTGCAGAACGCCATGATGTTGATGCCTTGCGGACCGAGAGCCGTACCGACCGGCGGGGCCGGATTCGCCTTGCCTGCAGGAATCTGCAGCTTGACGAAACCGGTGACCTTCTTGGCCATTACTGCCTCGCTAGGAACGTTGAGCGCCCGCGGGCGTGTCCGGCTTTCGGACAGGCTGGCGCAGTGCGCTGACTCCCACGGTGTGTTTTGACGTCGTTGTGGTAGCCGACGGTGCGCTCCTCAAGGCGGATGTCACTCACGCCTCTGCCCCGCGCAAGGGCATCATCGAACTGCAGTGGTGAGTTGTGAGTTGTGAGTGATGAGTCACTACTCACGACTCATAACTCATGACTTACAACTTCCCGTATCCTCAGTGAGCCTTCAGTTGGAGATAATCCAGTTCGACCGACGTAGGCCGTCCGAACAAGCTGACGCTCACCCGCACCTTCCCCTTATCCGCCATCACGTCCTCGACCGTCCCGTTGAAATCCGAGAACGGACCGTCCGTGATCGCCACGGCCTGACCGACGAGGAACGGAATCTCCTCCTTCGGCGCGGCCTCCTCTTCCTTGATCTCGCGACCCAGCAGTCGGTTCACTTCGTCGTCCCGCAACGCCTGCGGCTCGCGATCCTTGTTGCCCACGAACTTGATCACGCCCTGAATGGCGTTGATCGTGTGCAGCGTCTCCTCCGAGAGGGCCATCTCCACGAGCACGTAGCCCGGGTAGACCTTCCGCTCGACGGTGACCTTCTTGCCGTTCTTGATCTCGACCACCTGCTCGGTCGGGACCCGCACCTCACGGATGCGCCGTTCCTCGGCCGCCACCGGATCCGCGTCGATCTTCCGCTGGATCAGGGTGCGCACCTTGTTCTCGTGACCGCTCGTGGTCTGGACTGCGAACCAGCGATGGGGCACGGGTTACGCTCCGAACAGCGACGGGATCCCGCGCACCAGCAGGGCCTGGAAGATCAGGTCCAGCAGCCAGATGACGCCGCCGATGACCAGCGACAGCACGATGACGCCGATGGACAGCTGCTGCACCTGCGGGCGGTCCGGCCAGGTCACCTTGCGCATCTCGGCGACCACGTCGTTCCAGAACCCGACCATGCGCTTCGGCAGGCTCGGCTGCTGGGCTACGACCTCGCCGGCCACTTACTTCGTCTCCTTGTGGAGCATGTGCTTGTTGCAGCGCGGGCAATACTTCTTCCACTCGACGCGCTCCGGGTGCAGGCGCTTGTTCTTGGTGGTGAAGTAGTTGCGATTCTTGCACTCACTGCACGCGAGGATGATCTTGTCGCGCGGCATGGCTCACTCTCGGGTCTGGCGTTTTGCAGCCACGTCCGGACGCGGACGCGGCGGGCCACCCTGCCCCCAACTGGGCGCAAGGCGGCGAGCCTTGAAAGGTAGGGGGGCAAGCGGGCGCTTGCAAGTCCCTGCGCTAGCGCCATTTCGGTCGCTGGGCGCCCCTTCCCGGGCCGCTCGTCCGGGCGCGTTCTCATCGTTGAGAACGGCAACTGCTTGCCACAGAGGCACCGAGACACAGAGGACCAAATAAAGGAAAGGGCGGGCCGCAGGGCCCGCCCTCCTTCGTCCTCCATCCTTCTACCTAGAGAAAGCACGCAACCGGGATCGAACCGGTGACCTCATCCTTACCAAGGATGTGCTCTACCGACTGAGCTATGCGTGCACTTTCGTCCTTCGTCCGTCCACCTTCGTCCTACGACAGAGCGGGAGACGGGGCTCGAACCCGCGACATCAAGCTTGGAAGGCTTGCGCTCTACCAGCTGAGCTACTCCCGCACTACTTCGTCCCGCATCCCAAGGTACGGCCCACTCCGACCGCATCCTGCCGAAACCGACGAAGGTTGGAGGACGGAAGTGGCGAGGCCGTACGGCCTCGCCTCCTACAACCTCCGTCCTTCGTCTTCGCTGTCCTTCGTCCAAAATGGTGGGGGAAGGATTCGAACCTTCGAAGGCATAAGCCGGCAGATTTACAGTCTGCTCCCGTTGGCCACTTGGGTACCCCACCCAATCGCGTCGACCATCGTGCCCAGACCTTCCGGCAAGAGCTGACGGCGAGGATCGAACTCGCGACCGCCCGATTACAAATCGGGTGCTCTACCAGCTGAGCTACGTCAGCGAAACTCTCCCTACGCGAAAGGGCAAGTTAAGTGGGCCTCGACCGGTTTTCAATCGAGGGCCGACGAAGGACGGAGGACGAAAGTGGCGAGGCCGTACGGCCTCACCTCCTGCTGCCTTCGTCCTTCGTCAGCCGTTGAGGCGCCTTCGGCGCCTCAACGCTTCTTCCACCGCGTCCCCTGCGGCGTGTCCTCGATGACGATCCCCTTCTCGTCGAGCGCCACGCGGATCGCGTCCGCCGCGGCGAAGTCCCGCCGTCCCCGCGCTTCCTTGCGCGCCTGAAGCTGTTGCTCCACCCAGCCCGAGAGCTCGGCGTCCGCCTCGACCTTGTCCGGCACGAGGTCCAGCACCCCGTCCACCATCGCAAAGACGTCGCGCGCGCGGCGCAGCGCAGCCTGATCCGTGCCGCCGGCGTCAAGTTCCTTGTTGGCCGCCCTGATAAACTCGAACAGCGCCGCCATCGCCTCAGGAGCGTTGAGGTCGTCGAACAACGCCGTGCGCACCGCCGTCTCCAGCCGGTCCGCCGCGTCCTCAAGCCCGCGCGTGCCGCCCTTGGCGCCCGCCAACCGCTCCGCGAAGTCCGCGATGCGACGCACCGCCTCCATCGAGCCCTCAAGCGCATCGCCCGAGAGGTTCAGCTGCTTGCGATAGTGCGTGCTGAACACGAACTGCCGCACGGCCGGCCCGCTGATGCCCGCCTCTCGCAGCCCCTCGACGTTCTGCACGTTGCCCACGCGCTTGGCCATCTTCGCGCCCTCGGTGAGCAGGAACTCCCCGTGGCACCAGCAGCGCGCGAACTCCTTGCCCGTCGCCGCCTCGCTCTGCGCGATCTCGTCCTCGTGGTGCGGGAAGATCAAGTCGATGCCGCCGCAGTGCAGGTCCAGCGTCTCACCAAGGATGCTCATCGCCATCGCCGAGCACTCGAGATGCCAGCCCGGACGTCCGCGGCCCCAGGGCGAATCCCAGGCGGCACCGCAGGCCTCGTCCTCAGGCTTCGCCGCCTTCCAGAGCGCGAAGTCCTGCGCGTTCTCCTTCGAGTAGTCGTCCTGCGCCACGCGCGCGCCGACCTGCACGTCGATCGTGTCCAGCCGCGCCAGCTTCCCGTAGCCCTGGAACTTCGTGATGGCGAAGTACACGCTCTTGTCTTCCGCCACGTAGGCCACGCCGTTGGCAATCAGACGCTCCACCAGCGCGATCATCTGCGGGATGTAGGCTGTCGCCCGCGGATAATGCTCGGCATCCTCGATGCGCAGGTATTTCCGGTCCGCGTGGAAGACCTCGACCACCGGATCCGTCACCTCGTGGATCGTCTTCCCCTGCTGCGAGGCGCGCACGATGATCTTGTCGTCCACGTCCGTCAGGTTCATCACCTGCTCCACCTTCCAGCCGCGCAGGCGCAGCACGCGCCGCAGCAGGTCCTCGAAGAGGAAGGTGCGGAAGTTTCCCAGATGCGCCGGGTTATAGACCGTCGGCCCGCACGTATAGAGACGCACCGTGTCGCCGTCGGCGGGCGCAAAGTCCTCGACGCGGCGCGACATCGTGTTGTAGAGACGAAACTCCGGCATCCCCAAAGCTAGGGACTCGGCGGGAGGGGCGGCAACGGCGTGGGGCCTTCCCCCGCGTCCTCACTGCGAGGTGGCAACGGCTCCTCAGCGACGCGTGAGGCGCGGACTTCCACCCCTTCCGAGCGGCAGACCGCGAGCACCGCCTCTGGTGAAAGCTCCTCGAGCGTCACCCGCAGCCGCCGTCCGCGCTTCCGCACGCTCGGCAGGCGCGCGCTGAGCCGCCGCAGCGCCTCCTCCGCGCTGGGCACCTTGAGGTCCAGCACGATCTGCGATGGCCGAGCTGGCTCGGCGTTGAGCATCATGCCGTCGCGCAACATCACCACGCGGTCGGCCGTGCCCTGGCCGCCACAGGTCTCCACGGTGCGGCCGGTCACCAGGATTGCGAGCCCGGAGCCGACCAGCCGATGCAGCAGCGCCACGCCCTCGCGACGCTCGGCGGGTCCGCAGAACACGAACGGCTCCTCGATGCAGATGAGACGCGGCTTGGCCAGCAGCGCCTGCGCGATGGTGATGCGCAGTTGGTCCAACGGGCCCAGGGCGCCAAGTCGCACGCGCGAGAGTCCGCGCAGCCCGACCTCGCGCATCAGCGGCACGAAGCGCGTGGGTGCGGCGAGCGCGTCGTCGTGCAGCGCGAGCACATCGGCGTGGAAGGCCAGCGCCTGCCGCACGGTGAGGAAGGAGTATTCCCAGGGGCGAGGTCCGATGAGCTGCGGCCTCGCCGCTGCAGGGTCGGGGCCACCGCACCAGCGGGCGATCCCCGAGCTCGGTGCGACCTTGCCCGCCGCCAGCAGTGCGAGGGTGCTCTTGCCAGAGCCTGCCGCGCCGACGACGGCCATCAGCTCGCCGCTCTTCAGTTCCAATGACAGCGGCGCGAGCGCGAGGCGCTCGTCACTGCCACCCAGGGGAGAGGGGCGCCAGCGACGCGTGACCGCGTGCATCTCGAGGATTGGGGTGGTCGGCACAGGCGACAGGGTACGACCTGCGCGCGGCACTTCATCATCGGCGCGATGCCAGCCACAGCGTTAATGCAGCGGAAACGCAGAGGGCGCCGGATCACTCCGGCGCCCTCTCGCTTACTTCTTGTCCTCTTCGATCTCCGCGTCCACCGTTTCCTCGCCGGCATTGAGCTGTCGAGGCTTGCCCGGTGACCCACTGGGCAGCAGGCCCATCTTCTGCTTGAGCGCCAGCAGCTGCTGGTCGGCGTTGGCCGAGCCGGCGACCTTCTCCAGCCGCTTGAAATCGCCCGCGAGCCGATCGCCGCTGAACTCCTCGTCGATCTCGTTGCTCGCCTTCAGCATGCGCTCGTTCTGCCCGATCTTCTCCTCCATCCGGGCGAAGGCCTCGAAGGCCGACTTCTCGGACATCGACGACATCGTCTCGGAGATCTTCTGCTGCGCCTGCGCGCGGCGCTGGCGCGCGAGCAGGAGGTTCTTCTTGCGTTTCGCTTCCTGGATCTTGTCGTTCAGGTCGCGCAGCGAGTTCTTGAGCTTCTCGGTCTCCAAGACGTGCGACTGCCAGGTCGCCTCGAGCGTCTGCGCATGCTCCATATGCTCCGCCTGCCGCAGCAGCGCCTGCTTGGCCAGGTCGTCGCGTCCTTCCTTCACGGCGAGCATCGCCTTGTTCTCCCAGTCCTGCGACTGCTTGTACTCGGCCTCGAACTGGTCCTTCAGGCGCTTCTCGTCGGCAATGGCGGCGGCCACCTGCTGCTTGGCCCGCGCCAGTTGGTTCTGCATATCGACCACGATCTGATCCAGCATCTTCTCCGGATTCTCGGCGCGCGAGATCAGGTCGTTGATGTTGGACTTCAGCAGCGTGGCAAGTCGGTCGAAGATGCCCATGGGATCAGCGGGCCTCGCGGAAAGTGGCGAGCTCGCGGAGATGGCCGGCGAGCGAGAGCGTAAGGCTTTCGTACGAGGCCAGGAACTCCTCGTAGTCGAGGTGGGAGAGCTCGAGCGCCTCGGTGAGCACGACCTCGTTCCCCTGGATCCCGTAGGAGCCGTGGAGCAGGTCGGTGGCATTCAGTTCCAGCAGGCGACGGCAGAGCTTGGAGGTACCATTCGCGTTGGCTGGCAGGTCCATCACCTTCACGCGCAGCACGACGACCGGCGGCGAGTGATGCACCACCACGGTGAGGTCCAGCTCGCCGCCGGGCTGCACCTTCCAGAGCCCGGGCTCGAGCTCTTCATAGGATGCGCCTTCGCTGGCAAGCCGGCCAAGGAAGCCGTCGATTTGTTCGGGCGTGACCATATGGCTCCACTCAAGAAGTCATCTGTCCGGACGGTGCTGCGTGCTACGAAGTTTCAGTGGTCGCGGGGGTTCTGTCTAGGGATGAAGGGTGGAGGATGAAGGGGGCGAGGCCGTGCGGCCTCGCCTGTGTACGGTCAGGACGGGGCGCCGAGGAGGAGCACGAGAGTCGCCATCGCGATAAGTGTGAGGCCGACTCTCGTGGCCAGGACTCGAAGGCGATTCCTTGCCGGTGCCGGGCCTCCGTCCTTTCCGCGGCGGCGCGCGGCGGCGATCGCGCGGAATGAAGAGACGGCGGTGATCGGCAGACCGACGAGTAGGACCAGACTCGCCGCGCCCGAGCTCCGGAAGTGCTCCCAGGCCACCGTGGCGCTGACTGCACCATCCGTCATTGTCACCGTGCAACCACTCAGCCCTAGGTTCATCGGGCTGGCTGCGCGCAGCTCACGCGTCGTCCCCTCTACGGTGGCTTCGACGCGAAGCAGTGTCGCCGTCCCGAACATCCGTTGGACCTCCGACTCCGGCGTGCTGACCGTCGCCAGCCCGCAGAGCACGCGCGCCTCCTTCTCCGCCTCGACCCAGTAGACCGTCGCCACGAGCAACGGGAGAACGAGCGCCACAGTGACGAGGATCCGCACAGGCGAGGCCGCACGGCCTCGCCCCGTCCACCGTTCACCGTTCACCGTTTCTTCAGTTCCACCAACCGTTCCTTGGCGAGCCTGCGCCCGGTCGGCGTCGCCGCCAACCCGCCGCCCGCCGTCTCCCGGTAGCGCACGTCCATCTCACGGCCGATCTCGCCCATGGTGTCGATCACTTCGTCGGCTGGAATCGCGAAGGTGATGCCCGCCAGCGCCATCTCGATGCCGGCCAGCGCGATCGCTGCGCCGGTGGCATTGCGGAAGACGCAGGGCAACTCGACCAAGCCACCGAGCGGATCGCACACGAGCCCGAGCGTACCCTGCTGCGCGAGCGCGACCGCCGTGCCTACCTGCGCGGGCGTCCCGCCGAGCATCTCGGTGGCGGCGCCGGCCGCCATGCCCGCCGCGGCACCGGTCTCGGCCTGACAGCCGCCTTCCGCACCCGAAAGCGACGCGCGCTGCGCGACGACCGCGCCAATCAGTCCTGCTGTCGCCAACGCATCCACCAACTGCGCATCGGCCAGGTCGTGCTTCGCCGCGAGCCCGAGCAGCACACCGGGCAACACCCCCGCGCCACCTGCCGTCGGCGCCGCGACGATCACGCCCATCGCCGCATTCACCTCCTGCACGGCCAGTGCGCGCATCAGCACGTCGCGGAACACGGTGCCGTGCAACGGACCCGCCGGTCCACTGCGCAGCTTGGCCGCATCGCCGCCGACGAGCCCCGACGTGGACCGCAGATCACCAGTGAGCCCCTGCTCCACGGCGTGCCGCATGACCGCCAGCGCGCGACCCAGCGCCTCGCGGATGTCCTCGACCGTGCGCCCCTGGTCGCGCGCTTCCATCTCGAGCGCGCAGACGGCCAGCGTCTTGCCCTGGCGTTCCGCGTCGGCAATCGCCTCGGCGAGTGAGTGGTACATCAGCCGCCCACCTTGTCGATGCGATGCGTCCAGCGCACCCAGGGCAGCGCCTTGAGCGCGGCACCGACCTCATCAGGTGGCCGCTCGTCCACCTCGATCACCATGAACGCATCGCCACCGCGGTGTTTCCGCGAGAGCCGCAGCGTCGCGATGTTCACGCCGCCATCACTGAGCAACGTCGCGATGCGTGCGATGCTGCCCTTCACGTCCTCGGCCACCATCACGATGGTGTGGTGCGAGCCATCGACCTCGACGGGATAGCCGTCGATCTGCGAGACCTTGATGCGACCGGCGCCGAGTGAGGCACCGAGCATCACGTGGTGCCGGTGCTCGCGCGTGACGGTGATACGCACGGAGTTGGGATGCACCTCGGGCTCGTCGCCGAGGCTGGTCTTCTCGAAACGCCAATCGAGGCCTTCGCGCTCCAGGATGTTCAGCGCGTCGCGCAGTCGCTCGTCGTCGGGACGGAAGCCGAGCAGGCCGCCGACGATGGCCTTGTCCGTGCCGTGGCCCTCACCGGTGCGGGCAAAGCTGCCGTGCAGTTCGATCAGCGCCTTGTCGGGGGTGCCGGCCACCAAGTCGCGGGCCACGAGTCCGAGCCGGCAGGCCCCCGCCGTATGGCTGGAGCTGGGGCCCACCATCACGGGGCCGATGATGTCGAGGATGGAGACCATGTCCTACCAACTTACCACTATATGAAAGATGCCACGCGGCGGCGCCCGACCACCCCGGTCAACATCCACGGTGCCCAAGGACGTATAGATTCAGCGGCCTCCCCCTTCGGGGCGGCACGACTGCTGGACCTGGACCTCACGGTCCCCCTTCCTTCTCCCCGCGACCCGCCGCAGCGGCGGCGGTCACCACCGGAGTACGACGTGAGAGTGATTCGCTCCCTTCTGGGCCTCGCCCTGCTGCTCGCCAGCGGACTCGATGCCCAGCAATCGTCCCGCACTGAACCCATCACGGGGCTTCGCGACAACGGCTCGGGCTTCCACGCCCTCGTCGGTGCGCGCGTGGTCACGGCGCCGGGTCAGGTGGTCGAGAACGCCACCATCGTCATTCGCAACGGCCTGATCGTCTCGGTCGGTCGCGGGCAGGCGCCGGCTGGCGCCCGCGTGTGGGACCTGTCCGGCCAGACGGTCTATCCCGGCTTCATCGATGCGCACGCCGACCTCGGCATGGACGCCGTGCCCGAGGGTGGTGACGTCGGCCCGACGCACTGGAATCCGCAGGTGCGCGCCTGGTACAGCACCACCTCGAGCTTCAAGGACGACAGCACCCGCCGGATGAGCCTGCGCTCGCTGGGCTTCGGCACCGCGCTCGCCGTCCCGAAGCAGGGCATCTTCCGCGGCAAGGCCTCGGTCGTGAACCTCAGCGATGCCGGTGTCCGTGAGCGCGTGCTGCGCCCGGACCTCGTGCAGGCCATCGGGTTCAACCGCTCGTTCCAGCTCGGGGGCATGTACCCGAACTCGGCGATGGGCACGACGGCCCTGATGAAGCAGACCTTTATGGATGCGGAGTGGTACATCCGCGCCTGGGCCGCCTACGAGAAGAGCGGCCGCTCGATCCTGCCGCCCGAGACCAGCGAGGCCTTGGCCGCGCTCGGCGACGCCGTGCAGGGCCGCCAGGCGGTGCTGTTCCAGACGTCGAGCGAGGAGGAGTACCTCCGCGCCTACAAGATCGCGGCGGACTACAAGCTCACGCCCTGGTTCCGCGGCAGCGGCGAGGAATACAAGCTGATCGACGTGCTGAAGGGTCGCACGCAGCCGCTGATCATCCCGCTCACCTTCCCGGACGCACCCGAGGTCGCGACGCCTGAGGCCGCGATCAACGTGACGCTGGGGCAGCTGCGCCACTGGTACCTGGCGCCGACAAACGCCGCCAAGCTGGCCGAGGCCAACGTGCCCTTCGCCATCACGACGGACGGGCTGTCGTCGCTGAACCAGTTCCTGCCGAACCTGCGCATCGCGGTGTCGCGTGGACTCGCGCCGGACAAGGCACTGGCCGCGCTCACCACGGTGCCCGCCGGTTGGCTGGGCATCGAGCGCACGCACGGCACCATCGCCGCCGGCAAGGTGGCAAACCTCGTCGTCGCCGACGGCGACCTCTTCACGACCGAAGCCAGCGTGCGCGATGTGTGGGTGCAGGGCATGCGCTACGGCGTGACCCGTCCGCCGCAGATCGACCCGCGCGGCACCTGGACGATCGCCACCGATGACGCCGCTGGATTCCCGGCGACGCTGCGCCTCGAGGGTCCGATCAACCGCGTGCGCGGCACGGTCGAGGTGCCGAACCGCCGCCCCATCAACCTGGCCTCGGCGCGCGTGATCTCCGAGACGGGTCGCCTCGAGGCCACCTTCAATGGTGAGCAGCTGGGTTATCAGGGCACCATCCTCCTCACGGGCAACGTGCGCGGTGAGGAGTTCTTCGGCTGGATGTCGCTGCCCAACGGCTCGGACCCGGCGTATCGCGGCACGCGCACCGAGAAGGTGGACGATGCCGCGCGCGGTACGGTGGCGGCCAAGGTGCCGAACATCGAGCTGCCGTGGCTCCGTCCGTCGATGGAGTTCGGCCGCGCCACGCCGCCCGAGCAGCCCGCCGTGCTGGTGGTGCGCAACGCCACCATCTGGACGCAGGGCCCGCAGGGCAAGATGGAGAACGCCGACCTGCTGGTACGTGCCGGCAAGGTGGTGCAGGTCGGGCAGCGCCTGACCGCGCCGCGCGGCGCGGTGGAGATCGACGCCACCGGCAAGCACGTCACGCCGGGGTTGATCGATCCGCACACGCACACCGGCGTCAGCTCGGTGAACGAGAGCGGCTTCGCCATCGTCCCCGAAGTGCAGATGGGCGACGTGCTCACGATCGAGAACATCTGGATGTACCGCCAGCTGGCCGGCGGGCTTACGTCGCAGATGGTGAAGCACGGTTCGGCCAACCCCATCGGTGGCGAGAACGTGTTCGTGAAGAACCGCTGGGGCGCACTGCCCGACGCACTCAAGTTCGAGAACCCGCCACGCACCGTGAAGTTCGCGCTGGGCGAGAACCCCAAGCGCAGCCCGAACCGCTATCCCAACACCCGTATGGGTGTGCAGGAAATCATCCGCGACCACTTCATGGCCGCGCGTGACTACGAGGCGGAGTGGAAGCGTTGGGAGGCCGACCGCACGAAGGCTGGCATCCCGCCGCGCCGCGACCTCCGCATGGAGGCGTTGGTCGACATCCTGAACCAGCGCCTGCTGGTCGCCTCGCACGGATACCGCGCGGACGAGTTCCTCGCGCTGGTGCGCCTGGCCGAGGAGTTCGGCTTCCGCATCCAGACGCTGCAGCACGGCGTCGAGGCATACAAGATCGCCACCGAGCTCAAGAACTCCGGCGTCGCCGCCATCGTGTGGTCGGACTGGGGCGCTTTCAAGCTCGAGTCCTACGATGCGACGAATTACAACGCGCGCCTGCTGATGGAAGCCGGCGTCGTGACGGCGCTGCACTCGGACGACGCCGAGATCTCCACGCGCATGAACTGGGAGGCCGGCAAGCTCCTGCGTTCGGGCGTCGAGGAGGAGGCGGCGATGTCCACCATCACGCTGCAGGCCGCGAAGGCGGTGGCCATCGACAACCGCGTGGGCTCGCTCGAGCCCGGCAAGGACGCCGACTTCGTTATTTGGAACGGCCACCCGCTGTCGCAGTTCACCAAGGCCGAGCAGACCTGGGTGGACGGCCGTCGCTACTTCTCGCTCGAGGAGGACGCGCTGCTGCGCGTCGAGGTCGAGCGCCAGCGCAAGCAGTTGATCCAGGCGGTGCTGGCCGCCGGCGGGACCGAGGGCAATGCACCCACCAATCGTCCGGCCCGTGGGCCTGGGCAGGGGGACCACTAAGATGAATCCGATGCAGCGAAGCTTCCTCGGCGCCGCCGCCCTGCTGTTTGCAGGTGCGGCCGGCGCCGGCGCGCAGGTACGCATGACCGTGCCGCCGCAGTCGGAGCCGGTGGTGTTGCGTGGCGCGACGATCCACACCGTCACCAACGGCACCATCGAGAACGGCACCATCGTGCTCGATGGCGGCAAGATCGTGGCCGTCGGCCGCAACGTGGAGATCCCGCGCGGCGCCAAGGTCGTCGACGTGACGGGCAAGCACATCTATCCGGGCCTCATCGATGCCTACAGCACCGTGGGCATTACCGAGATCGGCGCGGTGGATGTGTCGAACGACATCAACGAGATCGGCGACTTCAACCCGAACGTGCGCGCCGAGATTGCGGTGAACGCGGAGAGCCGGCACATCGGCACGACGCGTTCGGCCGGTGTGCTCGTGGCGTTCACCACGCCGGGTGGCGGTGTCATCTCGGGCCTCTCCTCGGCGATGTCGCTCGAGGGCTGGACCTGGGAGGAGATGTCGATGAAGGGCGCCGCGGCGCTGAACGTGAACTGGCCGGATCCGATCGCCCGGCCGCGCCGCTTCTTCGGTGGCCCCGGAGGTCGCGGCGGCCCGCAGCAGGCGCCGAAGACCTACGCCGAGCAGGTGCAGGAGCTGAAGGACTACTTCGCCGAGGCGCGGGCCTACCGTGACGCGGTGAAGGCAGGCCAGCAGGTGCGCAGCGACGTGCGCCTGGCGGCGATGATTCCCGCGCTCAACGGCGACATCCCGGTGATCGTGGCGGCCGAGGGCGTGGCGCAGATCAACGACGCCCTGACTTGGGGCAAGGAAGAGGGACTGCGCATCGTCATCCGCGGTGGTCGCGACGCGATCTACGTGGCCGACCGCCTGAAGGCGGAGAACGTGCCGGTGATCCTCACGAGCACGATGGCCGCGCCGGACCGTCAGCACGAGGCCTATGATGGCGCGTACCACATGCCGGCCCGCCTGCACGAGGCAGGCGTGCGCTTCGCCATCTCGGGCGGCGCGGGTGGCCTCTACAGCAACCGTCTCCCCTGGGAGGCCGGTGTTGCGGTGGCCTTTGGCCTGCCGGAAGAGGAGGCGCTGAAGGCGGTGACGATCAACGCGGCCGAGTTGATGGGCATCGCGGACAAGGTCGGCTCGCTGGAGGTGGGCAAGCAGGCGACGCTGCTCATCACGACGGGGACGCCGCTGGACATGATGTCGAACATCGACCAGGCGTACATCCAGGGTCGTGAGATCAACATGAACGACATCCAGAAGCACTTCTTCCAGAAGTACCTGGAGAAGATCCGGCAGCAGCAAGGGAAGATTGCGATGTAACTGCGGTGCGGATGGATCTGTGTGGCGAGGTTTTGCCACAGAGGCACAGAGACACAGAGGGTTGAGCGTGCGCGTTGGCCTCTGTGTCTGATCTCAACTGAACTTTGAAGGGGGCTTCGTGGACAGATTATGTCCGCCGAGCCCCCTTCGAAGTTGCGGTTGGCCTGGGCACAGAGGGCTGGTTGCGTCGCGACACCTCTGTGTCTCTGTGCCTCTGTGGCAAAGCAGTTCCTGGCCGAGTCCCGTAGCCTGCTAAGGCGTCGGCATCGCCGCGCGCGGCTGGATCCCGTCGCCGAAGGTCGCGGCCAACAAGAGCGCAAGCTTGGCGCCGAGCAGCGCACTCGGCCGGTCCGCCCACTCTGTGAGCGTGTGTTGGTTCCCACCGTACGCGCGCCCGATCGAGATGCTGGGGATCCCCATCACCACGCCGATGTTCGCGTCCGTGCTGCCCGTGGCGATTGCCTCGGGCGCGCCCGGCATCCCAACGCGAACGCCCAACTGCCGCTGGATGTCCACCGCCGTCTGCACCAACGGATGCCGTCGCGCACCGGCGAGCATCGCCTCGGTGCCGCCGGCGCCGTTCTTCACCTCGCGTTCAATCGCCAAGGCCACGCCTGCCTGCCGCGCGGACTCCTCGGCGATCCGCGTGATGCTGCGGTCCAGCGCGTCGAGCAGCGCCGGGTCCGGCGAGCGTAGGTCCACCGTGAAGTAGAGATCCTGTGGAATCCCGTTGAAGATCACGCCGCCGTGCACCTGACCGACGTTGACCACCGCGCCGTTCGGCATTGGCGGGAACTGCAGCGCATAGATGCCTTCGATCGCCGCGGCGAGCGCTCGCACGGGAGTCGGCCGCCCACGCGAATAGAGCGTGTGCGAGCCGTCCGCGGTATAGCGATAGCGCGTCCAGTAGATGCCGAGCGCGCCGTAGTTGATGGGCCCGAGCCCACCGTCCATTGCGATGAGCAGGTCTGGCCGCGGGTTGTGCTGGAGCCAGTAGTCCATCCCACGCAGGCCGATCTCCTCCTGCACCGTGGCGACGAAGATGAGATCACCCTTGGTGACGACGCGCGCGGCGTTCAGCGCGCGGATCATCGCGAGCATGTTGGCGACGCTCGCCGAGTTGTCGAAGATGCCGGGCGCGTGGAGGGAGTCACCCGTGACGCGCACGGTGGTGTTGGTGCCTACCGGATGCGCGATGTCGGTGTGCGCGGCGAACACGGTGGTCGGCCCACCGCCCGTGCCGCGGCGGATGCCGGTCACGTTGCCTACGGAGTCCACCGACACCACAAGCCCCGCGCGCAGCATCTGCTCGCGCACATATTCCCCGCGCACCTGCTCGTGCCGCGACGCACCTTCCATCTGCGCGATGCGGATCCACTCCTCGACCTGCTGCGGGAAGTTGGTCTCGAGGTGTCCGAGCGCGGCCCGCACATCCGGGCGGCGCAACAGGGCGGGATCCCACGAACTCGGATAGTGCTCCTGAGCGAGAAGCGGCGTGGCAATCAGCGCGAGCAGCAGCGCGAGAGGGCGAAAGCGGGTTTCGAGGCGCATCCGATGAATCTGCGGTCTCAGCCGCACGGCCGCCATCTGAGTGGCGAGTTCTTGCCACAGAGGCACAGAGACACAGAGGACTACTACGTGAATGGGGGCGCGCCGATGTCGATCAGCGCACCCCCCAAGCACCTGCCGT